>NZ_CP087203.1:5527470-5834552 GCF_026016325.1 Pseudomonas sp. B21-056
AGGCTGAACGGCTTCGGATTGACCTTGAGCTTGCCGGCCTGCAACTCAGTGAGGGTGAGCATGCCGTTGACCATACGCATCATGTCCCGCGCCGAACCGGCGGCGGTCTGTTGGTATTGGGTCAGTTCCTCGTCCATCTCGACGGTTTCCATCAACTCCAGCGAGCCGATCACGCCATTCATGGGCGTGCGCAGCTCGTGGGTCAGGGTCGCGAGGAACTCGTCCTTGAGCTTGTTGCCGTGGGCCAGTTGCTGGTTGAGCAATTCCAGCTTCTGCCCGGCGTCCAGCAGGGTCTGGGCCTGTTGTTCGCGCATGGCGTTGATGCGGTCGGCCAGGGCCAGGGACAGCAATGCCACTTCAATGGCCGAGCCGATCTGGCTGGCGTACATGGTCAGGAATACGTTCGGCAGATAACCCAGCACCATCAGGGTGTTGACGATGCCCCCCAGCAAAAACGCCGACCAGGCGATGATGAAATAACGCGCCACCCTAAGCCCGCGCCACCAGGCGAGCAGTCCGGCGGCAAAAATCACCACTGTGAACACCAGCGCCAGCGCCGTCGCCAGACGCAATGCCAGGGCGTAACTGGCCATCAGCGACAGGCCCACCACCACCGCACTGAATACCATCAGAGCCAGCAACAGGCGATCAAGCCAGCTGCTGTGTTGAGCGGTTTGCAGGAAACTGCGGGCAAACTGGCTGCCGAACAAGCCCGCGCAGCCGATGAAGAATGGTGTCGCGGCGTTGGTCCACCAAGGGTTGTCCGGCCAGAAATACTCGGCCGCGGCACCGTTGACCGACAACTGGTACAGGCCGAACGAGGCGATATAAACGATGTAATAGAGGTAACTGGTGTCCCGCACGCTCAGGTAGATGAACAGGTTGTACACCAGCATGCCCAGCAGCACGCCATAGATGATCCCCAGCACGTACAGGCGCACCGGTTGTTGTTCAAGATAAGCAGTGCTGGACCACAGCGTCAGCGGTGCCTGGATCGACCCCTGGCTTTGCAGGCGCAGGTAAACGGTCTGGCGCTGATCGGCGAGAAAATCCAGGCTGAACAGGTAGCTGTTCTGACGAATCTCCCGGGCACTGAACGGTAGCGCATCGCCGGTCTGCCGAACCAGGCGATAAACGCCATCGGCATCAGGCAGATACAGATCAAGGTGATCCAATGGCGGATAGGCCAGCTCCAGCAACCAGGTGCGCTGGGCATTCACATTGTGGGGGCGGTAGTGCAGGTCGATCTTCAGCCAGAACGCCGACCGCGAGTAACCGGCGTTCAGGGTTTCCTTGTCGTGGGGTTTGAAGCGACCGGTTGCAGCCTCCGCCAGCACGTCGTCGATGGTGGCGGTGCCGTTGGCGTCTTCGAACACTTGCAGCGCCTGGCCCAGGGGCAGGCTTTGGGTGAATTCGTCGAATTCGAGGGCGCTTGCCAAGGGGGACAAGCACAGCAGCAACATCAGCAAATAGCGCATTTAAGCCCCAGCGTGGCCTGTCCGGTTGAGTCAGGAAGCCCCCCATTCCCTGAGTAGACGTAAAACCGGCATTACCTGTTATGAGTTGGATCCATCCTTAGCATAGCCGTTGATGGCCAATTTGCACCATTGAAATTTCTTTCGAAGAAGGCTCTAGAACGGGCATTCCAGAGTAAAGCATTGAGATAGAGCTGTTGCTTTGGTCAGGTTGTCGCGCAACCCTGGAACATCGTTCTCCCCGTGACGGGGAAATTTATCGGTGGCGCCGACCGAAGGGGTTTGGTGGTAAGCTCGCGCACCATGAATATCTACAGCTCTCGCCCCGTTGTCCTCTGTCTCTCCGGCCATGATCCCAGTGGTGGCGCCGGCTTGCAGGCAGATATCGAAGCCCTGCTTGCCCAGGGTTGCCACGCCGCCCCGGCCGTTACCGCGCTGACCGTGCAAGACACGGTGAACGTGAGCGACTTCCGTGTACTCGATCGCGAGTGGGTCCTGGCCCAAGCCAATGCCGTGCTCAACGATTCGCCGGTCGCCGCGGTCAAGCTGGGCATGCTCGGCTCCCTGGAGATGGTCGACACGGTGGTCGAACTGCTCCAGGCGCATCCGCACCTGCCCATGGTCTGCGACCCGGTACTGCGCGCCGGCGGTGGCGGGCGACTGGGCAAGGATGAAGTCGGCTACGCCATGCGTGAACGCTTGCTGCCCCTGGCGATCATCGCCACCCCGAACCTGCCGGAAGCCCGCATCCTCGCCGAGCTGCCCGAGGGCAGCGCCGACGAGTGCGCGGAAAAACTGCTGCCCTTCGTCAAGCACCTGTTGATCACCGGCGGGCATGGCGACGAACATGAAGTCCATAATCGCCTGTACAGCCGTGACGGTCGCCGCGAGACATTCACCTGCCAGCGCTTGCCCGGCAGCTACCATGGTTCCGGCTGCACCCTGGCCAGCGCCCTGACCGGTCGACTGGCCCAGGGCGAACAGCTCGCCAGCGCCGTGCGCACAGCCCTGGACTACACCTGGCGGACCCTGCGCGACGCCGAACAACTGGGCAAAGGCCAGTTCGTTCCACGCCGCCTGCCGCTGGATTTCTGTTCGTAACATCTTTGCCTGTACGCCGGAGGGCTGTGGAATGAAATTACGTGGCCTCTATGCCATCACTGATAGCCAGTTGCTGGCCGGCAAATTCCTCGCCTATGTAGAAGCGGCGCTGGAAGGCGGCGTCACCCTGCTGCAATACCGCGATAAAAGCAGCGACGAGGCCCGGCGCCTGCGGGAAGCCGAAGCCCTGCGCGACCTGTGCGAGCGCTACAAAACCCAACTGATCATCAACGACGACGCCGAACTGGCCGCGCGCCTGGGCGTCGGTGTGCACCTGGGACAGACCGATGGGCCGCTGGCGCCGGTACGGGCATTGCTCGGGCACAAGGCGATCATCGGGTCCACCTGCCACTCCAGCCTGGACCTGGCCGCACAGGCCGCCGCCGAGGGCGCGAGCTACGTCGCCTTCGGCCGCTTCTTCAACTCCAACACCAAGCCCGGCGCGCCCAGTGCGAACCTTGAACTGCTCGACCAGGCCCGCCTCAAACTGCATGTACCGGTGTGCGCCATCGGCGGCATCACCCTGGACAACGCCACCCCGCTGGTGGCCCACGGCGTCGATCTGCTGGCCGTGGTCCATGGCCTGTTCGGCGCCGACAGCACTCAGGAAGTGACGCGCCGCGCCCGCGCATTCAACGATCTGTTGAAGATCAAATAATTTCCGTTTTCGAGAGACCGACCATGTCCCGTTCCGAAACCCTGTTTGCCAACGCCCAGAAACATATCCCCGGCGGTGTGAACTCGCCCGTCCGTGCGTTCAAGAGCGTCGGCGGCACCCCGTTGTTCTTCAAACACGCCGAAGGCGCGTACGTAACGGACGAAGACGATAAGCGCTACGTGGATTACGTGGGCTCGTGGGGTCCGATGATCCTGGGCCACAGCCACCCGGACGTGCTGGATGCCGTGCGCAAGCAACTGGAGCACGGCCTGTCCTACGGCGCCCCGACCGCCATGGAAACCGAGATGGCCGACCTGGTCTGCTCCCTCGTGCCGTCGATGGAGATGGTGCGCATGGTCAGCTCCGGCACCGAGGCGACCATGAGCGCGATCCGCCTGGCCCGGGGCTACACCGGTCGTGACAGCATCATCAAGTTCGAAGGTTGCTACCACGGCCACTCCGACAGCCTGCTGGTCAAGGCCGGTTCCGGCGCATTGACCCAGGGCGTACCGAGTTCCGCCGGCGTGCCGGCGGCGTTCGCCAGACACACCCTGACCCTGCCGTTCAACGACCTCGAAGAAGTCGAGAAGATGCTCGCTGACGTCGGCCAGGAAGTGGCCTGCATCATCGTCGAGCCAGTGGCTGGCAACATGAACTGCGTACCGCCGGCGCCGGGCTTCCTCGAAGGCTTGCGCAGCCTGTGCGACAAACACGGCGTGGTCCTGATCTTCGACGAAGTGATGACCGGTTTCCGTGTCGCCCTCGGTGGCGCCCAGGCCCATTACGGCGTGACGCCGGACCTGAGCACCTTCGGCAAGATCATCGGCGGCGGCATGCCGGTGGGCTGCTTCGGCGGCAAGCGCGCCATCATGGAATGCATCGCGCCACTGGGCCCGGTCTACCAGGCCGGCACCCTGTCGGGCAACCCACTGGCCATGGCCGCCGGCCTGACCACGCTGCGCCTGATCAGCCGCCCGGGCTTCCATGCCGAGCTGACCGATTTTACCACCCGCCTGCTCGACGGCCTGCAGATTCGCGCCGACGCCGCCGGCATCCCGTTCGTGACCACCCAGGCCGGCGGCATGTTCGGCCTGTATTTCAGTGGCGCCGACGACATCGTGACCTTCGAAGACGTGATGGCCAGCGACGCGGATCGCTTCAAGCGTTTCTTCCACCTGATGCTCGAAGGCGGCGTTTACCTGGCACCGAGTGCGTTCGAGGCCGGCTTCACTTCCATCGCCCATGGCGAGGCCGAGCTGAAGATCACCCTCGACGCCGCTGAGCGAGCCTTCGCCGCAATGAAATAAACCTGTGGATAACTGACGCTGGCTGACACCAGCGTCAGTGATTACCGACAAGCCTCGCCTCTTTTCCTACGTATTGATCTATAAAGCAGCCATCGACACGCTCTGGCAGCAGAAAAACGAGTAAAGACTTTGTAAGGAAGCCCCTGCTTATTTCATAATGCGCGCTTATTGGATCCCCCGGAGGGTCCGCGCGCCCCTCAGAGGTAAGTCGATTCCCATGAACCGCACCGGCCGCACCCTTGCCCTGGGCTGCCTGTTGCTCCTTCAGCCGCTGCTCGCGAACGCACAGGCAGGCGGTAACTCGTTGTTGATCCCGGCGATGGGCCGTTGCACGCTCAACACCCAGCCACAAGATCTCGCACCAGCCCTCGACGCCTGTCAAAAAGCGGCGGATGCAGGCGATGCACAAGCACAATACGAGTTGGGTGAGTTCTACTACGAAGGCAAGTCTGCGCCGCGCGACCTCAAGCAAGCCCTCAACTATTTCGAAAAAGCCTCGCTGCAAGGCCATGCCCAGGCGCAATTCAAGCTGGGCGGCATGTTCTTTCATGGCGAAGGCGTACCTGCCAACAACGTCCAGGCCTACATCGTGCTGAAGATGGCGGCGGTCAATGGCGCCGAAGATGCGCTGGACACCGCCGACGAAGTCGCCGAGCAGATGCCCCGTGCCGAACTGGAAGTGGCGACCCAGGTGCTGGGGCAGATCTTCCGAAAATACCTGATGGAACTGCAGAACGCCGATGGGCGTACGCCTTTCTCGCCCTTACCCTGACGGCCCCTTGTGGCGAGGGGATTTATCCCCGCTGGGCTGCGCAGCAGCCCCAGAAAACTTGAAGCCAACCAGAAATATCGAAGTGGCAGGGTCAGGGCCGCTTCGCGCCCCAGCGGGGATAAATCCCCTCGCCACAAAGGCCAGATTTACTTTTCCGGCATCGGCATCGGAAACGGCATCACATTGCCGACCGTTCCCCGGGCTTCGCTGATTTTCGGCGTACCCAGGCGCTCGACTTCGTCGATGCGCACGATCGAGTGCATCGGCACGAAGCTGCGCACCACGCCTTCGAACTGCGCCTTGAGCTTTTCTTCGCTCGGGTCGACGACCACTTGCGTGCGCTCGCCAAAGACGAACTCTTCCACTTCCAGGAAGCCCCACAGATCACTCTGATAGATCTGCTTGGCGTACATTTCGAACACCTGGCCCTGGTTGAGGAAAATCACCTTGTAGATTGGAGCTTCACGTTTGGTCATGGCGGGCGAAACACATCGGCAGGTAAAAATGAGGGCGCGAACTATAGCATAGCCACTGCTCGCACAGCGGTAGGAACCGCGGGACTTGTTCCCTATAATGCGCGGTTCTTTGAATCACGTGATGACCCGTCCATGGCCAAGAAGCTTTACATCGAAACCCACGGTTGCCAGATGAACGAGTACGACAGCTCGCGCATGGTCGATCTGCTGGGTGAGCACCAGGCCCTGGAAGTCACCGCACGCGCCGAAGACGCGGACGTGATCCTGCTCAACACCTGTTCGATCCGCGAACGCGCCCAGGACCGGGTCTATTCCCAGCTCGGCCGCTGGCGCGAACTGAAGCTGGCCAATCCGGAGATGGTCATCGCCGTGGGCGGTTGCGTGGCCAGCCAGGAAGGCGCCGCCATTCGGGACCGTGCGCCGTATGTGGACGTGGTCTTCGGCCCGCAGACCCTGCACCGCCTGCCGGAGATGATCGACGCGGCGCGTGTCACCAGGCTGCCGCAAGTGGACGTTTCGTTCCCGGAAATCGAAAAATTCGACCACCTGCCCGAGCCGCGTATCGATGGCCCGAGCGCCTATGTCTCGGTCATGGAAGGCTGTAGCAAGTACTGCACGTTCTGCGTGGTGCCCTACACCCGGGGCGAAGAAGTCAGCCGGCCCTTCGACGACGTGATCGCCGAGATCATCCACCTGGCGGAAAACGGCGTGCGGGAAGTGACCTTGCTGGGACAGAACGTCAACGGTTATCGCGGCCTGACCCACGACGGACGCCTGGCGGACCTCGCCGAACTGATCCGGGTGGTGGCGGCGGTGGACGGCATCGACCGCATTCGCTACACCACCTCCCATCCGCTGGAGTTCTCCGACAGCCTGATCCGCGCCCATGCCGAGGTCCCGGAGCTGGTCAAGCACCTGCACTTGCCGGTGCAGTCGGGCTCCGACCGGATCCTGGCAGCCATGAAGCGCAACCACACGGCATTGGAATACAAATCCAAGCTGCGCAAACTGCGGGCGGCGGTGCCGGGGATCTGCATCAGCTCGGACTTCATCGTCGGCTTTCCCGGCGAAACCGAGAAAGACTTCCAGCAGACCATGAAGTTGATCGAAGACGTCGGTTTCGACTTCTCCTACTCGTTCGTCTACAGCCAGCGCCCCGGCACCCCGGCGGCCGACATGGCGGACGACACCCCCGAAGAACTGAAAAAAGAACGGCTCAACGCCTTGCAACACCGCCTGAACCAGCAAGGTTTCGAGATCAGCCGACAAATGGTCGGCTCCGTCCAACGGATCCTGGTCACCGATTACTCGAAAAAAGACCCGGGTGAACTGCAAGGCCGGACCGAAAACAATCGGATCGTCAATTTCCGCTGCGACACTCCGGCGCTGATCGGCCAGTTCGCCGACGTGCACATCGACGCCGCGCAACCGCACTCGCTGCGCGGCTCGTTGATCCAATAACACCTCAATGCCCTGTGGGAGCGAGCTTGCTCGCGATGGCGGTTTAATACTCAGCATCTGTGTTGAATGTGACGCCCTCATCGCGAGCAAGCTCGCTCCCACAATGACCACGCCAAGCCCTGTGATCAGATTGCCCTGCTTAAGACCTTTCGCACCCAGCCTACTGGCGTTATCCTTGATTTCATCTCAATTGCCCCCGGGCGGCTAAAAACGACCTTGAACGCACCCATCGAACCTCATCGTTTCATTCTCGAGCCCTTTGAGGCTCGCCGCTTCGCCAATCTGTGCGGGCAATTCGACGAGCACCTGCGCTTGATCGAACAGCGCCTGGCCATCGAGATCCGCAACCGCGGAAACCAGTTCGAGCTGATCGGCGAACCCAAGCACACCACCTCCGCGGAAAACCTGCTGCGCCGCCTCTACCGGGAAACCAAGGGGAGCGAGCTGTCGCCGGACACCGTCCACCTGTTCCTGCAGGAGTCGGCTGTCGAAGAGCTCAACAACCACGCCCCCGCGGAGCCCGCCGTGGCCCTGCGCACGAAGAAAGGCATGATTCGCCCTCGCGGCTTGAATCAGCAGCGCTACGTGAAGGAAATCCTCGGCAACGACATCAATTTCGGTATCGGCCCGGCCGGTACCGGCAAGACCTACCTGGCCGTGGCTTGCGCGGTCGATGCCCTGGAACGCGAACAGGTGCGACGCATCCTGCTGGTGCGGCCGGCGGTCGAAGCCGGGGAAAAACTCGGCTTCCTGCCCGGCGACCTGGCCCAGAAGATCGACCCGTACCTGCGCCCACTCTATGACGCGCTGTATGAAATGCTCGGCTTCGAATACGTCGCCAAGCTGATCGAACGCCAGGTCATCGAAGTCGCGCCACTGGCCTACATGCGTGGCCGGACCCTGAACAACAGCTTCATCATCCTCGACGAAAGCCAGAACACCACGGTGGAGCAAATGAAAATGTTCCTGACCCGGATCGGCTTCGGCTCCACCGCCGTCATCACCGGGGACATCACCCAGGTCGACCTGCCCCGTGGCACCAAGTCCGGGCTGAACCATGTGATCCAGGTGCTCAAGGATGTGCCGGGCATCAGCTTCACGCATTTCCTGCCCAAGGACGTCGTGCGCCATCCGTTGGTGCAACGCATCGTCGAAGCCTACGAGCGCTTCGAACAGCGCGCCGAGGACCAGCAGGAAAGCAAAGGCAGCCGCCAAGATGCTTGAACTTGACCTGCAACTGGCCAGCGAGCACGCCGTCCCCAGCGAAGCCCAGTTCCGCCAGTGGTGCGAGCTGGCCCTGCGCCAGCGCAGCGCCGACTCGGAACTGACAATCCGCCTGGTGGACGAACCCGAAGGCCGCGAACTGAACCATACCTGGCGCCAGAAAGACTACGCGACCAACGTGCTGTCCTTCCCCGCCGACGTGCCCGACGAACTGCTCGACATCCCGCTGCTGGGGGACCTGGTGATCTGCGTCCCGGTGGTGGAGCGTGAAGCCACGGAACAAGGCAAACCTTGCGAGGCCCACTGGGCCCATCTGGTCATTCACGGCTGCTTGCATCTGCTCGGTTACGACCATATTGAAGATGACGAAGCCGAAGAAATGGAAGCACTGGAACGAACGTTGCTAGCAGAGCTGGGTCATGCCGATCCCTACGCCGGCGACGAACATTGATACATCAACCTGTAACGACAAAGGATTCAGAGTAATCGCTATGAGCGAAGATCGATCGAGCAACGGGCAGAAGTCATGGCTGGGCAAGCTCACCCAGGCTTTTGCCCATGAGCCGAAAAACCGCCAGGAGCTGCTGGAGCTGCTGCGCGATGCACACCAGAACAAACTGTTGGACAGCGAAGCGCTGGCCATCGTCGAAGGCGCCATCCAGGTCGCTGACCTGCAGGTACGGGACATCATGGTCCCGCGCTCGCAGATGGTCAGCATCAAGGCGACCCAGACACCCCGCGAATTCCTGCCTGCCGTGGTCGACTCCGCCCATTCGCGCTACCCGGTGGTCGGCGAGAGCCATGATGACGTCATGGGCGTGCTGCTGGCCAAGGATCTGCTGCCACTGATCCTTCAGGAGAACGGCGACAGCTTCAATATCAAGGACTTGCTGCGCCCGGCCACCTTCGTGCCCGAGTCCAAGCGCCTGAACGTGCTGCTGCGCGAGTTCCGCGCCAACCATAACCACATGGCCATTGTCATCGACGAGTACGGCGGCGTGGCCGGGTTGGTCACCATCGAGGACGTGCTCGAGCAGATCGTCGGCGACATCGAGGACGAGCATGACGTCGAGGAAGACAGCTACATCAAGCCACTGCCCAGCGGCGATTTCCTGATCAAGGCCCTGACGCCGATCGAGAACTTCAACGAATTCTTCGACAGCCAATTCTCCGACGACGAATTCGACACCGTCGGCGGCCTGGTGATGAGTGCTTTCGGGCACCTGCCCAAGCGCAACGAAACCACGGAAATCGGTTCCTGGCGCTTCCGCATCCTGAACGCCGACAGCCGCCGGATCCACCTGCTGCGCCTGTCGCCCATTGCCCGATAACCCCTGCGAGACCGCTAAGGACACACATGCGCTGGATAACCCGCCCCGGCTGGCCCGGTAACCTGCTGGCCGTGGCGGCCGGTGCGATCACCACCCTGGCCCTGGCGCCGTTCGACATCTGGCCGCTGGCATTGCTGGCGGTCGGGCTGTTCTATGCCGGGCTGCGCGAACTCTCGCCGCGCCAGGCCCTGGGCCGCGGCTGGTGCTTCGGCTTTGGCCTGTTTGGCGCCGGCACCAGTTGGATCTACGTCAGCATCCATAACTTCGGTGGCGCCTCGGTGCTGCTCGCCGGGCTGTTAATGCTACTGTTCGTGGCCGCTGTCGCCTGGTTTTTCGCCCTGCCCGCCTGGCTTTGGGCACGCTGGCTGCGGCGCAACGAAGCCCCGCTGGCCGACGCCCTGGCATTCGCCGCGCTGTGGCTGGGCCAGGAAGCCTTCCGCGGCTGGTTCCTCACGGGCTTCCCGTGGCTCTATTCCGGTTACAGCCAGCTCGATGGCCCCCTGTCTGGCCTCGCGCCGGTGGGTGGGATGTGGCTGATTTCCTTCACCCTGGCCCTGACCGCCGCGCTGCTGTACAACACCCCCCGCTTGCTCCGCGCCGCACGCAAAGGCTTCATCGCGGCGGGCGTGGCCCTGCTGATCGGCCCGTGGGTGGCCGGTATGGCGCTCAAGGGCCATGCCTGGACCAGCCCCTCGGGCGAGCCGCTCAGCGTCGCCGCCATCCAGGGCAACATCGAGCAAAGCATGAAGTGGGATCCGGAGCAGCTCAACGCGCAGTTGGCGCTGTACCGCGACATGAGCTTCACCTCCAAGCGCGTCGACCTGCTGATCTGGCCGGAAACCGCGGTCCCGGTACTCAAGGAGTCTGCCCAGGGCTACCTGGACATGATGGGCAGCTTCGCCGCCGAGCGGCATTCGGCGCTGATCACCGGCGTGCCGATTCGCCAACTGGTGCGGCATGAAAAGCGCTACTTCAACGGCATCACCGTGACCGGCGAAGGTGACGGCACCTACCTGAAGCAGAAACTGGTGCCGTTCGGTGAGTACGTGCCCTTGCAGGACCTGCTGCGCGGCCTGATCGCCTTCTTCGACCTGCCCATGTCGGACTTCGCCCGGGGCCCGGCCGATCAGCCGTTGCTGCAAGCCAAGGGTTACCAGATCGCGCCGTTCATCTGTTATGAAGTGGTGTACCCGGAGTTTGCCGCCAGCCTCTCGGCGCGCAGCGACCTGCTGCTGACCATCAGCAACGACACCTGGTTCGGCACCTCGATCGGCCCGCTGCAGCACCTGCAGATGGCCCAGATGCGCGCCCTGGAAGCCGGCCGCTGGATGATCCGCGCCACCAACAACGGCGTGACCGGCCTGATCAACCCCTTCGGCCAGATCACCGCGCGGATCCCGCAATTCGAACGCGGCATCCTGTACGGCGAAGTGGTGCCGATGCATGACCTGACGCCGTACCTGCAATGGCGCTCGTGGCCGTTGATCATCCTGTGCGTGTTGCTGTTGGGCTGGGCGTTGGTGACGAGCCGGATAGCCAAGACGGTCTGAAGCGCGCGCCCCCCAAGTTTGTGTGAACGCATTTGTGGCGAGGGGATTTATCCCCGCTGGGCTGCGAAGCAGTCCCAAAAACCTGACGCTGCGGTGTATCAGGCAGGTTGAATGGGGGCGCTTCGCGCCCCAGCGGGGATAAATCCCCTCGCCACAAGGACAGTCTCGCCTCTGAGCCGCTAACGATAGAACACCCAATACCCCACCAACCCCACCGCCTCATTCATCAACTGCCCCGACTGCCAGATCGACTTGAACTCCGGCATCCAGCCGCCCAGCGGCCGGGCATTGTCCTGCCCCAGGAAGCCCACCGGCGCCGGTACCACTTCAAACCCGGATCGCTGGAAACTCCAGACCGCTCGCGGCATGTGCCCCGCCTGGGTTACCACCACGACACGACGGATCCCTTCCGGCAGCAAAATCTCGGCGCTCATCTGCGCGTTTTCCCAGGTGGTGCGGCTGCGTCCCTCTTGCCAGCGCACGGTGACGCCGAAATCGTCCCGCAGCGAATCGGCCATCAGCTTCGCCTCACTGGGCGGCGTGCCGTAGTGCAAGCCGCCGGTGGTCAGCACGGGCAACCCCGACGCCTTGGCCAGCCGCGCCGCATAACGCTGGCGCTCCAGCCCGATGCCGGTGGGTTGGTCGGCGCCCCAGGCCCGGTCACCGCGTTCGCGGCCCGCGCCCAGCACCACGATGGCATCGGCACGCTGGGCCAGGCTCGCCCACTCGCTGCTCGGCAGCGGCGGCTCACGCTCCAGCATCCTGGCACTCCATTGCACCACGACGGGCAGGCTCATCAGCCAGAAACCACCCAACCCGGCGATAAAACACAGCCGGGCCAGGCGCGGCCGGGAGTTGCGCCACCACCAGGCAAGCGCCAGCAGCAGCAAAAGAATGCCGGGCGGCAGTAACAGTTGTTTGATGAAATAGCGAAACGGCATCGGGCATCTCCATAGATGCCCGAAGCCTAGGTGGGTTGACGCAAAGCGACAACAGATTCGAAAGAAGCCTGAATCAAAAGCTTGGACCAAAGAAGCGAAACCCGTGAATCCGGCTTTACTTGAACTGCAGTGACCGGACTTTTACAGCATCCTTGTCGGGCGTCCGATCCTTGAGCCAGACAACCTTGGCCGAATGGGGCGCATCAAGACGCTGGAGTACCTGGGCCCCGCTTGTGCGGGCCTGATGTCCGACCTGTTCGAGGTAAGCCTTGACCAGTTCGAACTCTGCGGGGCTCAAGCCACGCAGCTCCAGCTCTGCCGGACGTTCATCACGCAAGCGTCCGGCGGTTCTTGCAGCGTCCAGGGCCACCCCGAGACGATCGATCAGTTTTTCATACAACTCCGGTGTAGCGACTTTTCGTTGTGATTCAACCATCCCTCACCTCATTGAAGATAAGACTCACTCCCCATTGAGAAGCTTAGCTTCGTTGGGCAAACCGGCAGGACGCCGCGACCAACGGCCCTGAACGCCCAGCGGCGCCGGCTGTCGACACTGCCCGACACGCAATCAGGGTTTCCCTCGGCGGAGTGCGGTCATGTATGCTACGGCGCTTCCTGTAACTCCACTTCCAGCTCCGCTGGGCATCGAAAGCGCCGCATTCGGCGTCGTCTGCGTCCAGCATGGCAACGAAGAGGATTGGGCCACCCCATTCAGTACAAAAGTAGCCATGCACGAACACTATCAGCCCCGTGAAATCGAAGCCGCCGCCCAGTCGTTCTGGGACGAGCAAAAGTCCTTTGAAGTCAGTGAACAGCCAGGCAAGGAAACCTACTACTGCCTGTCGATGTTCCCTTACCCCAGCGGCAAGCTGCACATGGGGCACGTGCGCAACTACACCATCGGCGACGTGATCTCCCGCTACCAGCGCATGCAAGGCAAGAATGTCCTGCAACCCATGGGTTGGGACGCCTTCGGCATGCCGGCGGAAAACGCCGCGATGAAGAACAACGTGGCGCCTGCCAAGTGGACCTACGAAAACATCGCCTACATGAAGTCCCAGCTGCGCAGCCTGGGCCTGGCGGTGGACTGGTCCCGCGAAGTCACCACCTGCAAGCCCGACTACTACCGCTGGGAGCAGTGGCTGTTCACCCGCCTGTTCGAAAAAGGCGTGATCTACCGCAAGAACGGCACCGTGAACTGGGACCCGGTGGACCAGACCGTACTGGCCAACGAGCAAGTGATCGACGGTCGCGGCTGGCGTTCCGGCGCGCTGATCGAAAAGCGCGAAATCCCGATGTACTACTTCAAGATCACCGCCTACGCGGATGAGCTGCTGGAGAGCCTTGACGAACTGACCGGCTGGCCCGAGCAGGTCAAGACCATGCAACGCAACTGGATCGGCAAGTCCCGGGGCATGGAAGTGCAGTTCCCGTACGACGTCGCCTCCATCGGCGAAGCCGGCACCCTGAAAGTCTTCACTACCCGTCCGGACACCCTGATGGGCGCCACCTATGTGGCCGTGGCCGCCGAGCATCATCTGGCGACCCTGGCGGCACAGAGCGATCCCGCGTTGCAGGCATTCATTGCCGAATGCAAGGGCGGCAGCGTCGCCGAAGCCGATGTCGCCACCCAGGAAAAGAAAGGCGTGCCAACCTCGCTGTTCGTCGAACACCCACTGACCGGTGAAAAACTCCCGGTGTGGGTCGCCAACTACGTCCTGATGCATTACGGCGATGGCGCTGTAATGGCGGTACCGGCCCACGACGAGCGCGATTTCGAATTCGCCCACAAGTACAACCTGCCGGTCAAGACCGTGGTCCGCACCAGTGCCGGTGACCAGACCCCTGCCCCCTGGCAGGACGCCTACGGTGAACACGGTGAGCTGATCAACTCCGGCGAATTCGACGGCCTGGATTTCGCCGGTGCGTTCGACGCCATCGAAGTGGCCCTGATCAAGAAAAGCCTGGGCGCCTCCCGCACCCAGTTCCGCCTGCGCGACTGGGGCATCAGCCGCCAGCGTTACTGGGGTTGCCCGATCCCGATCGTGCATTGCTCTGCTTGCGGTGACGTGCCGGTGCCGGAAGATCAACTGCCCGTGGTCCTGCCGGAAGACGTCGTACCCGACGGCGCCGGTTCGCCCCTGGCCCGCATGCCCGAGTTCTACGAGTGCAGCTGCCCGAAATGCGGCGCACCGGCCAAGCGTGAAACCGACACCATGGACACCTTCGTCGAGTCCTCCTGGTACTACGCCCGCTACGCCTCGCCGCACTATGAAGGCGGCCTGGTGGAAAAATCCGCCGCCGACCACTGGTTGCCGGTGGATCAGTACATCGGCGGCATCGAACACGCCATCCTCCACCTGCTCTACGCGCGCTTCTTCCACAAGCTGATGCGTGACGAAGGCCTGGTGAGCTCCAACGAGCCGTTCAAGAACCTGCTGACCCAGGGCATGGTGGTCGCCGAGACTTACTATCGTCGCGAAGCCAACGGTGCCTACACCTGGTTCAACCCGGCCGACGTCGAACTCGAACGCGACAGCAAAACCAAGGTCATCAGCGCCAAACTGATCGCAGACGGCCTGCCGGTAGAAATCGGCGGCACCGAGAAGATGGCCAAGTCGAAGAACAACGGCGTCGACCCTCAGTCGATGATCGACCAGTTCGGCGCGGACACCTGCCGCCTGTTCATGATGTTCGCCTCGCCACCTGACATGAGCGCGGAATGGTCCGACTCCGGCGTCGAGGGTTCGCACCGCTTCCTCAAACGCGTCTGGCGTCTGGCTCAGGCCCATGTCACCCAGGGCCTGCCGGGGAAACTGGACGTCGCAAGCCTGAACGACGAACAGAAAGCCATTCGCCGCTCGATCCACCTGGCCATCAAGCAGGCCAGCCACGACGTCGGCCAGAATCACAAGTTCAACACCGCCATCGCCCAGGTGATGACGCTGATGAATGTGCTGGAAAAAGCCGCACAGGCGACCGAACAGGATCGCGCACTGGTTCACGAAGGTCTGGAAGCCGTGACGCTGTTGCTGGCTCCGATCACGCCGCACATCAGCCACGAGCTGTGGAATCAGCTGGGCCACGCTGGCCCGGTGATTGATGCCGGCTGGCCGGTGGTGGACGAAAGCGCGCTGGTGCAGGACAGCCTGACCCTGGTCATCCAGGTCAACGGCAAGCTGCGCGGCCAGATCGACATGCCGGCCACTGCAACCCGCGAAGAAGTCGAAGCTGCCGCACGGACCAATGAAAACGTGCTGCGCTTCGTCGATGGCCTGACGATCCGTAAAGTGATCGTCGTGCCCGGCAAACTGGTCAACATCGTCGCAAGCTAATGGGATCGGGCGCCCGGCCACGGGTCGGGCGCCGAATATGACCTGCAGGGGCCGCACTGTCGGCCCATAGGTTTCAAGGGGAGCAACAAGATGATCAAACGTAATCTGCTGGTAGTGGGCCTGGCGGTCCTGCTGAGCGCCTGTGGCTTCCAGCTGCGCGGCACCGGCACCACCGAACTGGCCATCAAGGAACTGGACCTCAGCGCACGTGACGCCTACGGCGACACCGTGAAGATGCTGCGCGAGACGCTGGAAAACAGCGGAGTGAAGGTCTATAGCGGTGCGCCGTACAAGCTGGTGTTGACCCGCGAACTACAGAACCAGCGCAGCCTGAGCTACGCCGGTGCCGGTCGTTCGGCCGAGTACGAGCTCAACAACGTGCTGAGCTATGAGATCCGCGGCCAGAACAACCTGTTGCTGCTGGACGACAAGCTTCAGGTGCAAAAGGTCTACCTGCACGATGGCAACAACATCGCCGGTTCCGACCAGGAGTCGACCGAGGTGCGTGACGAAATGCGCCGCGACCTTGTACAGCGCATGATGCTGCGCCTGCAACAGCTGAGCCCGGCTCAACTGGAACAGTTGCAGCAGACCGCCGACGCCCGGGCCAAGGCTGAGGCCGAGGCGCTGGAAGCGGCACGCAAGGCTGAGGCGGAAACCCCGCAGCAGTCACCGATGCAAATCCCGGCTGAATAAGCTTCGTGGGGCGCTCCGGCGCCCCGCATGCCTTCTCTTATGAAGCTCGCCCCCGCCCAACTCGGCAAACACCTGCAAGGCGCCCTCGCGCCGGTCTATGTCATCAGTGGCGATGATCCGCTGCTCTGCCAGGAAGCCGCCGACGCCATCCGCTCTGCCGCCCGCCAGCAAGGCTTTGACGAACGCCAGGTGTTCGCCGCCGACGCCAGTTTCGATTGGGGTACGTTGCTGCAGGCCGGGGCGAGCATGTCGCTGTTCGCCGAAAAACGCTTGCTGGAACTGCGCTTGCCCTCGGGCAAGCCCGGTGACAAGGGCGCTGCCGCGCTGATCGAGTACTGCTCACGGCCGGCAGAGGACACAGTGCTGCTCATCAGCCTGCCGAAACTCGACGGCAGCGCGCAAAAGACCAAATGGGGCAAGGCCCTGGCCGAAGGTCCGCAGACCCAGTTCGTGCAGATCTGGCCGGTGGACGTCAGCCAACTGCCGAGCTGGATCCGCCAGCGCCTGTCCCAGGCCGGCTTGTCGGCCAGCCAGGACGCGGTGGAGCTGATCGCCGCCCGGGTCGAAGGCAACCTGTTGGCCGCCGCCCAGGAAATCGAGAAGCTCAAGCTGATGGCCGAGGGCGGTCAGATCACCGTGGAAACGGTACAGGCGGCCGTGGCCGACAGCGCGCGTTTCGACGTCTTCGGGCTGACCGATGCGATCCTCAACGGCGAAGCCGCCCACGCCCTGCGCATGCTTGAAGGCCTGCGGGGCGAAGGCGTCGAGCCGCCGGTGATCCTCTGGGCCCTGGCCCGGGAGCTGCGCCTGCTGGCCAACCTGTCATTGCAATACAGCCAGGGCGTACCGCTGGACAAAGCCTTCAGCCAGGCCCGGCCGCCGGTGTGGGACAAACGCAAGCCACTGATGAGCAAGGCGCTGCAACGCTACTCGGCGCCGCGCTGGGCACAATTGCTGCTGGAGGCCCAGCGCATCGACGCACAGATCAAGGGCCAGGCGGCCGGCTCGCCATGGATGAGCCTCAGTCGCCTGTCCCTGCTGATGGCCGGCCAGCGGCTGGCGTTGCCTGCCGAGTGATCCCTGTGGCGAGGGGATTTATCCCCGCTGGGGCGCGAAGCGGCCCCATTCGAACGGTCTGATGCACCGCAGTGGCAGGTTTCAGGTCTGCTGCGCAGCCCAGCGGGGATAAATCCCCTCGCCACAACTTTGTCCGATTTGCTGACAATTGAAGCAGGCCGCCGGGGCTGGACAGCTCCCCAACTCTGCCCCATGATTCTCCGCGCAAAACTCCCCCCACGAGAGATCCAGCCATGAGCAAAAAGCCATCCAGGCATGGCCCCAACAAGGCCAAGTCCATCATCGCCCAGCCCCTGTTCCGCAGCCGTCAGGAACGGCCCGCCAAGGGTAAAGGCAGCTACCGCCGCGAAGCCTTCCAGTCTGACAACTGGGAGGCTTCTTGCTTTATGGCGGCTTGAAACATCCGGACAAGCCCTTTGCACCCTGCCCATGATAAGGTCAGCACCTGATTTGTATTTCTGGACCCCTGCATGCCCTTTTGTCTTACCCGCCGCTGGCCACTGCGCCAATTGATTGCCGCCACAAGCTTCGCGCTGCTTGTCGCCTGCGCAGAAAAACCCACCGCCGCCGATGCCCAACCCCTCCAGACCGTTCCAGCCGTGACCGCCCCGGCCATGCTGCCGCCGGTAGTGCCAACCGGTGAAAACCTGGACATCGTGCCGACCCAGACCTTCGCCGAATGGCAGGCCGGGTTTCGCAAGGAGGCATTGGCCGCCGGGATCCGCGCCGACCTGTTCGATCGCGCCTTTATCGGCGTGAGCCCCGACATGAGCGTGATCAAGGCCGATCGCAGCCAGCCGGAATTCACCCGGCCCGTGTGGGAATACCTCGATGGCGCACTGTCGCCCCTGCGGGTGCGCAAGGGCCAGAGCCTGATCCAGGAACATGCCGAGATCCTGCAAAGCATCGAACAGCGCTACGGCGTCGATCGCCAGGCACTTGTGGCGGTATGGGGCATGGAGAGCAATTTCGGTCAGTTCCAGGGCACCAAGTCGGTGATCAACTCCCTGGCGACCCTGGCCTATGAAGGCCGTCGCCCGGGCTTTGCCCATGCGCAACTGATCGCCGCCCTGCAAATTCTGCAACAGGGTGATATCGCCCCGGAAAAAATGCTCGGCTCCTGGGCCGGCGCCATGGGCCAGACCCAGTTCATTCCCACCACCTACAACACCCATGCGGTGGATTTCGACGGCGACGGTCGCCGCGACATTTGGGGCAGCGCTACCGACGCCCTGGCCTCCACCGCGCACTACCTGCAAAGTTCCGGCTGGCAGCGCGGTCAACCGTGGGGCTTCGAGGTCCGGCTGAAGGAGGGGTTCAACTACCCCTTGGCCGACGGCGCGATCCGCAAGCCTGTGTCCGAATGGCTGCAACTGGGCGTCAGCCTGCCCAATGGCGGCCAGGTTCCGGCCGGTAGCGAACACCTGTCGGCCGCCCTGCTGCTGCCGGCCGGCTATCGTGGACCGGCGTTCCTGGTATTCGACAACTTCCGCGCCATTCTCAAGTACAACAACTCTTCGTCCTATGCATTGGCGGTGAGCCTGCTGTCGGAGCGCTTCGTCGGTGCAGGGTTGATAGACGGTCAGTGGCCAAAAGACGACCTGCCCTTGAGCCGCACCGAGCGCATCGAACTGCAGACGCTGCTGGGCCAGCATCAATACGATGCCGGCAACCCCGACGGCATCATCGGCGCCAATACCCGCAAAGCGATCCGCAGTGCCCAGCAGTCGCTCGGCTGGCCGGCGGATGGGTATCCGACGCACCAGTTGCTGGAAAATCTGCGTAAGCGTTGATTAGCTGCATGGCGGCTAGCGCTTTCGCGAGCAGGCTCGCTCCCACATTGAAATGCAATTTCCTGTGGGAGCGAGCCTGCTCGCGAAGGCTGACTTTCAATCAACAACTACCGACTGACCACCACATCCTGCTCCAACACCAACCTCTTCTCCCCCGCATCCAGGCTCACCAACGCGCCCATCGGCAACGTCAGGTTCGGATCGCAGTGCCCGCTGCGCCAGCCGGACAGCACCGGTATCCGCAGCGGCTCGAAGGTCTGCTTGAGCAACCGATTCAACGCCTCGCCATCCACCCCCGCCACGTCGCCCACCAGGACCCCACGCAACTTCTGCAATGTGCCGGCCAACCGCAGCTGGGTCAGCAATCGGTCGATCCGGTACAGCGGCTCGTTGACGTCCTCGATGAACAGGATCACACCTTCGGCATCGATCTGATAAGGCGTGCCCATGGTTGCAGCAATGATCGATAGGTTGCCTCCCAGCAAACGTCCATGGGCGATCCCGGGCTCAACGGTGGTCAATGGATAGGCTTCGGGATGACTCAGCACACTGCCGGCCTTCAATTGCCCGTGCAGCAGGCTGAAGAACGAGGTGACGGTCGGCGGTGCCTTGTCGCCCAGGAGATCGGCGTTTAGCAGCGGCCCGTGGAAGGTGACGAACCCCGCGTAACGGCTGATTGCCAGGTGCAGTGCGGTGATATCGCTGTAGCCGACGAAGGGCTTGGCGTTGCGCCGCAAGAGTTCGAAGTCGATGCGATCCAGCAGACGTGGCGTGCCGTAGCCGCCGCGCAGGCAGATGATGGCGTTGACCTCAGGGTCGGCGAAGGCTCCGTGCAGGTCGTTGAGCCGTGTGTCGTCGCTGCCGGCCAGGTAGCCGTCCTGTTCGTAGACGCCTGGGAATATCCGCAGCCCGTAGCCCTGGGTGCGCATCCATTGTGTGGCTTTGTCCGTGTCCAGGGGGGCGGGGCCGGCGGGGGCAATTACGCCGATCAGTCCTTGGGGTGGGAGGGCTGGGACGGGGTGGTGGGGGCACAGGGTTTGGGTGGGGTGGACGGTCATTCGTGGGTTCCCTGTGGGGTCTAGGTGGTGTGTATATCCGTTTCTTCGGTAACGGCCACTTATGGTTCCGCTCTTACAGCGGCTCACTTTTGAAAAGCGCAAAAGTAAGCAAAACGCTCTTGCCCCACCACTCGGCACCTCGCCTAGGCTCGGTGTGCCCGAACGCAGGCATTGCTCCGTGGGCCGCCGCGAAGGGCCATCCATGGCCCAGCGCGGCTATCCCGGCATCCATGCCGGGATGCCCACTACGCAATACCTGCGTTCGGCCAGCGTGGTTTAACGGGGCGCCCAGATCAAAAACCGGGCGAGGCGGCCTTATAGCCGACCTGTGTTTTGGAGCGTACGCGTTCCGCCTGTGGGAGCGGGCTTGCTCGCGAAGGCTATTTGATCCACCGCTATCGCGAGCAGGCTCGCTCCCACAGGAGGATTGGGCTCGATCGCAAATCTTCCATCCGCCCCCGGCCAATGTGGGAGCGAGCCTGCTCGCGAAGGCTATTTCACATTCAACATTGTGCAAGCTGATCCACCGCTATCGCGAGCAGGCTCGCTCCCACAGGAGGATTGGGCTCGATCAAAAATCTTCCATTCGCCCCCGGCTAATGTGGGAGCGAGCTTGCTCGCGAAGACTATTTCACATTCAACATCATGCAAGCTGATCCACCGCTATCGCGAGCAGGCTCGCTCCCACAGGAGGATTGGGCTCGATCGCAAATCTTCCATTCGCCCCCGGCTAATGTGGGAGCGAGCCTGCTCGCGAAGGCTATTTCACATTCAACATCATTCAAGCTGATACACCGCTATCGCGAGCAGGCTCGCTCCCACAGGAGGATTGGGCTCGATCGCAAATCTTCCATCCGCCCCCGGCTAATGTGGGAGCGAGCCTGCTCGCGAAGGCTATTTCACATTCAACATCGTGCAAGCTGATCCACCGCTATCGCGAGCAGGCTCGCTCCCACAGGAGGATTGGGCTCGATCGCAAATCTTCCATCCGCCCCCCGGCTAATGTGGGAGCGAGCCTGCTCGCGAAGGCTATTTCACATTCAACATCGTGCAAGCTGATCCACCGCTATCGCGAGCAAGCTCGCTCCCACAGGAGGATTGGGCTTGATCGCAGATCTTCCATTCGCCCCCGGCCAATGTGGGAGCGAGCTTGCTCGCGAAGGCTATTTCACATTCAACATCATGCAAGCTGATACACCGCTATCGCGAGCAGGCTCGCTCCCACAGTTGGAACAAGTTACAACCGTTAGAAACAGGTCGGCTGTCAGGCCGCCTCGCGAGCTTTTGATCTTGGGCGCCCCGTTAAACCACGATGGCCGAACGCAGGTATTGCGTAGTGGGCATCCCGGCATGGATGCCGGGATAGCCGCGCTGGGCCATGGATGGCCCTTCGCGGCGGGCCCACGGAGCAATGCCGGAGTGAGGGCACACCGAGCCTTAGTGAGGTGCCAAGTGGTGGGGCAAAGACCTTTTGGTTACTTTTGGCTGGGCCGGCATTCCGGGCGTTTGCCAAAAGTGACCCGCTGTAAGAGCGGAACCATCAGCCGCCGTTACGCAAAAAACGGATATACACACCACCCAAAAAAATCAGCCCCCGAGCAACTCCGCCTTGACCAGCTTGGCCTGCTCATCAGCATGATACGAAGACCGCACCAACGGCCCCGAAGCCACGTTCTTGAAGCCCATCTTGTACCCTTCCTCGGCAAACCAGGCAAAGGTATCCGGATGCACAAACCGCTGCACCGGCAAGTGACTGCGCGAAGGCTGCAGATACTGACCCAGGGTCAACATATCAATGTCATGCTCACGCATGCGCTTCATGACCTCGATGACTTCCTCATCAGTCTCACCCAGGCCCAGCATCAAGCCAGACTTGGTCGGAATGTGCGGCATCATCTGCTTGAAGCGCTGCAACAGGGTCAACGACCACTGGTAGTCCGAACCCGGACGCGCAGCCTTGTACAGGCGCGGCACGGTTTCCAGGTTGTGGTTGAACACATCCGGTGGCTCGGCAGCGGTGATTTCCAGGGCGATGTCCATGCGACCACGATAGTCAGGCACCAGCGTCTCGAGCTGCACGTTCGGCGACAGCTTGCGGATTTCACGGATGCAATCGGCAAAGTGCTGGGCGCCGCCGTCACGCAGGTCGTCACGGTCTACCGAGGTGATGACCACATACTTGAGCTTGAGGTCGGCGATGGCGATGGCCAGGCTTTCCGGCTCATTGACGTCCAGTGGCTTCGGACGGCCATGACCGACGTCGCAGAACGGGCAGCGACGGGTGCAGATGTCGCCCATGATCATGAAGGTCGCGGTGCCGCCGGAGAAGCATTCGCCCAGGTTCGGGCAGGAAGCTTCTTCGCAGACGCTGTGCAGCTTGTGCTTGCGCAGCAGGGCCTTGATCCGGTCGACTTCCGGGGACACCGGGATGCGCACGCGGATCCAGTCCGGCTTCTTCGGCAATTCGGTGGTCGGGATGATCTTGACCGGGATGCGTGCAACCTTCTCGGCGCCGCGCAGCTTGACGCCGGCCTCGACCTTGGCACGTGGGGCCGGACGCTCGGTAACATCCTGCGTCGGGATCATGGTTTGCACTGCATCAGTAGTCATATCAGTCGATTCCGCCCGTGAGGGTCGTCTGCTCAGCATAGTCGAGGTGTTTGACGAGCTGCGCGCGCAGCCGGGCACTTACCTCGGCAAATTCAATCGATCCTGTGTGATCGCGCAGCTGGGTCATCGCCAGCCCCGCGTAGCCACAGGGATTAATCCGTCGAAACGGCGAAAGGTCCATGTCCACGTTCAACGCCAGGCCGTGAAAAGAACAGCCGTGGCGGATCCGCAGGCCCAGGGAGGCGATCTTCGCCCCGTCGACGTAGACACCCGGCGCATCCGGCTTGGCCGCCGCGGTTACGCCGTAGCTGGCCAGCAGCTCGATCAGGCAGGTTTCCATGCGCGTCACCAGCTCGCGCACACCGAACCCCAGCTTGCGCACGTCCAGCAGCAGGTAGGCAACCAACTGGCCGGGGCCATGGTAAGTCACCTGCCCGCCCCGGTCGACCTTCACCACCGGGATATCCCCCGGCAGCAACAGGTGCTCGGCCTTGCCGGCCTGGCCCTGGGTGAACACCGGCGGGTGTTCCACCAGCCAGACCTCGTCTTCGGCGGTGTTGCCTCGTTCATTGGTGAAGCGCTGCATGGCATGCCAGACCGGCTCGTAAGCCATTTGGCCCAGCTCGCGAAAGCCCAGCGTGCCCGGCATCACAACACCATGTGCACGACGCCGGTCGCCCGCAGCTCACTATTGATGTCGTACAGCTGCTCCTGGCCGGTCGCAACGATGTGCAACTGAATCGTCGTGTACTTGCCGTTGCTGCTCTGGCGCTCGGCCAGGGTCAGGAGGTCAACGGTGGCGTGCTTTTCAAGGATGGCAACAACCTTGTCCTTGAAGCCCACTCCGGTGTCGCCAATCACTTTGATCGGATAGTCCTTGCAGGGAAATTCGATCTTTGGCGCCTTTACTTCTGAGTCTGTCATGGCGTAACGGCCTCGTAGACGTGATAACGAACAAGGCCCCGCACCGGACAGGAACGGGGCCATGCAGTCAACCTTCGATTCAGTTGAACAAGCCGTAGAAGAATAGCCGGATGCTATCCCACATGCGGCGGAAGATACCACCTTCCTCGACCGCGTCCAGCGCGATCAGGTCGGCGCTGTGCACCACCTTGTCTTCCAGTTTGACTTCAACCTTGCCGATCACGTCGCCCTTGGCGATGGGGGCGGTCAGTTGCGGGTTCAGGGTCATGCTGGCAGCGAGCTTCTTGAGCTGGCCTTTTGGCAGAGTCATGGTCAGGTCTTCGGCCAAGCCGGCTTTCACCTGGCTGCTGGTGCCTTTCCAGACCTGGGCCTGGGCCAGTTCGGTGCCTTTCTGGTAGAAGGTCTGGGTTTCGAAGAAACGGAAACCGTAGGTCAAGAGCTTCTGGGTTTCAGCGGCACGGGCCACTTCGCTGCTGGTACCGAACACCACGGCGATCAGGCGCATGCCGTCACGCACCGCAGAGGACACCATGCAGTAACCGGCTTCGTCGGTGTGGCCGGTCTTCAGGCCGTCAACGGTCTTGTCGCGCCACAGCAGCAGGTTGCGGTTAGGCTGCTTGATGCCGTTCCAGAAGAATTCCTTCTGGGAGTAGATGGCGTAGTGCGCCGGGTCTTCGTGGATGATCGCCCGTGCCAGGACGGCCATGTCGTGCGCCGACGAGTAGTGCTCGGGGTTCGGCAGGCCGGTCGGGTTCATGAAGTGGCTGTTGGTCATGCCCAGGTCGGCGACCGTCTTGTTCATCATGTCGGCGAATGCGTCTTCGCTGCCGGCGATGTGTTCGGCCAGGGCGACACTGGCATCGTTGCCGGACTGGATGATGATGCCATGCAGCAGGTCGCTGACAGTCACCTGCGAGCCAACCTTGATGAACATCCGCGAACCGCCGGTGCGCCAGGCGTTTTCGCTGACGGTCACCGGATCGTTCTCACCGATCTGGCCGCGACGGATTTCCAGGGTCGCGATGTAGGCGGTCATCAGCTTGGTCAGGCTGGCCGGCGGCAGGCGTTGGTCACCGTTGCTCTCGACCAGCACATTGCCACTGCTGGCGTCCATGAGCACAAAGGCCTTGGCCGCCAGTTGTGGGGGCGACGGCATCATCTCGACCGCGAACGCGGCAGGTGAAAGAAGCAGCGGGACTAACAGGCAAAGGCGTTTGGCAAAGGTGGTAATGTTCATCCGTCTCTCGAAATCGCTAATGGAAACTGCCCAAGGGCAATACTTAACAGGCAGCCTTCTTGACGGGCCACCGCGTTTGTAAGTTGCTCACTCACACCCTTGCCGGGCTTTTGTTATTCATGGAGCCAACAACCTGACCCGCTCCAACCGCAAGCGGGCCTTCAATCAATCACTCGGCGCTGACCAGGCTCGGCGAACCGAGATTGGCCAGGCGCACGCTGTTCTGTACCTGCTGGACTTCACCCGGAGAACCGATCGGCCCCAGGCGCACCCGATGCAGTGTCTGCTGGTTGCGCACGATCGAGCTGATGAACACCGGGGCGCTCACCATCGAGCTCAGCTTCGAGCGGAGCAGCTCGGCAGCGTCCGGGTTGGCGAACGCGCCCACTTGCAGATACTGGCCAGACGCTGTTGCAGAAGCGTTTTTTTTTGCGTCCAACTGCACAGGCACTACGGCCGCGGCGTGTTGCTGCGGCGGTGGCGTCCATTGCTCGACCGTGCCAGTGGACGCCGTCACGGTCGGCGCGGCATTTTGCGCCACTTTTGGCTCGTTGAGCATCAAAGGCGCCGGACGGCCACGCTGGGCCCACCATTCCTGCGGGTCGATGCCCTCGACCTTGACCCGCGCGGTGCCGATTTCAGCGTAACCGAGCTTTTTCGCCGCCGCGTACGACAGGTCGATGATCCGGTCGGAATAGAACGGCCCACGGTCATTGACCCGCAGGATCACGCTCTTGTTGTTGTCCAGGTTGGTCACCCGTACATAGCTGGGCAGCGGCAGTGTCTTGTGGGCCGCGCTCATGCCGTACAGGTCATACACCTCGCCGTTGGCGGTATTCTGGCCGTGGAACTTGGTGCCGTACCAGGAGGCGGTGCCCGACGCGACGTAGGTCTTGGAGTCGGCCATCGGGAAATAGGTCTTGCCCAGCACCGTATACGGGTTGGCCTTGTAGGGACCGGTGTGCAGGGTCGGCGTCGCGTCCGGGATGCGCGAAACATCCACGTCCCACCACGGCGCGCCGTCCTTGTGGGCACGATTGATGTCCAGGCCCGGCGCAGAGCGCACAGCGGTGGAGTTTTTCTGGGTCGGCGCGCGACTGGTCGAACAACTGACGACCAACAGCGACAGCGCAGCCAGTGCCACGAATTTCAGGGGCCCGGCTTTCAGGGGTTGATAGGTAGGCAATGCCTGCATTATTTGACGCCCCGTGCTTTGACCAGCTCTTCAGACAGTTGATGCACAGCCATGGCGTACATCACACTGCGGTTATAACGCGTAATCGCGTAGAAATTCTTCAGGCCCATCCAGTATTCGGGGCCCTGTTCGCCTTCCAGGCGCATGGCGGTGACGGGCATGTCGTCACGCAGCGCATCATGACTCGACCAGCCCAGCGCCCGCAACTCCCCGACGGTCTTCGTCGGCTCGATGCCCTCGCTCAGGCCTTCGTCCACCTGCTCGCCACGCACATCGGCACGGCTGACCACCGGTTGGCCGGCTTCCCAGCCGTGGCGCTTGAAATAGCTGGCAACACTGCCGATGGCATCGGTCGGGTTGGTCCAGATATTGATGTGGCCATCGCCGTCGAAATCCACAGCATAGGCGCGAAAACTGCTGGGCATGAATTGCGGCAGGCCCATGGCCCCGGCATACGACCCTTTCAGAGTCAGCGGATCGACCTGCTCCTCGCGGGCCAGCAACAGGAACTCACGCAGTTCCTTGCGGAAGAACTCGGCGCGCGGCGGGTAATCGAAGCCCAGGGTCGACAGCGCGTCGATCACCCGGAAATTCCCGGTATTGCGGCCAAAGAAGGTTTCGACGCCGATGATGGAGACGATGACCTGGGCCGGCACGCCGTACTCCTGCTCGGCGCGGGCCAGGGCGGCCTCGTGCTGGCGCCAGAAGTCCACGCCCCGGGCGATGCGCGCCTCGGTGATGAACATCGGCCGGTACTCGCTCCACTGCTTGACCCGCTCGGCGGGCCGGGAGATCGCGTCGAGGATCGACTGCTTGCGTTCAGCCTCGCGGAACACCCCCATCAACTGCTCGCCGGCGAAACCGTAGTCGCGGGTCATTTCACCGACGAATTCGGCCACCTGTGGCGAGCCTTCGTATTCACCGGCCAAGGCGTGCGACGCACCGCCCAGGAAGCCGATCAGGCCGACCCACGCATGTCGCGTCGACCAGCCACGCATTGCTTGCATTGAACTCTTCACCTTATTCAAACCTGCGCGATCCACTTGCGGTGGGTATGGATCGACATCAAGACCCCAAACGCTGACAGCAGCGTCACCAGCGAAGTTCCTCCGTAGCTGATGAAGGGCAACGGCACTCCCACGACCGGCAACAAGCCACTGACCATACCGATGTTGACGAAAACGTAAACAAAAAACGTCATAGTCAGGCTGCCCGCCAGCAACTTGCCGAACAGGGTCTGGGCCTGAGCGGTGATGACCAGCCCCCGGCCGATCAGCAGCAGGTAGATCAACAGCAGCAGGCAGATACCCACCAGGCCGAACTCCTCGCCCATCACGGCGATGATGAAGTCGGTGTGGCTTTCCGGCAGGAAGTCCAGGTGCGACTGGGTGCCCATCAGCCAGCCCTTGCCGAATACCCCGCCGGAGCCGATGGCGGCCTTGGACTGGATGATGTTCCAGCCGGTACCCAGCGGATCGCTCTCCGGGTCGAGGAAGGTCAGGATGCGTTGCTTCTGGTAGTCGTGCATCACGAAGTACCACATGGCCACCGACACCGGTACTGCGATGGCAATCACGCTGAGGATCCAGCGCCAGCGCAGCCCGCCCATGAACAGCACGAAGGCGCCACCGGCCAGGATCAGCAGCGAAGTGCCGAGGTCCGGCTGGCGCACGATCAGGATGAACGGGATGCCGATCAGCAACAGGCTGATACACACGTGCTTGAGCTGCGGCGGCAAGGTGCGCTTGGACAGGTACCAGGCGATGGTCGCCGGCATGATGATCTTCAGGAACTCCGAAGGCTGGAAGCGGATCACCCCGGGAATGTTGATCCAGCGCGTGGCGCCCATGGCGTTATGGCCCATCACGTCCACCACCACCAACAGGCTCACGCCGACCACATAGGCCAGCGGCACCCAGCGCGCCATGAACCGTGGTTCGAGCTGGGCAATGACGATCATCGACACCAGGCCGATACCGAACGAGGTGGCTTGCTTGGCCAGCAGGTCCCAGCTCTTGCCACTGGCCGAATACAGCACGAACAGGCTGCCGGCGGCCAGGATCAGCAGCAGGATCAGCAGCGGGCCGTCGATGTGCATGCGCTGCAACAGCGTGGCGCGCCGGCGCATCACGTCTTCGCTGGAGAGGATCCGGTCGAAATTATTCTTCACGGGCCGTAGCCTCCGCAGTGATCGGGCTTGCGTACTCAGGCTTGAGCTGGCCGTGTTCATCCAGCAGCCAGGCGTCCATGACCTGGCGCACCACCGGGGCGGCAACGCCGGAGCCCGACTCGCCGTTCTCGACCATCACCGCCACGACGATCTTCGGATTGTCGGCCGGGGCGAAACCGACGAACAGGGCGTGGTCGCGGTGGCGCTCCTGGACCTTGGAGCGGTCGTATTTCTCACCCTGCTTGATCGCAACTACCTGGGCCGTACCGCTCTTGCCCGCGATGCGATAAGGCGAACCGATAGCCGCCTTGCGCGCCGTACCCCGGGCACCGTGCATCACTTGTTGCATGCCGTTGTTGACCTTCTGCCAGTCCGACGGATTGTGCAGGACGATGTCCGGCATCGGGTCCGGGTCCACCGGGGGCTGGCCCTCGATGGTCTTGGCCAGGTGCGGGCGATGCCACTTGCCCTTGCTCGCCACCAGCGCCGTGGCCTGGGCCAGTTGCAAAGGCGTTGCCTGCATGTAGCCCTGGCCGATCCCCAAAATCAGGGTTTCGCCGGGGAACCACGCCTGGCGACGGGTCGCCCGCTTCCATTCCCGGGACGGCATCAGGCCGGGCGATTCCTCGAACATGTCCAGGGAGACTTTCTGGCCGATGCCGAACTTGCCCAGGTAGGACGACAGCCGATCGATCCCCAGTTTGTGGGCCAGGTCGTAGAAGTAGGTGTCGTTGGAACGCATGATCGCCGTTTCCAGGTCCACGTAGCCGTCGCCGGTACGGTTCCAGTTGCGGTACTTGTGGTCGTAGTTGGGCAGCATGTAGTAGCCGGGGTCGAAGACCCGGCTCGAGGCGGTCACCACGCCAGCGTCCAGCCCGGCAATCGCCACGGCCGGCTTGATGGTCGAACCCGGCGGGTAGAGGCCGCGCAATACCCGGTTGAACAGCGGCCGGTCGATGGAATCGCGCAACTCGGCATAGGCCTTGAAGCTGATGCCGGTGACGAACAGGTTCGGGTCGAAACTCGGCTGGCTGACCATCGCCAGGACCTCGCCGGTGGCCGGATCCAGCGCCACCACGGCGCCCCGCCGTCCGCCCAGGGCCGCTTCGGCGGCCTCCTGCAACTTGATGTCCAGGCTCAGGACAATGTCCTTGCCGGGGATCGGGTCGGTGCGCTTGAGCACCCGCAATACGCGACCGCGGGCGTTGGTCTCGACTTCTTCGTAACCCACCTGGCCGTGCAGCTCGGGCTCGTAGAAGCGCTCGATGCCGGTCTTGCCGATGTGGTGGGTGCCGCTGTAGTTGACCGGATCGAGGCTTTTGAGCTCTTTCTCGTTGATCCGCCCCATGTAGCCGACCGAGTGGGCAAAGTGCGCCCCCTGGGGATAATGACGCACCAACTGCGCCACCACCTCGACGCCCGGCAGGCGGAACTGGTTCACCGCGATCAGGGCAATCTGCTCTTCGGTCAACTCGAACAGGATCGGCACCGGCTCGAACGGCCGACGCCCCTGGCGCATGCGTTTTTCGAAGATGGCCCGGTCCTCAGGCGTCAACTGCAGCACCTCGACGATGACGTCGAGCACCTGCTGCCAGTCGCCGGAGCGCTCACGGGTCATGCTCAGGCTGAAACTGGGCCGGTTGTCCGCGACCACCACGCCATTGCGGTCGAAAATCAGCCCGCGGGTCGGCGGGATCGGCTGCACATGCACACGGTTGTTTTCCGACAGGGTCGAGTGGTACTCGTACTGGATCACCTGGAGGAAATAGAGTCGCGCAATCAGCACACCGATCAGCGTCACCACCGTAATGGCGCCGAACACGACGCGACTGCGCACCAGGCGGGCGTCTTTTTCGTGGTCCTTGATGCGGATCGGCTGGGGCATGGGGGCAGGATTACTTGTGGTAAGGGTGCCCGGACAGGACTGTCCAGGCACGATACAACTGTTCACCGATCAGAATCCGCACCAACGGGTGCGGCAACGTCAGGGGCGACAACGACCAGCGCTGATCGGCCCGGGCACAGACTTCCGGCGCCAGCCCTTCCGGGCCGCCGACCATGAAATTCACCGTGCGCGAGTCCAGCCGCCAGCGATCGAGCTCGACCGCCAGTTGCTCGGTACTCCAGGGCTTGCCGTGGACCTCGAGAGTAACGACGCGCTCGTTCGGCCCGACCTTGGCCAGCATGGCTTCGCCTTCCTGGCGGATGAAGCGCGCCACATCGGCGTTCTTCCCGCGGGTGTTGAGCGGAATTTCCACCAGTTCCAGGGCCAGTTCGGACGGAAGACGCTTGGCATACTCATGCCAGCCCTCTTCCACCCACTTGGGCATGCGGGAACCGACGGCGATCAGGCGCAGTCGCACAGCGATCCCTTACTGCTGGTCTTTGTTGAGCTTGGTGAAGTGCTCATGGGTGTTTTCAGGGCTGTGGTGACGGGCATCCGCCGCGCGGCTCTGCTCGGCACCGGCCCACAGGCGCTCCAGGTCATAGAACTGACGTGCCGAGGCGGTCATCATGTGCACGATGACATCGTCCATATCCAGCAGCACCCAGTCGCTGTCGCCCTTGCCTTCTTCGCCCAGTGGCTTGATGCCCTTGGCCTTGACCGCTTCGCGGACCTTGTCCAGCATCGCGCCGATCTGGCGGTTGGAGGTACCAGTGGCGATGATCATGAAGTCCGTGATGCTCTGCTTTTCACGAACGTCGATCACCTGGATGTCCTGGGCCTTGACGTCTTCCAGGGCGGCAACGGCCACCTTGACCAGCTCTTCGCCGGCCAGGACGGCACCGGTGTGGGCCTCCACGGGCAGCGGGGCGCTCTTGAAGGTGCCTTTGCGCTTTACTTTGTTTACGTCTTTGTCAGTCATATAAAACTCGTTTTGCTCGTATGTTCGGGCGCTTCGCTACACGCATTCACGTGCCTGAAGCAGCCTCGTTCAGTTCGACGCACGGTACAGCCCGTGCGCATCGATGTAGGCCAGGACCGCGTCGGGCACCAGGAAACGTACCGACTTACCGCTGGCCAGCAGTTGACGGATCTGGGTGGCGGATACCGCGAGCGGTGTCTGCCAGACGAATGCAATCTGTCCGCTCGGCCCCTTGAGGGCCAGCGGGTCGCTCACCGAGCGTGCCGCCAGCAGGTTGCGCAAGGCATCCGGCGGCTCGCTGTCGGCATCCGGGCGTTGCAGCACCAGGATGTGGCAATGCTGGAGCAACTCTTCCCAGCGGTGCCAAGTGGGCAGGCCGCAAAATGCGTCCCAGCCCAGAAGCAGGAAAACCTGGGCATCGGCGGCCATTTCGGCGCGCATCAGCTCCAGGGTATCAATGGAGTAGGACGGTTTGTCCCGCTGCAATTCGCGGGCGTCCACCACCAGCGGCGACACTCCGGCCACCGCGCACTCGACCATCGCCAGACGGTCCTGCGCCGACACCTGCGGCGCATCCCGGTGAGGTGGCCTGGCGCTGGGCGTCAGGCGTAGCTCATCGAGGCCCAGGGCGTCGGCGACTTCCAGCGCACCACGCAGATGGCCGATGTGCACCGGGTCGAACGTGCCGCCCAGGATACCGATGCGCCGGGGCGGGGCTGTCGTCGTCACAGCGGCTGACGGGTCGAGGTCGCCCAAGTCAGACCGGCTCCTGTCCGCGCAACTGGCCATCACCGACCACGATGTACTTCTCGCAGGTCAGGCCTTCGAGGCCCACCGGGCCGCGGGCGTGCAGCTTATCAGTAGAAATGCCGATCTCGGCGCCCAATCCGTATTCGAAGCCGTCGGCGAAGCAGGTCGGGGTGTTGATCATCACCGACGCCGAATCCACTTCAGCCACGAAGCGCCGGGCTTCGCCCTGGTGCTCGCTGACGATGGCGTCGGTGTGGTGGGAGCCATGACGATTGATATGCTCGATGGCCTGGTCCAGCCCGTCGACCACGCGGATCGACAGGATCGGCGCCAGGTATTCGGTGTTCCAGTCCTCTTCGGTGGCTTCTGCCGCCTCGATGATCGCCCGGGTGCGCTCGCAACCGCGCAGCTCGACGCCTTTTTCGCGGAACTGGGTGGCCATCGCCGGCAGGAAGTCCTTGGCAACGGCCTGGTCCACCAGCAGGGTTTCCATCGCACCGCAGATGCCATAACGATAGGTCTTGGCATTGAAGGCAATGCGCTGGGCCTTTGGCAGCTCGGCGTGGGCGCTGACGTAGACGTGGCAGATGCCGTCCAGGTGCTTGATCACCGGTACGCGAGCATCGCGGCTGACCCGTTCGATCAGGCCCTTGCCGCCACGCGGCACGATGACATCGACGAATTCGGGCATGCTGATCAGCGCGCCGACAGCGGCGCGGTCGGTGGTTTCCACCACTTGCACCACGGCGGCCGGCAGACCGGCCTCGGCCAGGCCGCGCTGGATGCAGGCGGCAATGGCACGATTGGAATGGATCGCCTCGGAACCGCCACGCAGGATAGTCGCGTTACCCGACTTCAGGCACAGGCTCGCGGCGTCGATGGTCACGTTCGGCCGCGACTCGTAGATGATCCCGACCACACCCAGGGGCACGCGCATCTTGCCGACCTGGATACCCGATGGCCGGTAGCTCATGTCGCGGATCGCCCCGACCGGGTCCGGCAGTGCCGCCACCTGGCGCAGACCGACGATCATGCCGTCGACGCGGGCCGGGGTCAGCGCCAGGCGCTCGAGCATGGCCGGCTCGAGGCCATTGGCCCGGCCGGCGGCCAGGTCCAGTTCGTTGGCGGCGGACAACTCGGCGCGAGCAGCATCCAGCGCATTGGCGGCGGCTTGCAGGGCGCGGTTTTTCTGCGCGGTGCTGGCACGGCCGATGATGCGCGACGCTTCGCGAGCGGCGCGACCCAGGCGGGTCATGTAGTCAAGAACGGACTCAGTCATGGTCTGTGTGGTCTTGGCGAAGAGGAAAGCGGCAGATTATAGCTGTCGTAACCCTCGACTAACAGCATGGACTCACAGCGGTGACCGGCGGAAGCGCAAAACCATCAGGAATTTCACCTGTTCAGCGGTGATTAAGATTTCCATTGCTATGATCGCCGTTCCTTTGGCCTCAATTCGTCTACTGCCATGACCGATTCGCCTCATACGCCAAACGCCTTGCCCCATGCCTTTTTTGACCGCGACGCCCAGGTGCTCGCCAGGGACCTTTTGGGCAAGGTCATTCGCCACAAAGTCGGCGACCTGTGGCTCAGCGCACGGATCATCGAGACCGAAGCCTATTACTTTGCCGAAAAGGGCAGCCACGCCTCCCTCGGCTACACGGAAAAACGTAAGGCTTTGTTTCTGGACGGCGGTCACATCTATATGTACTACGCCCGGGGCGGCGACTCGCTGAACTTCAGCGCCCAGGGGCCGGGCAACGCGGTGTTGATCAAATCGGCGTATCCGTGGGTCGATGGTATCTCCGGCCCGGAAAGCCTGGCGCAGATGCTGCTGAACAACCCCGACGCCCAGGGCCGCCCGCGCACGCCGCAGAAGCTCTGCGCCGGCCAGACCCTGCTGTGCAAAGCCCTGGGGCTGAAAGTGCCGGAATGGGACGCCAAACGCTTCGACCCCGAGCGGTTGCTGGTAGAGGACGTGGAAGTGCCGACGGTCAATGTGATCCAGACCACCCGCCTGGGCATCCCATTGGGACGCGACGAGCATCTGCCCTACCGTTTCGTCGACGCCGCCTATGCGCCGTGGTGTACCCGCAACCCGTTGCGGCGCGGGCAGGTCGAGGGGCGTGATTATTTTTTGCTCACATGATCGACACAGATCCCCTGTGGAAAGCACGGATTTTTGCTTCACAACAGATCCCCCTGTGGGAGCGAGCCTGCTCGCGATAGCGTCCATACATCCAACATTGATGTTGATTGACACACCGCTATCGCGAGCAGGCTCGCTCCCACAGTAAAAATGTACCTCAATGGAGTTGTATTTATGGGCCCATGGCTCGATAGCATCACTGGCTGGCTAGCTGCCAACCCGCAATGGCTGGCGGTGGCGGTGTTCATTGTGGCTTGTGTGGAGTGCCTGGCGATTGCCGGGTTGATCGTGCCGGGGACCGTGCTGCTGTTCGCCGTAGCGGTGCTGGCCGGCAGTGGCGCGTTGTCCTTGGGCGAGACGCTGTTGCTGGGCTTGCTTGGGGGGTTGCTCGGGGACCTGGTGTCGTACTTCCTAGGCCGGCACTTCCACCAGAACATCCGGCGCCTGCCGGGACTGCGGCACCATCCTGAATGGATGAATGCGGCGGAAAGCTATTTCCAGCGCTACGGCATCGCCAGCCTGCTGGTGGGGCGTTTCATCGGCCCGTTGCGCCCGATGCTGCCGATGGTGGCCGGGATGTGTGACATGCCCTTCCCGCGCTTCGCCGCCGTCAGCCTGCTGGCCGCGTCCGGCTGGAGCGTGGCGTACCTGATGCCGGGCTGGGCCACCGGGGCGGCGATTCGCCTGCCGTTGCCCGAAGGTTTCTGGCTGCAGGCCGGCATCGTTATCGGCAGTGTCGCAGTGATGATCGGCTTGAGCGTCAACAGCAGCCTGCGCCGCCATCGGCATGCCACAGCGCTGATCGCCGGCCTGGGCCTGGTGATCCTGCTTGGCCTGTTCATCGGCTTCCGCTACCTGACGGCCTTCGATCAAGGGCTGATGACCCTGGTCCAGGAACATCGCAGCCCGATGTTGGACGAGATCGCCGTGACCTTCACGCTGATCGGCGAATTCCGCTTCATGCTGATTTTCAGCGCTCTGTTGACCGGATTGCTGTTGCTGGCACGCCAATGGCGACAGGCAATCTTCGCCGGCGCGACCATGCTGTTCACCGCCCTGGCCAATACCGGCTGCAAGCACTTCTTCGCCCGGGTACGCCCGGAAATCCTCACCGACCCACTGACCAGCTACAGCATGCCCAGCGGCCATGCTTCCGGTTCGTTCGCGCTGTTCCTGGCGCTCGCGGTGCTCGCCGGTCGTGGACAACCGCCACGCCTGCGCCTGACCTGGCTGTTGCTGGGCTGCCTGCCGGCCCTGGCGATTGCCTTGTCACGGGTGTACCTGGGCGCCCATTGGCCCAGCGACATCCTGGCCGGTGCCATGCTCGCCGCCTGCGTCTGTGCCGCCGTCCTGTGGCTGAGCCAGCGCCAGACCCCACTGCCTGCCATGCCACCGAAAATCTGGTGGCTGATCCTGCCGGCGATGGTTGCAGCCTTCAGCTTCTTTGCCCTGCGGCACCTGCCCCATGGGATGTTGCGGTATGCCTATTGAAACACTGGACCGATAGACACAGACGAACCCTGTGGGAGCGAGCCTGCTCGCGATAGCGGTGTATCAGCCGATACACACTTTGCTGACGGTCCGCCATCGCGAGCAGGCTCGCTCCCACAGTGATTTGCGGTGAACCGCCATTTTGTGAACGCCCGCTTCCACAGGGCCACCAGCGGCCTCAGGCGAACAGCTCGCCTTGCAACTCATCAAGCAACGCCTGGATCGCGTCCAGGCGCTGTTGCGGATCATCCAGTTGCAGCAGGTCGATCTTGTCCAGTTCGTTGAACGGCAACAGGTAAGCCAGTTGATTGGCCAGCGACTGCTGGCCGGTCGCTTCGGTGCCCATGTTCAGAGCTTCGACCATCGGGTGCTCGGCCAGGGCCTGGAGCAGCGCCACCAGGTCGGCGTCTTCGTCCTGCAGCGGTTGCTCCGGCTCATCCTCCAGCCACTCGACCTCGGCCACGGTGAGCTGGTCGGGCTGGACACTGCTGCCATGCACGATAAAGCGCCGCCCGCCCTGCACACGAATCCCCAGCAGGCCATTCTCCTGCTGGGAAAAGTCAGTGATCAGTGCCTCACAGCCGACCCGCGCATAACCCTCCGGGGCGATGCCGACTTCCTCACCGTCCAGGATGCACACCACTCCGAACCCTTCGCCCTTCTTCATGCAGCGCCCGATCATGTCGAGATAGCGCGCCTCGAATATCTGCAAATCGAGGATGCAGCCGGGGAAAAGTACAGTGTTCAACGGAAAAAGCGGCAAACTCATAACCCGCTCCTTAGACGGTCATCGATACCACCAGCGGCAACAGCACCGCCGTGGCTACGCCCATGAGACTCATCGCCAGCGCCGCAAAGGCGCCGGACTCCTCGCTTTCCTGCAACGCCACCGACGTCCCCACCGCGTGAGCCGTCAGGCCCAGGGCCATGCCCCGGGCTTCAGGGCTGTGGACGCCCAATCGGTTCAGGATGCTCGGGCCCAGAATCGCCCCGAGCACACCGGTGATCAAGACGAACACCGCCGCCATAGCCGCCACGCCGCCGATCTGCTCGGCCACCAGCATGGCAATCGGCGAGGTCACCGACTTGGGCGCCATGGTCATCAGAATCATGTGCTCGGCACCGAACACCCAGCCCAGCAGCACCGCGGAACCGGTGGCGAACACCCCGCCTATCACCAGCGTAGTAAAGATCGGCCAGAACAATTGCCGGATCCGTCGCAGGTTCAGGTACAACGGCACCGCCAGCGCGACCGTGGCCGGCCCCAGCAGGATGCTGAGGATCTCGGTGCTCTTGCGGTATTCGGCGTAGGTGATGCCGCAACCGACCAGCACAACGATCAGCAGCACCATCGACATCAGCACCGGTTGCAGGAACACCCAGCGGGTCTTTTCGAATGCCGCCAGTACCAGTTGATAGGCGCCCAGGGTGATGCCGATGCCGAACAGCGGATGATGGATCACCGAAGCCCAGGCGCCCTGCCAGTCGAGGATCATGGACGGTCCTCTTCCACGGCAGCGACGTGACGCCGACCCAGGCGCTGCATCAGCACCCCGGTGAACGCCATGGACAGGACCAGCGACAACACCAGCGCACCGACAATGGCCCAGAAATCCGCGGCGATGGCCCGCGCATAGACCATCACCCCCACCGCCGGCGGCACCAGCAGCAGCGGCAGATAACGCAGCAAGCTGCTGGCGGCCAGGCTCAACGGCTCGGCGACTTCGCCACGGACGATCAGATAGCCCAGCATCAGCAGCAGGCCGATGATCGGCCCCGGCAGCACCGGCACGAACAAATGATTGATGGCGGTGCCCAGCAATTGAAACAGCACCAGCCAGGTCAGGCCCCGTAGCAACATCCGTCCTCTCTCCCCTGCAACACCCACCCAATGACAGCGCCCGCATTATAAGCACGCCCGGGCTATGGACCGGCATTCGTAAAAAGCATGGTCGGTGACCTTCCCCGTGCGTCATGTTGATCTACAGTGGTTCCCCGGGGACACATCCCCACCAAAAGATAGAACCGATGAACCCAGGAGAGTCTCAATGCCCTATGTTCCCGTTGCAGCGCTCAAAGATTATGTCGGCAAGGAACTCGGACGTTCCGACTGGCTGACCATCGATCAGGACCGCATCAACCTGTTCGCCGAAGCCACAGGCGACTTTCAGTTCATCCACGTCGATCCGGTCAAGGCCGCCCAGACGCCGTTCGGCAGCACCATCGCCCACGGTTTCCTGTCGCTGTCGCTGATGCCCAAGCTGATGGAAGACATCCTGATCCTGCCCGAAGGCGTGAAGATGGTCGTCAACTACGGGCTGGACAGCGTGCGTTTCATCCAGCCAGTGAAGGTCGACTCCAAGGTCCGGCTCAAGGTCGACCTGGTGGAAGCCACCGAGAAAAAGCCCGGCCAATGGCTGCTCAAGGCCACCGCCACGCTGGAAATAGAAGGCTCGGACAAACCGGCCTACATCGCCGAGCCCCTGTCGCTCTGCTTCGTGTAACCCCTCGCACCTGCGAAACCGCCCAGGCAGTTTCGCAGCGCTTCACTGGTTCTATCGCGCATAGCTGCGGCATACTCGTCGCCTGATTACCTGGATCCCGTTATGCGCTTATTCTTTCCCCTGGCTTTGACCTTCTTGCTGGCCGCCTGCGGCGATGGCGAATCACTGTTGCCGCCTGACGCGCGCCTGCCCGATGGCGGACGCTATCGCGGCGATCTGGTGGATGGGCTGCTGCAGGGCCAGGGACGTGTCGACTACCCCAACGGCAGTTGGTATGCCGGGCAGTTCGACAAAGGCCAATGGCATGGCACCGGGGAATGGCACGGCAGCAATGGCGAGGTCTATCGCGGCCAGTTCCAGCAGGGCCTGTTCCACGGCCAGGGCAGCCTCGACACACCTTCCAGCAGCTACACCGGCGGCTTCAAGCAGGGCCGACGGGACGGCGAAGGCACGCTCAAGGAAAACGGCGTCACCTACCGCGGCGAGTTCAAGGCCGACCGCTATGCAGGCCTCGGCCGCCTGGAGCTCGCCGACGGCAGCCAGTACCAGGGCCCGTTCGTCAACGGCAAGCCCAACGGCGATGGCCAGCGCTTCGATGCCGCCGGCAACCAGTTCACCGGGCATTTCGTTGATGGTCAGCTCCAGGGCAAAGGCACGTTCAACAGCGCCGACGGCGATGTCTATGTCGGCAGCTTCAAGAACAACCAGCTCAACGGTCGCGGCCGCTACGAAAATGCCGACGGCGATGTCTGGATCGGCCAGTTCAAGGATGGTGCGCTCACCGGCAAGGGCGAGCTGATCGGCGCCGATGGCAGCCATTACCTCGGCCAGTTCAATGAGTGGCGCTTTACCGGCCAGGGTCGCCTGAACCTGCCCGACGGCAGTTTTTACATCGGCGAGTTCGAAAACGACGGTTACCACGGGCGCGGCACCCTGGTGCTGACCGATGGCACGGTGCAAAGCGGCACCTGGTCCAACGGCCAGCGGGTGCGCGACGCGGATGGCAAGCTGCTGCCGGACGTACTCGAACTCGGCCTGCTGTCCCAGGGTCGTCTGCTGGATGATGCCCTTGCCAGCATCCCCGCCTCTACACCGGCGGTGGAGTTGTACAGCCTGACCCTGGGCGGCGACGGCAAGCAAAGCGTGTTCCTGCGCGAGTCCGACTATGTCGCCAATATGCTCGCCAGCCGTTTCGGCGCGTTCGGCCAGATCCGCCTGGTCAACCATCGCGACCACCTGGGCGACCGGCCCATGGCCACCCGCGAAAGCCTGCGCCGCGCCGCCAGCACCCTGGCCGAACGCAGCGGCCCGGAAGACCTGATTTTCATCTACCTGACCAGCCACGGCAGCAGCGAGCATGAACTGGTGCTCGACCAGCCGCGCATGGAACTGGCCGACCTGCCCGCCGACGAACTGGCCGTGGTGCTGGCCCCGCTGAAGAACCGCGACAAGATCATCGTGATCTCGGCCTGCTACTCCGGCGGCTTCATCCCGGCGCTCAAGGACGACCGCACGCTGATCATGACCGCGTCACGGGCCGACCGGGTGTCCTTCGGCTGCTCCGAGGAAGCCAACTTCACCTACTTCGGCGATGCGCTGTTCGCCCAGGCGCTGAACCAGACCGACGACCTGGAACAGGCCTTCAAACTGGCCAAGGCCACCGTGGCCGAACGGGAACAGGCGGATAATTTCGAAGCGTCCGAGCCGCAGATCTGGGCCCCCAGGACGGTCCTTTCCCACTGGCAGCTCCTGCGCAAACTCCAGGCACGAAAAGCGTTGCAAAGTGCTGCACTGAACGACGACGTCAAAAAGAGCAACTAAGCTGAACCGTATCAAGGGGGAAACACTATGTACTTGACGCCTCAGCATGTTTTGCTCGCCGGCGCTACCGGATTGACCGGGGAACACCTGCTGGATCGGCTGCTCAACGAGCCGACCATCAGCCGTGTCCTGGCGCCCTCCCGCCGGCCACTGGCCGAGCATCCACGCCTGGAAAACCCGGTTGGGGAACCGGCCGACGTACTGCCACGCCTCAGCGGCCAGGTCGATATCGCGTTCTGCTGCCTGGGGACGACCATCAAGAAGGCCGGCTCCGAGCCAGCCTTCCGCGCCGTTGACCTGGACCTGGTGGTGGCTTTCGCCAAGCGCGCCCGGGAGCTGGGGGCACGGCACCTGATCGTGATCAGCGCCCTGGGGGCTGATACGAAGTCATCGGTCTTCTACAACCGGGTCAAAGGCGAAATGGAAGCCGCCCTCAAGGCCCAGGACTGGCCGCAACTGACCATCTGCCGCCCTTCCCTGCTGTTGGGCGAGCGCGTCGAGCCGCGGTTGGCCGAACAACTGGCCGGCCCCTTGTCGAAGTTGATCCCGGGCAAGTATCACGGCATCGAAGCCTGCCAACTGGCCCGCGCCATGTGGCGCCTGGCGCTGGAAGAGCAGGATGGGGTGCGGGTGGTGGAGTCGGATGAACTGCGCAAGTTGGGCAAGTAAGGCTTAAGACTGCTGGCACCCTTGTGGCGAGGGGATTTATCCCCGCTGGGCTGCGAAGCAGACCCCCTCGATCTACCTGATACACCACAGGCTCAGGTTTTGGGGGCGCTTCGCGCCCCAGCGGGGATAAATCCCCTCGCCACAAAGAGTTCCGCCGCCCATAGGGGTCAGTGATGTTACAACCCACCCGTCGCCTGAAACCCCACTCCCATCGCTGTAAACAACGACAACGGCAATAACAAGGTGTCGAGCAACGCACTGCCCGGCAGGTCAACTCCAGGATAGCTCGGGGCCTCGGCGCCGAAGCGGTCCTTGGCGCAGCAGCCACCGTTCAGCGCATAAAGATCCAGGCGAGTGCCCGCATACACCACCGGCGCGCCAGGCTTGGCGGCGTCGAGGGTGCGGGCGGTGGCGCAGCCGGTCAGTTGCAGCGCCAGCAGCACGATCAGCAGCTTATTCATCGCTGCTCAAATGGTGCTCGCCCCAGCGCGGCAACATGTCCTGGGGGATATTCAGCAGGTTGAGAATCCGCGCCACCACAAAATCGATCAGGTCATCGATGGTCTGCGGCTGGTGATAAAAGCCCGGCGAGGCCGGCAGGATCGTCACGCCCATGTTCGACAGCTTGAGCATGTGCTCCAGGTGAATGCTCGAATACGGCGCCTCCCGCGGTACGAGGATCAACTGGCGACGCTCCTTGAGCGTGACGTCCGCGGCCCGCTCGATCAGGTTGTTACAGGCCCCGGTGGCAATCGCCGACAACGTCCCGGTGGAACACGGCACCACCACCATGGCCGCCGGCGCGCCCGAGCCCGAAGCCACCGGCGACATCCAGTCTTCCTTGCCATACACGCGGATCTGCCCCGCTGCCGCCCCGGTGTATTCGGTGAGGAAGGCCTGCATCATCTGGGTCTTGGCCGGCAGGGTCACGTCGGTTTCCGTGGCCATCACCAACTGCGCGGCCTTGGAAATGAGGAAGTGCACCTCACGGTCTTCCCGCACCAGGCAATCGAGCAGGCGCAAGCCGTACTGGGCGCCGGACGCACCGGTCATCGCCAGCGTGATGCGTTCCGGGCCATTGCTCATTTCAGCGCCTCAGCCAGTTTGCCGTGCAGGCCGCCGAAGCCGCCGTTGCTCATGATCACTACGTGAGTGCCGGGCTGGGCCTGGCTCTTCACGCGCTCGATAATGCCTTCCAGGGAATCGCTGACAATCGACGGCACCGTGCACAACGCGGCTGTGGCACCCAGGTCCCAGCCGAGGTTGGCCGGCGCATACCAGATCACCTGATCGGCATCGACCACGCTTTCCGGCAGGCCATCGCGGTGGGCGCCGAGCTTCATCGAGTTGGAGCGTGGCTCGATGATCGCGATCAGCGGCGCATCGCCAATGCGTTTGCGCAAACCGTCGAGGGTGGTGGCAATGGCGGTCGGGTGGTGGGCGAAGTCGTCATAGAGGGTGATGCCGCGCACTTCAGCGACCTTTTCCATACGGCGCTTGACGCTCTTGAACGCGCTCAGCGCGGCGATGCCCATCGGTGGCACCACGCCAACATGACGAGCCGCCGCCAAGGTGGCCAGGGCGTTGGCAACGTTGTGCTGGCCGGTCAGCTCCCACTCCACCACGCCTTGGGACTGGCCCTCGAACATCACCTCGAACTGCGAACCGTCTTCCTTCAGCAACTTCACCTGCCACTGCCCACCCGCGCCGGTGGTCTGCACCGGCGTCCAGCAGCCCATCTCGATAACCCGCTGCAATGCCGGCTCGGTGGTCGGATGAATCACCAGGCCTTCGCTCGGGATGGTGCGGACCAGATGATGGAATTGCCGCTCGATGGCCGCCAGATCCGGGAAGATGTCCGCGTGATCGAACTCCAGGTTATTCAGGATCGCAGTGCGTGGGCGGTAATGGACAAACTTCGAACGCTTGTCGAAAAACGCGCTGTCGTATTCATCGGCTTCGATCACGAAGAACGGCGTGCCGCCCAGGCGCGCCGACACCGAGAAATTCTGCGGCACGCCGCCGATCAGGAAGCCCGGGCTCATGCCCGCGTGCTCCAGCACCCAGGCGAGCATGCTGCTGGTGGTGGTCTTGCCATGGGTCCCCGCCACGGCCAGGACCCAACGGCCCTGCAACACGTGATCGGCCAGCCACTGCGGGCCGGACACATATGGCAGGCCTTTGTTCAGCACGTATTCCACCGCCGGGTTGCCACGGGACATGGCGTTGCCGATGACCACCAGGTCCGGCGCCGGATCCAGTTGCGCCGGGTCATAGCCTTGGGTCAGCTCGATGCCCTGGGCCTCGAGCTGCGTGCTCATCGGCGGGTAGACGTTGGCGTCGGAACCGGTCACGCGATGGCCCAGCTCCTTGGCCAGGACCGCCATCGAACCCATGAAAGTGCCGCAAATACCGAGAATATGGATGTGCATAGTCGACCTCGTAAAACATGGCCGCAGGTTAGCCTAGGGAGGGGGAAATCGCACCTTGTCTTTCGACTTCACACCGCAACCCTCTGTGGGAGCGGGCTTGCTCGCGAAAGCGGTGGTCCCGCCAACTCAGGATTGACTGACCTGACGCCTTCGCGGGCAAGCCCGCTCCCACAGTTTGATCGGATTGCTTCAGAAAGAATGCGATCGAATGTGGGAGCGAGCCTGCTCGCGATAGCGGTGGTTCAGCTTGCGGCTATGTTGAATGTTGCCGGCGTCATCGCGAGCAGGCTCGCTCCCACAGGGGGGCTCGGTGTGCGCAAGATCCGGATCAGCGGGCGATGGCGTGCTTGCGCAGTTTCCGGTAGAGGGTGTTGCGGCTGATGCCCAGTTGTTCGGCCGTGTTGGTCATGTGCCAGCGTGTCTGCTCCAGGGCATTGAGCAATGCCAGCCGTTCCGCGTCTTCCAGCGGATGTTCGGATGCAGGTGTTTCCTCCAACGGTGGCCGTGCCTGGCGAATCATCGCCGGCAAGTCCTCCAACCCGATCCGCCCACCGTCGCACAACGCGGCAAGGGTGCGCAGCACGTTGCGCATCTGTCGCACGTTGCCCGGCCAGTCGAAGGCCAGCAGTGCCCGGCGCGCCGGCTCGTCGATGGACACCGCTTCGGTGCCGCTTTCTTCGGCCAGCAGAAAATCCAGCAACTGCGACTTGTCGCTCCGCTCGCGCAAGGCCGGCAATGGGATTTCCAGGCCATTGAGCCGGTAGTACAGATCCTCGCGAAAGCTGCCGTCCTGCACCCGCTCAAGCAACTGCCGGTGGGTGGCGCTGATGATGCGCACGTTCACCGTCTCGGGCTCACCGCCGATGGGCACCACCTGGCGATCCTCCAGCACCCGCAGCAAGCGGGTCTGCAAGGCCAGGGGCATATCACCGATCTCATCCAGGAACAAAGTGCCGCCGTCGGCCTGTTGCAGCTTGCCGCGCATGCCCTCCTTACGGGCGCCGGTAAAACTGCCACCGCGATAGCCGAACAGCTCGCTCTCGATCAGGCTTTCGGGGATGGCCGCGCAGTTGAGGGCGACGAAGTTTTTTCCGGCACGCTGGCTGGCATGATGCACGGCCTTGGCGAAGGCTTCCTTGCCGCAGCCGGTTTCACCGTTGATCAGCAGCGGCACATCGCGCTCGAACACCCGCAGCGCCTTGCGGAAATGTTCCTGCAACTGCGCATCCCCCAGGCAGATGCCCGACAGTCGCGCAGGCTCGATAATCTTGGGCGCCGGGACGAGCGGAACCGGAATGCTGCGCGGCTGACCACGCAGCACCGCGAACAAATGTCGACCGTCACGGGTGCGCAGCGGCCAACTGGCGCTGGCCTGGGCACTGGCCCGGCCCAGCAGATCGTCCAGTGAACAATCGAAAAACGCTTCGACCGGCTGGCCCAGCAAGCCACCACGAATATGCCCCAACAAGTTGAGCGCGCTCTGGTTGACGGCGCAGATCCGCCCTTCGCCGTCGAACGCCAGCAAGCCTTCGCTGAACAGCCCCACCGACTCGGCCTGCAAATGAAAGCGCAGCAGCCATTGGTTGTCGAAGCAGCGCAGGAAATAGCAGCTCTCGATCATCTTCGCCGAGAGGTTGACCAGCGCCATGGTGTGAAACTGGCTCTGGCGCGACACGTCCGGCCGGGCCGAAGACACGTCGAGCACCGCCAGCAGCTCGCCATGGGGGTCGAAGACCGGGCTGGCCGAGCAGGTCAGGCCGGTGTGGCGACCGCGAAAATGTTCTTCCTGGTGAATGGTCAGGGCCTGGCGTTCCACCAGGCAGGTGCCGATGCCGTTGGTGCCTTCGCAGGCTTCGCTCCAGTCGGCACCGAGCCAGAGGCCGGCCCGTTCGAAAATCTTGCGCTCGCTGGGGGCGGTGACGCAGTTGAGGATTACGCCCCGGGCGTCGGTGAGCAGCACGGCGTGGCCGGCGCCGGAGAGTTGCTGGTGCAGGCTGGTCATTTCGGAACCGGCGATGTGCAGCACCTGTTGCAAACGCTCGCGGCTTTCCAGCACCCGACCATGCTCGAGCACCGTCGGCGCCAGGTTCTGGGCCGGGTCGAGGTGATAGTCCTCGAGGCAGCGCAGCCAGGAACGGGCAATCGACGGATCGCTGCCAGGTCCCTGCAGATGGGCCTTGCCCTGGGTGACCGTGAGGACCTGCTGGGCGTGGCGACTCAAATGGTTGCTGTGCATTTCTTATTATTCTCCCCGAAGGTTGCGGCCTTGCTGGAGCAACGGTTTAACACTTGACCTGAGTTGACACTCAACCTGTGGCGAGGGGATTTATCCCCGCTGGGGTGCGCAGCAGCCCTCAAAATCTGAGCATGCGGAGTATCAGGTTGATCGAGTTGACTGATTTTTGGGGCTGCTTCGCAGCCCAGCGGGGATAAATCCCCTCGCCACAGATAAGTCCCCTCGCCACAATTGTGCTTGGCAGACCATCTGGGCGAACCCAGCATCCTCCAGCCACAAGCGCTTTGCAATGCTGGCGCGACCCGCCAGTCACTGGCTGTTTCACAAATGGCACAAAGTGTCACGCCACCTGTATCGCAATCGTCACGCACGGCTTCCGCCTGTCCGATGCACTCCCCTCTAGCCCTTGATTTTCGGGCCCTGCAAGGCGCTGGCCCGACCTTTGCTCTAGGCTTAAATACCAGCGCTGAATTTGCGCGGCCTCCCGTATAAGCACAAAAGCCAAGGAGAACTCACCATGCGTTACGCTCACCCCGGTACTGAAGGCGCTATCGTCTCGTTCAAGAGCAAATACGGTAACTACATCGGCGGCGAGTTCGTCGCGCCTGTCAAAGGTCAGTACTTCACCAATACTTCCCCGGTCAATGGCCAGCCCATTGCCGAATTCCCGCGTTCCACGGCCGAAGACATCGAAAAAGCCCTGGACGCCGCCCACGCGGCCGCCGATGCCTGGGGCGCCACCTCGGCCCAGGCCCGTTCGCTGATCCTGCTGAAAATCGCCGACCGCATCGAGGCGAACCTCGAGACCCTGGCGATCACCGAATCCTGGGACAACGGCAAGGCCGTGCGTGAAACCCTCAACGCCGACATCCCCCTGGCCGCCGACCACTTCCGCTACTTCGCCGGTTGCCTGCGGGCCCAGGAAGGCAGCGCCGCCGAGATCGACGGCAACACCGTGGCCTATCACATCCACGAACCGCTGGGCGTGGTCGGGCAGATCATCCCGTGGAACTTCCCGCTGCTGATGGCCGCCTGGAAACTCGCCCCGGCCCTGGCCGCCGGTAACTGCGTGGTGCTCAAGCCCGCCGAGCAAACCCCTCTGGGCATTTGCGTGCTCATGGAACTGATCGGCGACCTGCTGCCGCCCGGCGTGCTGAACGTGGTGCAAGGTTTCGGCAAGGAAGCCGGCGAAGCCCTGGCGACCAGCAAGCGCATCGCCAAGATCGCCTTCACCGGTTCGACCCCGGTCGGCTCGCACATCATGAAATGCGCCGCCGAGAACATCATCCCGTCCACCGTGGAACTGGGCGGCAAGTCGCCGAATATCTTCTTCGAAGACATCATGCAAGCCGAGCCGAGCTTCATCGAGAAGGCCGCCGAAGGGCTGGTGCTGGCGTTCTTCAACCAGGGCGAAGTCTGCACCTGCCCATCCCGCGCCCTGGTGCAGGAGTCGATATACGACGAATTCATGCAAGTGGTGATGAAGAAGATCGAGCAGATCAAACGCGGCGATCCGCTGGACACCGACACCATGGTCGGCGCCCAGGCGTCCGAACAGCAGTTCGACAAAATCCTTTCGTACCTGGAAATCGCCAAGGGCGAAGGTGCGCAACTGCTGACCGGTGGCCAGGTGGAAAAACTCGAAGGCAACCTTGCCAGCGGGTACTACATCCAGCCGACCCTGCTCAAGGGCACCAACAAGATGCGCGTGTTCCAGGAAGAAATCTTCGGCCCGGTGGTGAGCATCACCACCTTCAAGGATGAAGCCGAAGCCCTGGCAATCGCCAACGACACCGAGTTCGGCCTCGGCGCCGGCCTCTGGACCCGCGACATCAACCGCGCCTACCGCATGGGCCGGGCGATCAAGGCCGGTCGCGTCTGGACCAACTGCTACCACCTGTACCCGGCCCACGCCGCGTTCGGTGGCTACAAGAAGTCCGGCGTAGGTCGTGAAACCCACAAGATGATGCTCGACCACTACCAGCAGACCAAGAACCTGCTGGTGAGCTACGACATCAATCCGTTGGGCTTTTTCTAAGCCTGGAGCTGATCGTTCCCACGCTCTGCGTGGGAACGCCTCAACGGACGCTCTGCGTTCGGCTTGAAGGGGACGCGGAGCGCCCCAGGCTGCATTCCCACGCGGAGCGTGGGAACGATCGACAAGAAGTCCTCCATCCACACCACAGAATCAATGCCCGGTCGCTGGCATGAGCTTTGCGTACCCGCTTCACACCCCAACCGAAAGTCCAACAGATCAAAAAAAACGGCGAGGACTTATGACAACTACCACCCAACTCAAACCCACACTCGGCACACTCCATTTATGGGGCATTGCCGTCGGCCTGGTGATTTCCGGCGAATACTTCGGCTGGAGTTACGGCTGGGGCACCGCAGGGACGCTCGGATTTCTGGTCACCGCGCTGATGGTGGCGCTGATGTACACCTGTTTCATCTTCAGTTTTACCGAACTGACCACCGCGATTCCCCATGCGGGTGGGCCGTTTGCCTACAGCCGGCGGGCCTTCGGTGAGAAAGGCGGCTTGATCGCCGGGATCGCCACGCTGATCGAATTCGTCTTTGCGCCACCGGCCATCGCCATGGCCATCGGCGCTTACCTGAACGTGCAGTTTCCGGAGCTGGACCCCAAGGTCGCGGCGGTCGGCGCCTACTTCGTCTTCATGACCCTGAACATCCTCGGCGTCAGCATCGCCGCGGCGTTCGAGCTGGTGGTCACCGTGCTGGCGGTGGCCGAATTGCTGGTGTTCATGGGCGTGGTTGCACCGGGCTTCAGCTTCAGCAACTTCGTGCTCAACGGCTGGTCCGGTTCCAATGAGTTCACCATGGCCTCGATCCCGGGCATTTTCGCGGCAATCCCCTTCGCGATCTGGTTCTTCCTCGCCATCGAAGGCGCGGCCATGGCCGCCGAAGAAGCCAAGGACCCGAAACGCACGATTCCACGCGCCTATGTCAGCGGCATCCTGACCCTGGTGTTCCTGGCCATCGGCGTGATGATCATGGCCGGCGGCGTCGGCGACTGGCGGCAACTGTCGAACATCAACGACCCGCTGCCCCAGGCCATGAAGGCCGTGGTCGGCAACAATTCGACCTGGATGCACATGCTGGTGTGGATCGGCCTGTTCGGTCTGGTGGCGAGTTTCCACGGAATCATCCTCGGCTACTCGCGGCAGTTCTTCGCCCTGGCCCGGGCCGGCTACCTGCCCCGGGGCCTGGCGAAACTGTCGCGCTTCCAGACCCCGCACCGGGCGATCCTGGCCGGCGGCGTCATCGGCATCGCGGCGATCTACAGCGATGGCCTGGTGAACCTGCAGGGCATGAGCCTGACGGCGGCGATGATCACCATGTCGGTGTTCGGCGCCATCGTGATGTACATCATCAGCATGCTCAGCCTGTTCCGCTTGCGTAAGGTCGAACCGAACCTGGAACGCACCTTCCGCGCCCCGGGCTATCCGATCGTGCCGGGCATCGCGCTGTTCCTGGCCGTGGTGTGCCTGGTGGCGATGGCCTGGTTCAACACCCTGATCGGCCTGGTGTTCCTCGCCTTCATGATCGTCGGCTACCTGTACTTCCAACTGACCGCCAAACAACGCTCCGCTGCCCCGGCGGACGCTATGCTCACAGGTATCTGACATTGCACCGGCGCCGGGCCGAGTGGCCGGCGCCTGCCTTATAGAAGTGCACGCAGAACCTGCTGGGGGACTGAGTTCTTTGTCTGAACGCAAGTCCCCCTGTGGGAGCGAGCCTGCTCGCGATAGCGGTGTATCAGTCAACTAGTGTTTTACTGACACTCCGCTATCGCGAGCAGGCTCGCTCCCACAGGGTTCGGTGGTGTACTTGAGTGATTGAGAGAACCAGGAGGACCCCGCCCCATGGCCGCATTCGCCCATTCCGTCGGCGCCCAGACCTATCGCTTCGACAGCCTCAAAGACCTGATGGCCAAGGCCAGCCCGGCGCGCTCCGGGGATTTCCTCGCCGGCGTCGCGGCGCTCAACGATGGCGAGCGCGTGGCTGCACAGATGGCCCTGGCTGACTTGCCTCTCAGCCATTTCCTGCAAGAAATGCTGATTCCCTACGAAGTCGACGAAGTCACCCGGCTGATCGTCGACACCCACGACAAACAAGCTTTCGCCACCGTCAGCCACCTCACGGTCGGCGGCTTTCGCGACTGGCTGCTCAGCGACGCTGCCGATGAACACAGTCTAAGAGCCCTGGCCCCCGGGCTGACTCCGGAAATGGTCGCCGCCGTGTCGAAAATCATGCGCGTGCAGGACCTGGTGCTGGTGGCGCAGAAAATCCGCGTGGTGACGAAATTCCGTGGCACCCTCGGCCTGCGCGGACGCCTTTCCACACGTCTACAACCCAACCATCCCACCGACGAACCGGCCGGGATCGCCGCGAGCATCCTCGACGGCCTGCTCTACGGCAATGGCGACGCCATGATCGGCATCAACCCGGCCACCGACAGCACGGCCTCGATCTGCGCCATGCTGGAAATGCTCGACGCCATCATCCAGCGCTACGACATCCCTACCCAAGGCTGCGTGCTGACCCACGTCACCACCTCCATCGAAGCGGCCAACCGTGGCGTGCCCCTGGACCTGGTGTTCCAGTCCATCGCCGGCACCGAAGCGGCCAACGCCAGTTTCGGTATCAACCTCAATGTATTGAAAGAAGGCTACGACGCCGGGCTGAGCCTCAATCGCGGCACCCTCGGCAAGAACCTGATGTATTTCGAAACCGGCCAGGGCAGCGCCCTGTCGGCCAACGCCCACCACGGCGTCGATCAACAGACCTGCGAGACCCGGGCCTACGCCGTGGCCCGCCATTTCAACCCGTTCCTGGTGAACACGGTTGTAGGATTCATCGGCCCGGAATACCTGTACAACGGCAAACAGATCATCCGCGCCGGCCTCGAAGACCACTTCTGCGGCAAGCTGCTGGGCGTGCCGATGGGCTGCGACATCTGCTACACCAACCACGCCGAAGCCGACCAGGACGACATGGACACCCTGCTGACTCTGCTGGGCGTGGCCGGGATCAACTTCATCATGGGCATTCCCGGCTCCGACGACATCATGCTCAACTACCAGACCACTTCGTTCCACGACGCCCTCTATGCCCGCCAAACCCTGGGCCTGAAACCGGCACCGGAATTCGAGCAATGGCTGGCGAACATGGGCATCTTCACCCAGGCCGACGGCCGGGTGCGGTTCGGCGACAACCTGCCTCCGGCGTTTCGTCACGCCTTGGCTCACTTGGGATGAGTGACCTGACGATGGACAAGAAAACAGTCGATTCGCAAAACCCCTGGCTCGAACTGCGCCGCCTGACCCCGGCGCGCATCGCCCTCGGCCGCACTGGCACCAGCCTGCCGACCCAGGCGCAACTGGACTTCCAATACGCCCACGCCCAGGCGCGGGATGCGGTGCACCTGGCGTTTGACCACCAGGGCATTCGCGCACAACTGACCGAACGCGGCCGCAACAGCCTCCTGCTCCACAGCGCCGCCAGCGACCGCAACAGCTACCTGCAGCGCCCGGACCTGGGCCGGCGCCTGGACGAAGCCTCGGTGCAGGCGCTGGACGATTACGCAGCGGCCCATCCCGGTGGCGTGGGCCTGGCCATTGTGGTGGCCGACGGCCTGTCGGCGCTGGCGGTGCATCGCCATACCTTGCCGTTCCTGGCGCGGCTGGAAGAACAGATCGCCGTCGATGGCTGGTCGGTTTCGCCGGTCATCCTGGTGGAACAAGGCCGGGTCGCCGTGGCCGATGAAGTGGCTGAACGCCTTGGGGCCAAAATGTCGGTGATCCTGATCGGCGAACGCCCCGGCCTCAGCTCGCCCGACAGCCTGGGCCTGTATTTCACCTACAACCCCAAGGTCGGCCTGACCGACGCCTATCGCAACTGCATCTCCAACGTCCGGCTCGAAGGCCTGAGCTACGGCATGGCGGCCCATCGCCTGGTCTACCTGATGCGCGAGGCCTGTCGCAGGCAGCTCTCGGGGGTCAATTTGAAGGACGAAGCCCAGGTTCACACTCTTGAGTCGGAAAACGGTGCCTATATGAAAGGTAATTTCCTACTGATGCCGCCCCAAAGCTGATCCGTATAGCCAATTGCGTTTTTGGTCCGCTTTCAGGCAGCATCAAAAGCACGGCAGAGCGCCGTTGTTGTCAGACTTTGTGTCGACCTTTGTAAACGAGACCTGCCATGCGGATTATTCAAGCGACCCTGGAACACCTGGACCTGCTGACCCCATTGTTCGTCAAATACCGGGAATTCTATGGCTCGCTGCCATACCCGGACTCGTCCCGGGCCTTTCTCGAAAAGCGCCTGCGCCGCAAGGAATCGGTGATCTACCTGGCCTTGCCCGATGACGACGACAGCAAACTGCTGGGCTTCTGCCAGCTCTACCCGAGCTTCTCGTCGCTGTCCCTCAAGCGCGTGTGGATCCTCAACGACATCTACGTCGCCGAGGATGCCCGCCGCCAACTGGTGGCCGACCACCTGATCCGCACCGCGAAAAAAATGGCCAAGGAAACCAACGCCGTCCGCATGCGCGTCTCCACCAGCAGCAACAACGAAGTGGCTCAGAAAACCTACGAGTCCATCGGTTTCAAGGAAGACACCGAGTTCAAGAACTACGTGCTGCCGATCGGCGAAGATTTCACCTGAACGCCTTGTGGCAAAGGATTAGGTAGCCCCCCCTGTGGCGAGGGGATTTATCCCCGCTGGGCTGCGAAGCAGCCCCAAAACCTATGCATGCGGTAAATCAGGCTGATCGAGTCAGGCTTTACAGGGGGGCGCTTCGCACCCCAGCGGGGATAAATCCCCTCGCCACAGAACTCACTCAGTTCAAATATCTTCAAGCCTCAAATAACACTGCACAATTCGAAACCCCCAGCAACAAACTCAACACGCCCATCACATTCCACCCCGTATAATCCCGATCTTCCCGGCTTGTAAGAAAAAGCTACAAACCCAGTAGCCCGACTCAAAGCCAGACCCACACGCCCCTCAGGCCGTCATCACAGGTGTATTGCATGGATTTCAATCCCCTCGACCTCATTCTCCATCTCGATGTGTACCTCGACATGCTGGTGACCAACTACGGCACGTGGGTCTACGCCATCCTCTTCCTGGTGATCTTCTGTGAAACCGGCCTAGTGGTAACCCCCTTCCTGCCCGGTGATTCGCTGCTGTTCATCGCCGGCGCGGTGGCCGCCGGCGGCGCCATGGACCCACTCCTGCTGGGCGGCCTGCTGATGCTGGCGGCGATCCTCGGGGACAGCACCAACTACCTCATCGGCCGCACCGCAGGCGAGAAGCTGTTCAGCAACCCCAACTCGAAAATCTTCCGCCGCGACTACCTGCAACAAACCCACGACTTCTACGACAAGCACGGCGGCAAGACCGTGACCCTGGCGCGCTTCCTGCCGATCATCCGCACCTTCGCGCCCTTCGTCGCCGGCGTGGGGAAAATGCCCTACGCGCGCTTCTTCGGCTTCAGCGTCCTCGGCACCATCCTCTGGGTCGGCGGCCTGGTGACCCTCGGCTACTTCTTTGGCAACGTACCCTTCATCAAGAAAAACCTGTCGCTGCTGGTGGTGGGCATCATCCTGGTGTCGCTGCTGCCGATGATCATCAGCCTGGTCCGCAGCAAACTAGGCCAGCGCGCCTCGAAAGCCTGATCGCCCATGTGGTCCCTAAGCAACTGGCGCCGCCAACGCACCCTCGCCAAGTATCCCGTGGCCGAGGACACCTGGCAGCGGGTGCGCCATCACCTGAGCCTCCTCGACGGCATCAGCGCCGCCGAGGACCAGTGGCTGCGTGAAGCCTGCGTGCTGTTTCTGCAAGACAAACACCTGACCGCCCTGCCCGGCGTCGAACTGCATCAGGAACAACGCCTGCTGCTCGCCGCCCAGGCCCAGTTGCCGCTGATGCACCTGGGCGAGCTGAATTGGTACCAGGGCTTCCACGAAATCGTCCTCTACCCCGACGACTTCCTCAGCCCCCAACGCCATCGCGACGCCAGCGGCATCGAACACGAATGGGACGGCGAACACAGCGGCGAAGCCTGGCCCCAAGGCCCGATCATCCTGGCCTGGGACGGCGTGCTCGCCAGCGGGGGCTGGGACGGCTACAACCTGGTGATCCACGAACTGGCGCACAAACTCGACATGCTCAACGGCGACGCCAACGGCCTGCCGCCGCTGCACGCCGACATGCGCGTCAGCGACTGGGCCGAGGCCATGCAACAAGCCTTCGACGACCTCAACCGCCAACTGGACCATAACCCGGACGCCGAAACCGTCATCGACCCCTACGCCGCGGAAAACCCGGCGGAGTTTTTCGCCGTCACCAGCGAATACTTCTTCAGTGCCCCAGACCTGCTGCACCAGGCCTACCCAAAGGTCTATGCACAACTCAAGGCGTTTTACCGCCAGGATCCTTTGGCGCGGCTGCGGCAACGTCAGGCCGAAGATCCGGTCTATCAGGCGTCATACCAAAGTCTCTAAGACCGTGGATACGTGGCAACAGCGGCTGAATATGCCTATAATCGCCGCCACTTTTGGTCAATCCGACCAGCCTTTTGGTCAACTAACGGGGGCACCGCCCAATGAGTTACAGCAAGATTCCGGCTGGCAAAGACCTGCCGAACGACATCTACGTTGCGATCGAAATTCCGGCCAACCACGCCCCGATCAAATACGAAATCGACAAGGACAGCGATTGCCTGTTCGTTGACCGTTTCATGGCCACCCCAATGTTCTACCCGGCCAACTACGGTTACATCCCCAACACCCTGGCCGACGACGGCGACCCCCTCGACGTGCTGGTCGTGACCCCTTACCCGGTTGCCCCAGGCTCGGTCATCCGCGCCCGCCCAGTCGGCATCCTGAACATGACCGACGACGGCGGCGGCGATGCCAAAGTCATCGCAGTGCCACACGACAAACTGTCGCAACTGTACGTCGACGTGAAGGAATACACCGACCTGCCAGCGCTGCTGATCCAGCAGATCGAGCACTTCTTCGCGAACTACAAAGACCTCGAAAAAGGCAAATGGGTGAAAATCGAAGGCTGGGCCGGTGCTGACGCCGCCCGCGAAGCGATCACCAAGTCGGTTGCCGCCTACAAAGGCTGAGACTGATATAAAGAAGAACCCCGGTTTGCACCGGGGTTTTTTTATGCCTTAATAGCACTTAATACGAGGTTGTATTAATAACGTTTAACCACGTTTAGCCCGCGCCTTTCAAATCCTGCAAACGGAAAGATCGTCTTATATATTTGCACGACATGTTTATTGCCGAAAACACAGTCGGCCCTAAACTTTCCGTTTATGAAAATACTTTCCAGTGGCGACCGCTTCCGAGCCCTTCTAAAAGAAGCGAATATCCGATCCGCCGACTTCGCGAAGTTATACGGCGTGAAATCCCAACACGTGAACAATTGGTTCAACCGTGGCATCCCGCCCGGTCGAATCCACAGCATTGCCGGCCTGCTGACCGTCAGCCCGCAATGGCTCGCCCACGGCGAAGGCCCACAAACCCCGCTGGGCCTCGGCCCCGGCACCACCTATGACGCCGCCGAAGTCCAGGGCGTCTACAGCGTGGCGGAAACCCAGGACATCGAACTGCCCTTCTACACAGAAGCCCCCATCGCCACGGGCAGCAGCAAAACCCACATCACCGAAATCCCCGACCAATCCATCCGCCTGCCCCGCAGCCACCTAGAATCCCTGGAAATAAACCCCAGCGACGCCATCTGCACCACCATGGTCGGCGACAGCATGGCCGAACGCATCGAAGACGGCTCCATCCTCGCCATCGACCGCGGCCTGACCCAAGTCATCGACGGCCAGATCTACGCCCTCGAACACGACGGCATGCTGCGCATCAAATACCTCCACCGAATCCCCGGCAACCGCCTACGCCTGCGCAGCCACAACAGCACTGCCTACCCGGACGAAGTCTTCAGCGCCGAACAGATCGACGCGCAAAACATCAGGGTGCTGGGCTGGGTGTTCTGGTGGTCGACCCTTAACAAGCAGCGACCACAGGTGTTCGATTGAGCCCCGGACTAAAGGACAGTAGCCAGCGCTTCTTGCCTGAAGGAGATTACTTGTACCAAGGATTGTCTGTGCCAAGAAGATTCCCTGTGGCGAGGGGATTCATCCCCGCTGGGCTGCAAAGCAGCCCCCGCTTTTCCCTCGAATCACCGGTAACCCAATGATTCCACACCACTTACCACTGGGATTCTGAAGCAAACCCGCGTATCCTCCGCCCCACATTTGCGAGCCCATGCCTCGCACCGACAAGGCAGATCACTTTCTGACCAAGTCCCACAGCCGGCCGCAAGAGCCGGATGTACGTTTTGAAGGCTGGTGAGGTTTGTCAAAAACGAGCTGAGTCAGTCAACGGGGAGCCGGCCATAAGCCGGCTTTTTTATGTCTGAAGGCCGCAGAATGCGGGCTTGAAACGATATGCCATCTTTGACTCCCCCCGATCACTGAGTAGCTGCCGCTTCATCGCCTCGATATCTATGACGCAGGCCGGCGGCGCTCGGTCAAATGCTGCCAAGGGTTACAGTACAACCAAATCAGCCATTATAGATCTCGACTTAGGTGTTTGACTGCATAAACTGAGAGCAGCTTTAGAGTCTTGCGTCGTCTTATACAAGGAAGCAGGTTATGACGGACTCGGGCATGTCACATGCAAACAACCATCCAACTAGGAGAACTATTCGCTAAAGGCTTTAACCTCGAGAGCACAGACCTTAACAGGGAAGCTCGTTTTAAGTCTGCATGCAACGAAAAGACTGAATGAAGATCTGCATGTCATGCGACTCGTAGCGATGTTTGCTCACTAAGTGAGAGGCTAGACAAGGTCTATAGGCGACTACGACCGGTGCCAACTCGTTTGGTGGAGCATCAACCGTACCTCCAATTTATCTGCCTTTGAATCGATGAACCAAGTTTCGGACAACGATCAACTCTAATAGCTAGAAGCGCTTGTTTTGGCCAGAGCCCAGACCATTCAAATTTCTTTACACTGAAGTTTCCATGCCAAACCACCGAAAACTTAATAGCCCAGCGATACGAGCAACGCCTCAATTTTTTCAGCAACTAGCGTTGTCGATCCGGGCAAAAAAGGTAATCCACCGATTTCTACTTGCCCAATGCTCTTGCAAAACCTGTGGGAGCGATAAGCCTCCTCGTAGGGGTATGGAAAAAGCACCACAGCGCCAGTAACCACGCCTTGTAGGTACTTATCTGGATGCATCGGATGGGGGATAGCAATCGCGTCCCGGTAACGGTGCATTGTGTTTACGTCATCTGTAGTAGGACCCGGACCACCATATTGAGCCATGTAGTCTCGATCAAATTGAATTCGATACTTGGCGTCGAAAATATAGAACTGGGTGTCGCTCGCAAACTGAATGACATTATCGGGTTTCTGGGCGATTGTAGGTAATCTGTTAAAGAGGCGATTGTAAACAAGGTAGAGAGGCTTCCCCGTGGCTTTATGGACAAACTTCATGGCCGACGACTTGCCCTTGGACAATGCGATGGTTGTCCGAAGCCGATTGACTTTGACCACTGACTGACTGACCAGATCGAATCGAACACGCAGAAGCGCGACAATTCTCAAGAAGCACCAGTACTCGTAAAGTAGCGAGGTTTCCTTCACTCCGATAGGAATAGTCTCTCCTGCGAAAGAGAGACCGCCATTGAGTAGGCGACAGAGCTTGTCGAATTTCGAATAAAGCGGATGCTTGTGGAAAACCATCGACTGGGGTTGTACAGGCATGACGACCTTAACTTGCCCAAGAAACGGAGTTTTGGACGCTGCTTCAAGTTGACGCTCCATGGATTTGAGCATCGGCCGGATTGAATCAAAGAACTTCCGATCAGAAAATCGGTCCGCATCTTCATCTCCCGATTCATCCTCCTTCGATAAGGCTCTGATGTTACGGTAGGTCGCGCTGATCAATGCTTTATAGTAACGGTTCTCTGGTGTGTCGAAGGTAATCGAGGCGACGCTCTCCTGGATTCTTCGCGGCAGCGCGATGTCGAGACTAGGGATCGCCGCGCCTCCGTTCTCTCGGCGCAATGCCTTCCCGATGGCCTGCCGTGAGACTCGGCGGGCACGCTCGGTATCCTTGCGCACAGCCTTGATCGCCAAGCCACTGTGTGGCTTCTTGGCTATCGCACTGGTCAGTTTAATAAACTCGTCAAAATGGGATTGAAGCAACGAAAACCACTCGACTAGGGTCGGGTAGTGGTCTCTCGCCGGAGCAGCCATGCCATAAGTTTTTGCGCTAGCCGCCATCGCCAGGTTGCGAAGCATCGACGAAACGTCTGAGCGCATTTGAACATAGTCGGTTCGGTAGTCAGCTTTGCGCGAGAAGACTTCTAGCCGAAGCTTTACCACACCGCTATTCGAGAAAACGAGCAGATCAACAAAGCCAACGTTATTTCCGAAGTTAAGTAAATGATGTTCGCTATCCTCACGCAGGCGACGAGCCTCGGCTCCAGGTGGCAGCCTCAGTACGGCAGCCGGGTCGCTTTTCTCGAAGTGAATATCATAGGCAACAGCCTCGAAAAAAAGCGGTTCGATCAACTCCCCAGGCGAAACAACACGCATTTTCCCAGTCTTGGCATCTAACACTTCAATCGCTACAGCACCGTCGGCTTCGATGGCGAATTGAGGTGAGACAGGAATAAACGGTGGTAGATTGGGCAGCTTGCCAATTACCTCTATCTTCCAGCCGAGCCCTGTAACTTGAAGCAGAAGCGGCATCAGGCGCCCCAATAACGGGTCGAACCGTCAAGATTGAGCAGTTCGGTCATACGCTCGACCTTCTGAACGCTCCGAGCTAGCGGACCGGAAAATTCGGCCAATACGCCATCCACGTCCTCTTGGGGTTCCGACCTTGCATTGAGCCAGGTAGCCAAACTCGTCAGTGCCTCTGCCAAGGCTTCGCCACTACCAGCCACCTTCGGTAAAATCTTCTGCAAGATACAGAAGTCCAATGCTGCGTAGCCGGTCAATATATCGGTGAGGTGAAGCTCGCGCCAAAAGTAAAGATATAAAAGAATCGCATCACGCGTGCGATATCCGAATTTTATGCCCGCTGGAGCCAAGATGTCTTGAATCTCGCTCAGAAGCAGGGCTATATGCTCAAAAAAATCTTGGTTAGCGGCATACACTTCCTGAACGGATATTGCATTCGATTCACGAATCGCAATAGCTGCAAGCTCGTCGAATGTATTGCTCCCTCCATTACTCCCACGTTGACTGGATGCGAAAGCAGTCAAGTCTGGATCGTCGAACTCGATTGTGAACGCTCGATCCAATACTTTCGGACTGAAAGTATGGGTCGTCTCGTCCATATTTGCAGTTCCCACAACACGGAGATTCGGTGGCAATCGAATGCCGCGCAACAGGTCGATATGCGGAGCGGACTGCCCCGGAATGTCATCGGGTAGCTCAATCGGAAGCTTATCGGTTGTAATCCCTTTACCGTCCCGGACACGCGTCTCAGCTACGCTCAGAAAGTCACTAAAATAGTGCTCGACGGGAGCAAGATTCATCTCATCGAGCAATGCAACCACAAGCTTTTGAGGGTTGTGCTTGGCCTCCAGCAAGCTGTCGATCAGCGCCCCTTTGATATATTTCGTGGGCGAAAGTGTCGGAACATAACCAAAAAGATCACTATTATCAGACCACTGCGGCTGTACAGGGATTGCATGAAAAAAGGAATTGGTCTGTTTCGCGAACTTACGTGGTAATAGGCTTTTACCGGTACCAGAAATACCCGAGAGTATCACAAGTGGGCTGACCGTCATTGCCAAGTAGAAGTTCGCAAGCTCAGCTACTGAAATCAGATAACCTTCGGACTCCATCGCCATTTGGATGCCAGTCAGCGATTCACCTATTGATCGTTTGCCGACTACCTGACTTTCCGAGGGTACTTTCATTCTCAGAACCAACTCAGGCCCGAATCGGTACTCAGCAGTTGGGCTTCCAGCCCGACTCTCTGATTGAGCTTTAGTCAACCCCCAGTTTTTTCAAGAAGTCCGGCACGGATTAACCGCGCAGGCTGATGCGGTCTCTTGGTACTCGGGATATCAATACCCTGAGGCATATTCTGCCAAATAACATCAGCCGGAAACTTAAAGTCCGGACCATACCTCTCGTGCATGGTTCGAACCGCGGCGCTAGCCATCTCAAAAATTTCGTCGTTCGTGAGCGACATCCGACCTCCCTTTATTTAAGCTTGCCCAAACTAGAACTCAACCTACCTTTGCCGCCGGCTTAGCGCTACCTGACGCCCCTGCTCTGAAGCCATCTAACTGTTCTGCCAGATGCATTGCAATTGCCTTGGACAACAAAGGTGGCACAGCCTCTCCAATCATGTCCATGCCCACTCCAACACGTACGGTATCCATGTCTTCGCTATCGGAAGTAATGAAGCGAAAATCGTCATCAAAGGATTGAAGTCGAGCAGCTTCACGCATGGTGATTCCGCGCATCTCGGTTGGATGCGTGTACCTTCCAGAGCCCAAAAAGTTAGCGTTCGCGGTGATGGTCAGAGAAGGTGAGTCCCAAGCCAAGCGAGAATAAGCGCTCCAGTAATAATCCTTGTAAAAAACCGGATTGATTGCTTTCGAGCGTTCGAGCTCGACCTGCGCTGCCTCTAACGAAATGCCCTTGGATCCCGACAGTTTTTTTATGGCGCTAGCGTATTCATCGCGCATTCGCTCACTCTCTGTATCCCAGGTTTTCCCCGGTCTCATCTCTTTGATGATGTCGAGTACCGATTTTCTGTATGACCGCGTGATATGGTTATAAGGAAACGTTGGCGCGCTTCGCATGTGCTGCGCATAAACGCTTGGGTCGTCCCCATAAAGGCTTAGCGTTTGGCCGCCTAGCACATCTGCGCCAACAGAGGGTGCGGGTAGATCCGAGATCGCATCAGCTACGGTTACCCATGGCATACGCCCTTCTCGTAGAAGCCGTTCATTTGACGGATCGCAGTGACTAGGTCTTGGCATCGATGCTGAGCTTATAGAGCTCGCGATAAACACCGCACGTTCACGAAGCTGCGGGACTCCATAATCCGCACTATTAAGAACAGCAACTTCCACTTTATAACCTAGGTCGCGCTCAAGCATTTGAATGACGATCTCGGATAGCTTACCCAAGCGACCGTCAAAGCCATGATTGAGCATTTGGGGCACATTCTCGATAACCAGAAACTTCGGTTGCAGAGCTTCAGCAACCTCAAGGTATCGTAGGACCAAATCATTCCTAGGATCATGCGCCAACTGGCTATAACCCTTAAACTTTACGATCTTGCCTTTTTCACGATGCTCGCTACGCCTGAGCTGTGAGAAACCCTGACAGGGTGGTCCCCCGATCATGCAATCCAAATCGCCCCTTGCGACGCCACGCTCGCGTAATGCTTCATGGATGCGCTCAACGTCCAGCAAGCGGATGTCTTCGCGCACTGTCACGGGAGGCACGTCATCTTGCCGATGGTTGAACTCAAACGTACGTAGAGCTTCGGCCTTTATGTCGTTGCCGAATACTGCATTGAACCGCCCAGATCTGGTGAATCCACGGGATGTGCCACCACAACCGCAGAAAAATTCTGCTAGGGAGTACTTCTTTTCAAGCATGTATGGAGCCCTTTAGCCAATCATTATCGCTTTTTGGATCTTGCACCAAGGACTGGGCGACGCCTGACACCATCGTCACCATTCCGGCGTTTTAGCTCATCCAAGGAGGAAGGCGCGCCTACAACCCCGCCTGCCGCTTCTCCTAAAACGTCGCCCATCAGCAATCTTAGGTCCTCAAGCTTCGCCACAAGCGATGCTCATCGGAGCATGGTCTCATGCTTCGGATTGGGAACAATCAAATATGTGATTTTCAAGCCATTCCTGAGGAGCAGCGTGCATCGCAGATAGATCATGTGATCAAAAAAGCGAGAATACTACGCCAGGGCTCCCAATTCGAAGCCCGCTCCATCGCTTGGGATTTTGCCTCCCTCTCCGTAGGACAGATCTATGACTCGCCCGAGGTCGCGTCGCCACGTCACCGGACAGTTATTTTCGTGCACGAATGATTTTTTGCATCGCCATCCGAGATGTCGCCCTGCTACAACGCCGAGCAAAAAAGTAAGTCGCTTCACTTTCTATTGAAGGAAGTTTCCTAGAAAATCCAACTTGCTTGCGCCTGACAAATACGCTGACTAGTCTTCGACCGTCACTGCCAATTCAGTGACCGGGTTTAGCAGCCCGCCGTTTGATTAGGCGCAAAGCGCCCCCAATTGCATGGCGCTTTTTTATGGCCACAACTTTATGGTGGCCGTGCGCAGGGCACCCTCGGGTGCGCCGGGTTCCTAATCACCGGTCTGCTAACCTGCAAACGGCCGCCACCCCATCGTTTAGCAGCGACGGTGACGGCTCCTCAGTTGATTAGGAGATGCACCATGAAAACATTCGGCCCACCTGCCCTGCCTGGGCAGCGTAGAAATCACCAACACGATTTTGACACTCAAAAAATTCTTGAGCATGTCAGCTCTCGGGAATCCAATAATCCCCTTATTAACACTCTGAAAGAAACCAACACCATCCCTGCCGGTCGTGACTCGCTGTTCAACGTACGGGCAGGAGTTAGCGCTGAAGAAGCTCTGGTTCACGTGTCGTTATTACTTGGCTGCGCCATACAGGTCAGCGATGAGATTACAGAGCAAGGTAGTGGCGTCGAGCGCGGACTAATTTGGTCGATGATTCATTCTGTGGAAATGGCTAGAGCTGTGGTGGATGCGTTGCTGGAGAGGAATACCGAAGCAGAAAACTGAATGGAGTGACCGTGTCGTCTCATTAGCGAGTCACCAACTCGCTAATGAGCTGAAAATATTTACTGAATGGCGCGCCTGGATGAAGGCCGGGAGATAATACGAGAGCTGACCGAACATTTTGTTTATCAGAGGACGCATTCCGCCGCGGTTCAAGCCGATGCGCTGATTCACAATCACCTACCAATTACAGGACTCCTTGGCATCATGTGTTACACCGATGCAATGAAAAAGCGCATAGAACGGGACGTGGCCGCCAGGGGGCTGACGTTGCCCGCTCATGCGCGTCCGGGATGGTATTTCCAATGATCCGATTCACCCAAGGCAATCTTCTGGAAGCCAAAACCGAAGCCCTGGTCAACACGGTGAATACCGTGGGCGTGATGGGTAAAGGTATCGCGCTCATGTTCAAGGAGCGCTTCACGGAGAACTACCGGCTGTACTCGGCTGCCTGCAAGGCTGGCGAAGTGGCGACGGGTAAGGTTCACGTGACGGCGGTCAACGAACTGGAGGGGCCGCGCTGGATTGTGAATTTCCCGACCAAACGTCACTGGCGATCACCGTCGCAGATGGCATGGATAACCGAAGGCTTGCACGATCTGCGTCGTTTCCTGATTGAAAACGATGTGAAGTCCGTAGCGGTTCCGCCGTTAGGTGCGGGTAACGGTGGTTTGAAGTGGCCGGAGGTTCGCGAACAGATTGTTGATGCGTTGAGTGATCTGGACGTCGACGTGCTGGTGTTCGAGCCGTCCAATCAGTATCTGAATGTCGCCAAACGTAGCGGTGTGGAAAAGCTCACCCCTGCTCGAGCGCTGATAGCCGAACTGGTTCGCCGGTACTGGGTGCTTGGGATGGAATGCAGCCTACTTGAGATCCAGAAGCTGGCTTGGTTTCTTGAGCGTGCGATTGAACAGTTGCCGAATACCGAAAACCCTCTGAATCTGCAGTTCGTGGCTCATAAGTACGGGCCGTATGCCAACCGGTTGGAGCATCTACTTAATAACCTGGACGGTAGTTACCTGCATTGTGACAAGCGCATCAGTGATGCGGGTATCAGTGATGTGATCTGGTTTGACGAAGGTCGCAAAGCCTTTCTGCAAACCTATCTCCAGACAGAGGCCAAAGCGTATTCCCAGGCCTTGGAGCGCACAGTTGAGTTGATCGATGGCTTCGAGTCGCCATTCGGCATGGAATTGCTGGCGACGGTGGATTGGTTGCTGAGTCAGGAAGGGGTTTCTCCGACTGTTCCTGCCGTGCGCGAGGCGTTGAAGCATTGGGATGGCGGGGCGGGTGCGGCAACTCGTAAAAGCAAGCTGTTCGACGATCAAGCGCTTGATATTGCCTTGAGGCGGCTCACTTCCAGTAGTTTCAGACCAGAGACGGCGACCTGCCCGGTTTAACGCCTAATTGTGCAAGTACTTCTTGCACAATTTGAGAACTCATCATTTCGGGACTCTGGATACGAAAAAGATCTTGCTGAGCAAGACCTTTTTTATGCCAGGAGAGCCGCTAGCGCCCCGCTCTACCTCACCTCAACAATATCCAAAGCCCGATTCGCCAACAGCTCACTCAACTCAATCACCTGCTGAATCCCCAGCGCCACATGCCGCCGCGATCCCTCAAGATCAAACGCCAGATCGCCAATCATGGCATTCGCCGAGGCAAGGTTCTCACTGAGACTCGCAAGCAGACATTCAGAATCAACATCCGGAGCGATGATGAAAAGGGTGTTCGTGTTGTCGGACGTTTCTTTCTGCGGAGTGGGTTTCAGGTAGTAATCCAAGGCGCGGGTGGCGGCATCATCAAGCTTCTTGGCGTTGGCGGCTTGGCAACGGGACTCATGATCGTCTGCCGCAGGGGGATTGGGTGTGATCTTATGCATAGTAAAGCTCCTAGAGTCTGTGGAGCTGTCACCGTTCGCTGCGAAACGAAGTATTGGGTGGCAGCTGTACGCGGGTTCGCAGACCGGGACTCTAGGGACCGGCAGACCCGAAGGCCTCCCACGCACAGCCACCGCTGACGAAACACAGACGAAGACATCTGCGTTCGAGGGTGACGTTGTGCGCCTAGAGATCCGGGCTGCGAAACCCGATCACTGATGAGCAGTGACAGGACTCAAACTACCGACGCAACCCAAGGCGCACAAGCCGGCGGATTCTGGCGTAGTTGTAGGCAATGGCGCAAGGCGGTGTCAGCCGCTCCTAACCCAAGAGTGCCAGTAAAAACCCACTGCGATCCAGCAATCGGGTTCCGATGTGGATGTTCAGTAGTTTGAGTGCCCAACCATGCGCAGTGGCACTCTGGGGTAGGCCCGGCGTCGCGGTGTGTCTTTCAGTCGGGTCAATGGCTGCTTTGCCGATATCAGTCATTTGAGTATTTCCCAGAGCCCCTTCTTTGTTAGGCCAACATGCCGGATCATCCCAACTGCTCGCAGCTTGTTGAGATGATATTTGATGCCATCCACGCTCAGGCCGAGCCGCGTTGCAATTCACGCCTGGTTGTCGTCGGTTGCTGACGTAACAGAGCCAGAATTTTCCCCGGCACCGTTTCCGAGCTGATTTCTTGGGTAGTTTCTTGGGTAGTTTCTTGGGTAGTTTCTTGGGTAGTTTCTTGGGTAATCAGCGTATCGCCGTCGGTGCTTCCCTCAATACCCCTCGTTTCTCACACAAGGCCTCGGCGAGTTGCGCCGACTCCGCTCGAACGGCAAGCATCAATCCCGACAGACTGGTGTCGAACAGCACCGCAGGTATACCGTGCTTGCGGCACTCACTTTTTCAATGCTGCGTCTCCAGGACTCTACGTAACCAGCACGGAAAAATGCCGAAGCCGTGCTTGTTAGCTGATTTGAACACCTGAAGCACTACTCAGAAGCTTCCGAACGCTGCTCGGCAAGAATGTCCTCAACCGTGCGTTCATGACCGGCTTTTACCAACTTCAAGCTGTACCCGGCCGCTTCCAGTAATCGGATAAGGGCCGAAACGCTCATGTCGCCCTTCGCCATCGTTTCCATACGCGCCACCGTCGAACGTGATACGCCGGCACGGCGGGCTAAAGCATCCTGGCTCAGTCGGGACTCACTTCGAGCCTGTTTCAACATCTCGGCCACATCAAACAGGGTGGTCATTTTGTAGCCCTTGAGCATCAAAAACAGTTGAATGGACGGCCGCTGTAGCCTCCGAGCATCAATGCCTGCGCATGAAAAAGGTCCTGCTTAGCAAGACCTTATTCATACCTGAGGAAAGCGAATCCGCTCTACCTCACCTCAACAATATCCAAAGCCCGATTAGCCAACAGCTCACTCAACTCAATCACCTGCAAAATCCCCAACGCCACATGCCGTCTTGACCCTTCCAGATCAAACGCCAAGTCATTGATCATGGCATTCGCCGAAGCCAGGCTTTCGCTGAGGTTCGCAAGCAGACATTCAGAATCAACATCCGGCGCGATAAGAAACAGCGGGTGAGCGTTGTCGGACGTTTCTTTCTCAGGTGCGGGCTTCAGGTAGAAGTCCAACGCTCGCGCAGCAGCGTCGTCGAGCTTCTTGTTTCGGGCCGATTGGGCGCGGGAGACGGTTTCGTCGGTCGATGGGGGATTCGGAGTAACTTTTGCCATTGTCTTGCTTCCTGTAGTAGGAGCCATCACCCCTTCGCTGCTAAACGATGGGTGGCAGCTGTGCGCAGGTTAGCAGACCGGGGAAACAAGAAACCGGCGCGTCCGGGGACGCCCTGCGCACAGCCACCATCAAGTGCAGGATGGGATTCCTGACTGGATGACGCCTTGCACATCTTGTTTCACCAAGGGCTGCTAAACCCGATCACTGATGAGCAGTGACAGGACTCAAACTACCGACGCGGCCCAAGGCGCACAAGCCGGCGGATTCTGGCGTAGTTGTAGGCAATGGCGCAAGGCGGTGTCGGCAAGCTGAAGGGTCTTGTCGGAGTCCCACATCGGAGAGTAAACAAGTTATGAAATCTAGAGCGCTACTGCAGGGAGCAGCGCTTATGTCGCTGGCGACGACATGAGGGTGGAGCGTGTCGTCGAAATGGAGTTTTTGCGACATGACAGGCTTCTGCACAGTTGAACGTTTGAAGATTTACCGACAGTCACAGCTGGTCGGTCTGGTAGAAAATTCGGAGATACCGATTTTTCTCATCACCTGTTCCGGCCCCCGTTCGCCTTCCTCGAAAACGCTCTTGATGTGCTCAATAGTCGACTTGGCCTTGCCAAACAGCTCCGCCATCAGCTCTTGGGTCAGCCAAACCGTATAGATGAGAAGTGCGGACGAGCGACATCGCGGGCAAGCCTTACTCCCGCAAGGGTTTGGCTTGGTTGAGGGTTGGGTTGGCTGGCCCCTTCGCGGGCAAGCCCCACAATTGGATTGGGATATGGCTGCAATAGATAGGTCGGCTGTCAGGCCGTCTCGCGAGCAGGCTCGCTCCCCAGGTGAGTCCAGGTCCGGCCGGAAAACAGGTCGGCCGTTAGGCCGGTAACTGAGCCACAAAGGTTTTTTCGACGTCTTTCAGCTCCCAGCCCACGGTTTACCCCTTTAATCCAGTTCAGGCGTGTATGGGCTCATAGAGGCTCATAGAAGCTCATAGAATTTTTAGCCGAGCTTATAGACCGACCAGCGTCGTTCGGGCTTGCTCGCGGCGGCGGTGGGTCAGTTGGGTTGGTGTTGGCGGGTGGATCGCTATCGCGAGCAGGCTCGCTCCCACAGGGGATTGGGGGTGGCTTGGGGTCGGTATCGATGCTTGGGGCTATTTGTAGCTGTAGGTGTGCGAGCCATGTTTATCGACGTAATTCAGGACGATGCCGGGCTCCCAGCGCTTTATTCGAAAGGTGGCGGCATCGGCGTTGATCGCTACGCCATCCAGGAACACGGTCTTGCTGTTGCGTGCGATGACGTGTTGGCCCTGTCGGCACGAGGCACCGCTGCCATAGGGTTTGGATGCGATGATCCGGAATCCTTTTGCCGAGCCGACAATCTTGCCTCGGTGATAGAGGTTACGAACATCCATCAGCAGATACTCGTCCACGACTTTCAGCGAGGCGATGTCTACTGGTGCCGCAGTGGTGTTGTTATCGGTCCGTTCGCCATCGTAGTAGAGGCTTTCCTGGTCAGCCGCGAAGGTCATCCCCGCGAAAGGCTGGATAAAACTGGCGGCATGCACCGTCGGTGTACCTGCGGGATTCTTGAGTTGGGTTCCCTTGTAGAAAACATTGTTGCCGTCGGTGTAGTAACTGGGGCGTTGAAGAGGTCCGCCGTCACGCCATGGGCCGGTGTTGTCGGTTTGAGCGGGCGTATGAGGACTCGCCAGGTGGAAACGTGAGACATCGACGCCCTCGACGTTATTGATCAATGTGGCCTCTATCGCTCCCGCCCTTCCGGGAGTCACCCATTGGTAGACCAGTTGGCCGTTGACCAGGGCGTATTGCTGTTCAACCGGCGCAGGGCTGCAGGCTTGGGCCAGATGGCAGGAAAGCAGGCAGGTTGCAGCGACGTAGCGAATGAGGGTCATCGTTGGTCCGTTCCTGTCTTTGAGCCGCTGCTTATAAACGCCGAGTCATCAGGCATTGCTCTTTCCCCCAGGCCTCGAAGCGCTCCAACTCTTCCCAGCCAAGCTTGGCGTAGTAATGACTTTGACGGTGGGTGTGCAGGTACAAGGTGGTGAATCCAGCCTCTTTCGCATGGTGACAAATGCCTTCGATCAACTGCGGGTCGAGGCGTATAAGTCGGCGGATTCTGGCTTGGTTGGGAGAGGTGGCGCAAGGCGGTGTGAGGGGGGGGGGGGGGTTGTCATGTCGTCGAAAGTCGATTTTGAGTACATGTTTCGTTGTCATGTCGTCAAAAGTCGATTTCGAGTACACGTTTCATCGTCATGTCGTGGGTAGCGACATGAGAATGGGATGTGGCGGTGGGTCAGTTGGGTTGATGGTGGCTGATGGATTGCTATCGCGAGCAGGCTCGCTCCCACAGGGGTTGGGGTTTGGCCGGCCCCTCCCCTGACGATTAGCCCGAGCCATCAACCCAACGTATTCAGGCACACCACCTTCGGCTGGGTCATTTCCTCATACGCAAACCGCACCCCTTCCCGGCCCAGGCTGCCGTACTTGGAGCCGCCGAACGGCATCGCATCAAAGCGAAAGTCGGAGGAGTCGTTGATCATCACCCCACCGGCTTCGATTCGCCGTGCAGCGCTCATGGCGGTGGCGAGGTCGTTGGTGAAGATGCCGGCATGCAGGCTGTAGTCGGGTTCGTTGGCCAGGGCGATGGCTTCGTCGAAGCTGTCGAAGGGCTGCAATACCACCACCGGGGCGAAGACTTCGTTGCGCCAGAGGCGGCTGGCGTGGTCGACGTTTTCCAGGACGGTGGCGGCGTAGCAGGCGCCGTGGCGGTGGTGGCCGCAGAGTAAGGTGGCGCCTTCTTGCAGGGCTTCGTTGACCACCTGTTCGGCGTTTTGCGCGGCTTGGGGGGTGATCATCGGGCCGATGTCGGTGTCGGCCAGCAGGGGGTTGCCGACGACGAGGGCGCGGGCCTGGTTGACGAAGCGTTCGCGGAAGGCCTCGTAGATCGGTGCTTGGATCAGCAGGCGTTGGGTGCCGATGCAGTTTTGCCCGGCGGCCCAGAAGGCGCCGGACAGGCAGCTTTCAACGGCGGCGTCGAGGTCGCAGTCGGCCATGACGATGACCGGTGCGTTGCCGCCCAGGTCCATGGCGAGTTTTTTCAGGCCGGCGGTGCGGGCGATCTGTTCGCCGGTGATGAAGCCGCCGGTGAAGGAAATCATGCGCACTTCACGAGCGGCGACCAGGGCCTTGCCCAGTTCGGCGCGGCCGGTGGCGACGGTGACCACCGATTCGGGCAAGCCTGCCATGACCAGGTAGGAAACCAGTTTGAGCGCCGACAGTGGCGTCAGCTCGGACGGTTTGAGGATTACCGCGTTGCCGCCGGCAATGGCCGGGCCGAGTTTGTGGGCCACGAGGTTCAGCGGGTCGTTGTAGGGCGTGATGGCGACGATCAGGCCCAGGGGCTCGCGGGTGAACCAACCCTGGCGCGACTCGGCGCCTTCATAGGCATCGAACGGCACCACTTCGCCGGCGTTGCGCCGGGCTTCTTCGGCGGACAATTTGAGGGTGTTGATGCAGCGTTTGACTTCCTTTTCGGCCTGCTTGAGGGTCTTGCCGGCCTCGTCGACGATCAGCCGGGCGAACGCCGGGGCATCGCGTTGGATATTCAGGGCCGCTTGTTCGAGGATGCTGGCGCGGCGATGACGGGGCAGCGCGGCGCAGGTGTGTGCGCCGCTGCGGGCGGTCGCCAGCAACTGCGGTACCTGGGAGGCGCAGACGTCCGCGACGGTGCCGACGATGCTGCCGTCAAAGGGGTTGAGGACGTCGATTTGCGGCTCCGCCACGGCCAGGGCCAGTCGAGATACGTTCATGGGTTACTCCTGGTTGCGCGCGGCAGACTGGTGGATGGCGATGATGTCCGAGAGCAGCGCGAACGCGGTTTCCGTGCGCCCTGCCCCGGGGCCGGACACCGTCACCGCGCCGAGCAGTTCGGAGGTGAACGACACGGCGTTGGTGGCGCCGCCGACGCTGGCGAGTGGATGGTCGTTGCTCAACAGCCGCGGTTCGACGCTGGCGCTGATCGAGCCGTTGGCGTGGCGGGTGGCGGCGCCGATGAGTTTCCAGCGGGCGCCGTCCTGGCGGGCTTTTTCGATGTCGACGAGGTCGAGGGAAGAGATGCCTTTGCAGCTGACGTCGTTGACCTTCAGCTTGGCGTCGAGCAGTTCGTTCGCCAGGATCACCACTTTCAGGCGCACGTCGTGCCCTTCGACGTCTGCCGTCGGGTCGGCTTCGGCATAGCCCAGTGCTTGGGCCTTGCTGACCGCTTCGGCAAACCCCAGTCCGTTTTCCATACAGGTGAGGACGAAGTTGGAAGTGCCGTTGAGAATCCCTTCGAAGCCAACCATCGAGCTGCCGGCCAGCGACTGCTTGGCGACGCGAATGACCGGCGTACCGCTCATCACCGAGCCTTCATATTCAAAGGCGACGTGGTTGCGACGGGCCAGCGCTTTGAGCTCGGCGCCGTGCAGGGCAATCGGTCCCTTGTTGGTGGTGACGACATGTTTGCCGCCTTCCAGGGCCCAGCGGCAGAACGAGGTGGCGGGCTCGCCGTCCACCGGGTTGGTGAAGGTGGCTTCGGCAATGATGTCCGCGCCGCTGTCCTTGATCACGGCTTCATTGAGGGCTTCGGCGCTGCCACCCGGCCACTGCGCGAAGGCGCCCTTGGTGGCCGGCAGCTTGGCGAGGAGTGCGGCGTCCAGGCCTTCGCGGCCCATGACCGAGCCGAGAAACAGGTCGGTCACGCCGACGATTTTCAAGGTGAAACCCAGTTCGGTTTTCCAGCGGTCGTTACGCTCGGCGATCAGTTGCGCCAATGCCCGGTTCACACCGCCGAAGCCGACCAGCGCCAGTTTGTATTCAGTCATTTTTGTTGTGTCCCTTGATCCGGGTGATGGGTTGTCGGGATCTAGGTTAGGGGGGTGGGCTGGGCAGTGAAATATGCCAATTTGCTCTATTTTATGGGCGTTTTGACCAGGGGTTACTTGGCTCGATCGTTCCCTACGCTCTGCGTGGGAATGCATCCCGTGACGCTCTGCGTCACTTCCCAGAAGCAGAACGCGGAGCGTCCCTGGCGGCATTCCCACGCGGGAGCGTGGGAAGGATCAACGCTCTGGCGTAGCACATAACCCTGATTGGGTGGAGGCAACAAGCTGGTGCTCGTTGCCCCTCCCACACCACCGGACGTGCGGTTTTCCGCATCCGGCGGTTGAACAGCTCAGCAAACTGCTGAGGCGAAGTCCTGTGGCGTCCACAGTCCCCAACGTTGCATTACCTTCAGACTCATCGCCTGATGCATCACCGGGTGGCGCGCCGCTCGCCAGGAACCGTCGTGAAAACTCACTCGCGTAAGCTGGCGATTTGAGATACCAAGTCCGCGCAGTTTGCGTATTCGACCCTCACGACTGTGCCAGCGTTGCCAGAAACATTTGCGCATATGTCGGCGGGTCCATTGAGATAACCCTTTGAAGTCGTCCTTCACCCAACGGAAGTATTCGTACCAGCCTCGGACGTAATCCCCCCATTGAGCGATAAGCTCAGTGCTCGTCAGGCTTTGCCTGGCCGACCAAAGCTCGCGGACCTTCTTGCGGTATTTCTTCACCGTCTTGCCCGACAGCTGCCCATTCCCTTGTTCGTCGATGTTGTAGCCAAGGAAGTCGCGATCCCAAGGACGGCCCGTTCCACTTTTGCTGGCGCTCACCTTAAGCTTGAGGTGTTTCTCTATCCAAGCCGTCACACTCTTCAGCACACGGTCCGCGCTGCGTTCGCTGGTGACGTAAATCATCAGGTCGTCAGCGTAGCGGCAGAAACTCAGCCCTCGGGCCTCCAACTCTTTATCCAGTGCATCCAGATAGAGATTGGCAAGCAGCGGACTTATCGGTCCCCCTTGTGGCGTTCCTGCCGTCCTTTTGACCCGCTGGCCGTCCAACAACATATCCGCTCGAAGCGTCTGACCCAGATACCTCATCAGCCGCTTGTCATGGACATCCTGGGATATGAGGCTCATCAGCCTGTCGTGGTTGACCTGATCGAAGAAGGCTTCGATGTCGATATCAACAACCCACGTCTTGCCTTCCAGAACAAAAGCTTTGGCCGCTCGTATGGCATCGAGATTGCTCCGGCCGGGCCGAAAACCGTAACTGTGTTCGCTGAACCTTACATCCCACAGTTGAGTCAGGAGCTGTTGAACTGATTGCTGGATCAAGCGATCCTGCGTATTCGCTATGCCCAACAGCCGCTCCCCGCCTTGCGGCTTGGGGATCCTGAGGCCTTTGATCGGTCCCGGTTTGTAGGTCCCATCCAAAAGCTTGCCCTTGATGGCCGGCCAATGCGCTTGCAGGTGCGCTTCAAGCTCTTCGGTAGTGATTCCGTCGACCCCTGGCGCACCCTTGTTCGACCGGACCTTCTTGAGCGCTCGGTGCATATTCTCCTTTTCGACGATCGTTTCCATGCAGATTTCGCTAAACACGTCTCTAATCCTGTTCCGTCTGCCTACTGACTCGCCCCCTCCTTGCATGTGTTGATCGAGGTCCACTCGACTTCTCCATGCCTGGCCATCCCGCTACATGCCACATGGCATTTCCGGGTGCAGTTTCAAAGGGCTCTCGCTTTGTAGGCAGTAGTCTATGGTGAGTGTTTCTGTTCTTCAGCCCTTCGTTCCAGATCCATTACGATCCTTCTTCACTACTACGGCTTCTGCTGACTTCTCGTGGGCTACGCCCACGAGATCTCCCCGGGTAAGGTGCCAAAACCTTCGGCTCGGGCCGCCAAGCTCTACCTGATGCGTCTTTCGGTGACCGTTGGATTTCGTGGCTCCCAGCACACTTATCGCCCGCATCCGGCCTCACTGCTTGTTCGTGTTCCTGCGGTCGCGCCTTTGCTACACGCTTCTTTCAGGATGGCCTCGCGGTTTCCCCCTTGCGTTTCACTACAGTTCTTGTCACTCATTCTGGTCACCACTTCTCAGGTGACTGGCTTTGGCCCATGCCGGGCACACTGGGAGCGAGCCTGCTCGCGATAGCGGTAGACCAGCCGACTTCGATGTTGACTGAGCTGACGCTATCGCGAGCAGGCTCGCTCCCACAGGGGTTATGTGTCGGGCTTCAGATCACTGACGACAGTACGAATGAGGTGACAGTGTTCTCCACCCCCGGCAACGCGGAGATTTCCTTCCAGACCCGATGCACCCGCTCCGGGCTCGCGGCGCCGACCCGCAGCATCAGGTCGAACTCACCACTCATCACATCGCACTGAAGCACTTCCGGCATGGCTTGCAGGGCCTGCAGCACTTCCGCACCGCGCATGCGGTCGTAGCGGTAGACGAAAATCACCGCGTTGATGTTCGACGATGCCGCGAGCCCCTCCCCCGTTCGCACCGTGTAACCCTGAATCGCCCCGTCGCGTTCGAGCCGTTCGATGCGTTGGCGCACGGCGTTGCGCGACAGGTTGACCTTCGCCGCCAGCTCGGCGTGGGCGGCGCGGGCGTTGAGGCGCAGTTCGGCAATGATGCGTTCGTCGAGCGGGTCGAGAATTCGCTTCATGGGGCCTCCTTACAGCGCACCGAGCAGTTGATGGAGAGCACTGAGATCGTCCGGCTGGATGCGATTGATCTGCGCCGGGCCATGCTCGGAAACCAGAGGCTGTTGCGCCGCAATGGTGATCCCCAGCTCACCAAGCAACGTTGCCGATTTGGCCGGCGAGATTTCCCCCAGGGTCACCATCGGCGCCACCAGGCTTCGCCGGTACAACCTGGCCGCGAGCACACCGGTGGCAGTATGCGGATCAATGACGTAACCGGTGTCGCGGTACAGCGAGGTGATTTCTTCGAGTGTCTGTTCATCGCTGACGGCGTAGGAGTCGATGATCATCCGCGCCTGCAGCCAGAACTCGTTGGCGATGGTCATCTCACCGCTGGTTTCGAACGTTTCCATCAGCGCGCTCACCGCCTGGTCGTCATGCCCGTAGAGCTCCCAGAGAAAGCGCTCCAGGTTGGAAAAGATCGACAGGTCCATGGCCGGCGACAAAGTCTTGTTGGCGCGCAACCGAGAGTAGTGGTTCTTCAGGAACAACTGGTGCAGCGCGTCGTTCTGGTTGGTTGCGACGATCATCTGGGTGATCGGCAAGCCCATCTTCTGCGCAATGTAACCGGCATAGACCTCGGCAAAACTCGCCGCCGGCACACTGAAACCGATGGGCCGCTGGCCGCCGCCCAATTGCAGTACGGCGTGGAAATAAAACACCAGTTGCGCCAGCACGCCGACCCAGTTGCTGGAGTTGAAACTGATCGCCTCGTGCCCAGTGCAGGGCCAGTGCCGGAACAAGCGGCTGACGAGGGTCTGGCATTCGTCGAAACTGCCATCGACGGCAAACTGGTGAACACTGGGATGCGCCACCGCCTGGAGGTGCTGGCGTTGATCGTGGGGCACGCCGGCTTCCGGGTAAATCACCACCACCACGGTTTCTTCGCAATGCTTGAATGCCTCGATGGCCGCCAACCCGGTATCGCCATTGGTGGCGCCGATCACCACGGCGCGGCGATCATGTTTGCGCAGGAAGTGTTGCACCAGCCGAGCCTGGAGCTGAGCGGCAAAATCCTTCGAGGAACGGGTCGGGCCATGGAACAGTTCCAGGACCCATTCGTTGCGATCCACCTGATGCAGAGGCGCCAGGGAGCGATGGCTGAACTGGCTGCCGGCCTCCTTGAGAATGCGCTTGAGATCCGCCTCGGCAATCGTCTCGCCCACGAACGGGCTCATCACCCGATAGGCCAGTTCGTCGTAGGACAAGGTCGACCAGTTGGCAATCTCCTGGGGTTCGAACAGCGGCAGTTCCAGCGGCACGAACAGCCCGCCGTCCGGGGCCACGCCCGATAACACGACCTTTTCGAAATCGACCTGCACGGCCGAATTCCGGGTACTTACATAGCGCATGGTTGGCTCCGGCCATTCATTTGAAACGGTGTGCCTGCTCGACCAGCCAGGTGGCAAACATGACGGCGTCAGGGTGCTGCTCGGTCCCGGAACCGCGGACCAGGTAGAACGATTCGCTGGCTTCGATGCGCTGGGAAAACGGCTCGACCAGCCGTCCATCCTCAAGCATGTCAGCGACCATCGACGACCGGGCCAGGGCGATCCCCTGCCCCAGCTCAGCCATGCGCAAGGTGCAGACCAGTGTGTCGAACTGCATGCCCGTCGAAGAATCGACGCCGTCCGCACCGACCATGTTCAACCAGTAACCCCAACCTTCTTCGTAACCCAGTACATGCAGCAGCGGATGCTTCGCCACGTCCGCCGGTTCCTCCACTGGCGAACGCGCCATCAGCGCGGGCGAGCAGACGGGGAACAGGGTGTCCCAGGTCAGTCGCTGCGACACCAGGCCTGACCATTGACCATGACCCCAGCGAATTTCCAGGTCGTCCTCGCCATCCAGCTCCTTGACCCAGATGTTGCTGATGTAGCGGATGTCGACCTGAGGATGGGCCTGGCGAAAGTCCACCAGTTTCGGCGCCAGCCAGTGCACGAAAAACGCCAGGCTGCCGCGGACCTTGATCGGCCGGCGTTTGTGCTGGCCGAAGATCTCGTTGGTCCCCACCGCCAGGCGCGTGATCGCATCCTGCACCACCGGCAGATAGGACTGGCCTTCCTCGGTCAGTCCCAAGCCACGGGGAAGGCGTTTGAACAGCGCCACCCCCAGGTGACTTTCCAGCTGACGGATCTGCTGGCTCACCGCGCCCTGGGTCAAGCACAACTCCTCCGCGGCGTGGGTGAAGTTCAGGCAGCGGGCCGACACTTCGAATGCCCGCAGCCAGTTCAACGGGGGTAACGGTTTCTGCTTCATGATCCTGACCTCATTGGCTGCCCTTCTCCCGGGCACGCCGACTAGATCGCATCGGACGGCTGTGCCAACGGGTTCACCTGCAAGCGTTGCTCGCGGCTTTTGCGGGTAATGAAGTACACGAAATAGCACCAGGCGATGAATGGCAAGCCGAAGTACAACGCCACCCGCTGTTCCGGATCGAACGCAATCCCGACACACGCCAGCCCGCAGGAAGCCAACGCCCCCAGCGGCACCCACGGATAGCCACGGACGCGGAACTTGAGGTTGCGCACGTCACCGCCATTGGCGACGTAGTGACGGCGGAAGGCGATCTGGCTGGCGGCGATGCTCATCCATACCACCACCACGGCCAGCCCGGAGATCGACACCAGCGCCAGGTAGATGGTGTCGGCGGCAAACACGCTGCTGAGCAACGAGGCGGCGCCGCCGGCCATGCTGACGATAATTGCATTGAGCGGCGTGCCCATGCGGGTCAGGGCCGAGAACTGCTTGGGCAGGTGCCCTTGGTCGCTCAGGGTCCAGAGCATCCGCGAGGCGGCGTACAGGCCGGAGTTGGCGGCGGACAACAGGGCACTGATGATCACGAAGTTCATGATGTCGGCGGAGTACGGAATGCCGATGTAGGTGAACACGGTGACGAAGGGGCTCTCGACGATCCCGGCCTGCTCGCGGGGCAACAGGGTCGACAGGACGAAGATGGTCCCGACGAAAAAGATTGCCAGGCGCAGCACGGTGGTGCGGATGGCACGCGGCACATTGCGCTGGGGATCCTTGGTTTCACCGGCGGCGATGCCGATCAGTTCCGTGCCGGAGAAGGCAAACGAAACCGCCAGCAGCGTCATGGCAATCGGCATGAAACCGGTGGGGAAAAGTCCTTCACGGGTGAAGTTGCTCAAGCCGATGCTGTGGGCCTGGTCGATGTGCAGCAGGCCGAGAATCGCGCCGCCGCCGATCAGCAGGAACGCCACCACCGTCGCCACCTTGACCAGGGATAACCAGAACTCGGTTTCGGCGAACAATCGCACCGAGACCACGTTGCTCAGGAACACCACGCAGGCGAACAGCGCGCTCCAGATCCATACCGGCGTGTCCGGAAACCAGCGCGCCATCAGGATCCCGGCGGCGGTGAATTCGGAGCCGATGGCCACGGTCCAGGTCAGCCAGTACAACCACGCCACGGTGTAGCCGGTGCCCGGGCCGAGAAAGCGCGTGGCGTAGGTGCTGAACGAACCGGTTTCCGGCATCTGCACCGCCAGTTCACCGAGGCACATCATTACCATGTAAACCATCAAGGCGCCGATGATGTACGCGATCACCGCGCCCAACGGACCGGCCTGGTTAACCGTGTAGCCGGACGTGAGGAACAGCCCGGTGCCGATGACGCCACCCAATGCCAGCATGACGATATGGCGCGTTTGCATTTCCTGCTTGAAGCCGACCCGCGTATTGAGTTGTTCTTGTTGTGTGGACATGGTTGTTCTCATGAAAGTCGTGAGGACACGCATCGACCTCTGCGCCCAGTTACGGCGCAGATTCAACACGGGTCGTCATCCGGTTTTATTATTATTCCTATTCATGAACGCCCCGCTGACCGCCTTGTCGCGGGGGTCTGACGCTGACACTTCAGTTGGTTGTTTCGATGCAGACTGCTTGGGTTGATTGCATATCTGTTTGCGCCCGTTGTTCCCGCGAAGCCCGGACAAAGGCGAATGCCTGTTTCAGATCGTCGAGCAGATCGTCGGTGTCTTCGATGCCCACCGAGACCCGCACCAGCCCTTCGGAGATGCCCAGGGCCAGCCGTTCCTCCAGGGTGTTTTCAACATGGCTGGTGGTGCGCGCCGGGCCATAAATGGTTTCCACCGCACCCAGGTTGCCGGCGCAGTGGGCAAAGCGCAGACGAGGCAAGAGCGCCGTGACGGTGTCCATGCCACCGACCAGAACGAAGCTGACGATGGCACCGAAGCCGGCCATCTGCGCGCACGCCACGGCGTGGTTCGGGTGGCTGGGCAAGCCGGGATAGTTGACCGACTCCACCAGCGGTTCGGTGCAAAGAAACTCCGCCAGGGCCCGCGCGCTGGCTTGCTGCTGACGCATGCGCAGCACCAGGGTTTTCATGCCACGAATGATCAGGAAGGCCGAGAACGGGTCGAGTGCCGCACCATTGATTTCCCGGTAATGCCGCACCTTGGTCATCAAAGACTCGCTGCCGCAGACCAGGCCGCCGAGTACATCGCCATGGCCGCTGAGGAACTTGGTCGCACTGTGAATCACCACGTCCACGCCCAACGCTAGGGGGTTCTGGTTGAGCGGCGTGGCGAAAGTGTTGTCCGCTACCACCACGGCGCCGACCCGCTTGGCCGCCGCCACCAGGCGCTGGATATCGAGGATCTTCAGGGTCGGGTTGGTCGGCGTTTCCAGGTACAGCACCTGGCAGCCCTTGGCGATCTCCCGTTCGATCTCCTCGTGATCGATGGTCTCGCACAAGGTCGCCTCCACGCCCATGCGCGGCAGGAACTCTTCGAAAATCTTGTTGGTGCCACCGTAGCTGTCCTTGGTGGACACCACCCGATCACCCTGGGCCAGGAATGTGTAGAGCACGCTGCTGATCGCCGCCATGCCGGTGCTGAACGCCACGGCGGACTCGGCCATTTCCAGCTCGCGGATCTTGGCTTCGAGGGTCTCGACGGTCGGGTTGCTCATACGGCTGTAGATAAAGCCCGGCGCCTTGCCCAACGCGACGTCATACCAGGCGTCGATGTCGTTGTAACCGTAGGCCGCGCTGACCACGATAGGGGTTTGCGTGGCGTTGTAAGGGTGCCTGACCTGCTCACCACCCCAGACCGCCCGGGTTCCCGCTCCTGCGTTATCAAGCCCTGCGCTGTCAGGTTTGTTATTCATTGAGGCTACTCGCACTTAGGGGGTGAACGCTCAGTCATTCACCGGATCTGGCAGCCAATATAGGGAAAAGAAAAGCACCCGAGAAACGATGTTATCGGTGCCAAAGGTGTGCTTTTTTTAATGGCTGGGGGGTGCAGTTATTGACACCAACGCAGCGAGTCTCATCCGGCGCAGAAGTGGTTCAGGGGGTTAGTTGCGGAGATGGCTGGGCGGGGTTGATTTTGCATTCAATGTTGCTGGTGTCTGGTACACCGCTATCGCGAGCAGGCTCGCTCCCACAGGGGATTGGTGGTAGCCGTGGCTAGGCCTTCCACGTTGGAACGGAGGCTGCTACCCCCAAAGTCACCCCTTAAGTCACCCCTTAAGTTGAAGGGCTTCTGAAAGCAATACGGCGTGAGCTCGCACACAAAAATCTGACAGCCCGTGTCAGTCGTCATAACGCTGAACGTTAATTCGGTAATGTACCGCACACAGCTCCTACAGCCTTCCTACATAAAACTTACATTTACTCTATCAACCTTTATTTTTACGAATTTCCCATTCAACTCAGGATAATCAAAGTGAATACCTTCATCTGGCAAATCAGTAAAAGTCTCAAACACCTCTCCATTTAGGAATCCGTAAAAAAAATAGGAAAAACCTTCGTTTGCTTTTTCTATGCAGACGTTCGTTTTGGGATTCTCTCTCACTTGATATGTTTCGGAATAATCAATTGAAAGTTCTACAGTGTGCATTTCGCCCACCTGAATGAGATTTGGGCAATAGTTAGCGAAGCACTCGACACTCTCACCGCATATCAAAAGCGTCACGCTTTCCTCTATGAGTTCATCTATAGCCAAAACTTTTACTTGCTTCAGATTATTCATATGGCCTTATCGTTCTGTCTTGAGGATTACCATTAATAGTTTTCCAAAAATCCTTTCCTGGCTTTGCATGCCACGTAGCGATCTATCGAGAATTGTGCCTCCAATGAAAACTTCGCTGAATCAAGATTTTTCTTTCGGTTGAGGAGGTAGCTGGACGGATTTGATTTGTATTCAATGTTGCTGGTGTCTGATATATCACTATCGCGAGCAAGCTCGCTTCCACAGAAGCTGATGGTGCAATTGAGATTCGGGATCATCCGCGATCAGTGTGGGAGCGAGCCTGCTCGCGATAGCGGTGCGTCAGTCGATAGAAAGCTGAAGCATAAATCAGATGATTGAGCTTCTGAATCCGGATCTTATGACATGGAGAAGTCTCGTACAGACCACAAGAAAACGCCTAACATCCCTATAGTCGATATTTACTCATCCACATCTCTTATAGAATCCATCCATAGGAAAAAATAATCTTTCTGTAGCTGGGGATCGCTCACTATGTCCTGATCCTCATACTGAAATATATTGACGAGATTACTACTCGAAACACGTCTACCTAAAACACACTCGTAAGCTGCTATTCCCGAAGACATCTGAGAAGACATGCTAGAAGGACGAACATTACGCTTGGCTCCCTTGCATAAAAATTTTACATCCGCGTGCTCCTTGATTATTGCCCCGAGACATTAATACACATCCACTCCCAAATATTTTTTTGACCAGCCATTTTTAAAGGTCAGTAAAATGGTTGACCTCCCCACACTAACATCAAACCGCGCCTCCTCTTTCTGACCGTCTTTGATAATTGAAATAGTTTGCTTCTTCACTTTTACCTCCTCCGCAGATATTGGAAGCTCAGAATAGGTAGCTTAAAGTCAGGAAACAGTAGCCATATTACTTTCTGACAGATTCAATCCAACTCCTGTAGAACAACTCCTGCTGGCGCGGCTCGTCTGCCAAATTTTTATCATCGTAGTCAAAAATGTATACTAAATCCTCGAGAGATGGTGTCACCCCTAACCTTAATTCATAGGCTTTCAATCCCAGCGACATTTGCGCTGACATCCCGGATGGGTGGACGTTCACCTTGGAACCTTTGCATAAAAACACGACAGCAGGATTATCTTGCCGAAGACTTGCAAAGCATTTATAAAAATTGCTGCCCGTATAAATTTTATCTACCCCATCGGCCTCAAAAAATGTTATCGAAACCTTCTTTGAATCACATAAGAGATGAGTCAAATTTTTCTCACCTCCCACACTGATATAAACTTTCACTTTTGAGATCATTTTCTTATTTTCCTGTTGGGATTCGGTATGGAACAACCAAACTCTTTACCATTCTCGAGAACTAACGTCGCACCAAGCACATCCTCGTTACTTATCTTCCCAGGTATGGCTATTTCTTTTTCTGCCCTAAACAAATATGCTGCACCCAACTTTTTCTGCAAGTCATACCCTGGCACCCTCTGAAGCGAGTACAAGTAGCCCATAGTCGTAAAATCATTAGTAGCGAATTTCTTCCCCACATTCCTAGAGTAGGAGGTAGGAATGAAATAACTAGGAGGATCATCACTATCCAGGGAGTGCAAAAATAAATCTTTGCTAAACCCCTTACTCTTAAATCCGTTTTCAAATACATCCTCCGGATCTCGCTCATCACCACGGTATAAATAATCATCTTCTCTCTTAGGTCCAGGTGTTTTTAGCTCACCCTCATCCACCTGAGCCTTACCCGCCGGATCCTGCTCCCCAACCGCCGGCCTACACCCACCCTTCCCCGGACAATCCACCAACCCCAACGGATCCACCCACCCCGTCGGGTTCAGGGTGTACCGATACCCATTGAGCCCACCCGCCAATTTGCTCGGGTCAGGCGTCAGGTAGCGGCCCGTTTCCGGATTGTAGTAGCGGTGTCGGTTGTAGTGCAGGCCGCTTTCCGGGTCGAAATACTGCCCCTGGAAGCGCAGCGGTTGTTCCAGTTGTTCGCCGCCGCCGTGTTCTATCGCGCGGACTTTGCCGTAGCCGTGGTAGCGCGCCGACCAGACGACCTGGCCGCCGTAGTGGGTCAGTTCCTGGGGCGTGCCCAGGTGGTCGAGGTGGTAGTAGAACGGGCAGGCGTTGAGGCCTTTGCCGTCGAGCAGTGCCAGTGGGCGGAAGGTGCCCGGTTCGTAGAGGTAGCTGCGGTGGTGCTGGCGGCTGCTTTCGGCGACGAGTTGCTCGCCTTGCCAGAAGAATTCGGTGGTCAGGCCGGCCACGGTCTTGCTGATGCGTCGGCCGAAGGCGTCGTAGCGGTAGGACGTTTCGCGTCCGTCTGCGGTGATGATGCCGATGAGGCGGTGTTGGCTGTCGTAGCGGTATTCGGTGACCAGGGCCTGGGCCTTGCCGCGGCGTTCGCGGATCAGGTTGCCGAAGGCGTCGTAATCGTAGTGGCGGTCGCCCTCCATCCGCAGGCGATTGCCCTTGAGGTGGGTCGGGCCGGGGCGGTCCTGCATCAGCAGGTTGCCGGCCGGGTCGTGGGCGAAGTGTTCCGTCGGTTCGCCGTGGGAATGTGCGATCCGGGTCAGCCGGTCGAGTGGGTCGTACTGGTAATCGCGCCGACCTCGATGGCTGTCGGAAAGGGCCGCGAGATTGCCCTTGGGGCTGTAGGCATAATCGCGCCAGAACAGCGTTTGCTGGTTTTGCCGCACGGTGTGGGCCTTGAGCCGGCCCTGTTCGTCATGTTCGTACTGGCTGAGCAGCAGGCCCTGTTGACGCTGAAGTTCGCGGCCGCCACGCAGCTGGTGTTCGGTGAGGCGGGCGCCGTTGAGGTCGATGGCGGTCAGCGCGCCACCCGGGGCATGGTGGTAATCGACCTGGCTGTTGTCCGGCAGGCGCAGGTGATTGAGCCGCCCGCAGGCGTCGTAGCCATAGCGCAGGGTGCCCCAGCCCTGGTGCTCGGTGATCAGCCGGTCCTGGGCGTCGTATTCGAAGGCCAGCGGATGGTCAGTGCCGTCATCGACGTCCACCAGCCGGCCCAGCCCGTCGTAGCGGTACTGGATCGTCTGGCCGTCGGGCAGGGTCTTGATCAGCAGGCGCCCGGTCGCGTCACGCTGGTAGGCGGTGACCAACTGGCTGCCGTCGGCACCGAACTCGATTTTTTCCAGCAGGTGCCCATTGGGGTCGTAGGCATAGGTGGTGCGTTGGCCGTCGAAGCCGACTTGCTGTCGGATCAGTCCGCCGGGGGTGTAGTCTAGCTGATAGGTTTCGCCGGACTCGTTCTCGATCTCGGTCAGCAGCAGCCGTGCCGAGTCGTAGCGATAATTCAGCGTGCTGCCGTCGGGATTGACGCGGCGGCTGACCCGGTGCAGGTCGTCGGCGTATTCGTAGCGGGTGATGCGGCCCTGTTCGTCGCGCTCGGCGGTGACCTTGCCGTAGGCGTTGTAGGTCCAGGTTCGGGTCGCGCCGCTGGGCAAGGTGGTCTGCAGCAGTCGGCCGACGGCGTCCCAGTGGTAGTGCGTCACCCCGCCGTGTTCGTCCTGGCGGGTCAGCAAGCGTCCCAGGGCGTCGTAGGTAAACACCCGCTGGCTGGCGTCGGGCAGGGTTTCTTCCGTCAGTTGGCCGAGCCGGTTCCAGGTGAACCGGTGTTCGCTGGCATCCGGGTAGTGGATCGCCAGCAACTGCCCGTGGGCGTCGTAGGCATAGCGGGTGCGCTGTTGATCCGGGTCGATGGCCTCGATCACCTCGCCGCGGTCGTTGCGCCGGTAGGTCCACACGGCTTTGCCGCGAGAACGGGCGTGCAGGAAACCGTTGCGGTATTCGTAGGACGTGGGCGCGTCTTCGGGCGGAATCAGCGCCACCAGCCGTCCGACTTCGTCGTAGCGGTATTCGGTGACGGCACCCAGCGGGTCCTGTTCGGCAATCAGCCGGCCCTGTGCGTCGTAGGCCTTGAGGTGTTCGCCGCCGTCGGGTTCGACCTTGCGCACCAGCCGCGCCCGGTCATCGTGGACATACACCTCCTGGCTGCCATCGAGGTGCCGGACCGTGACGCTGCCGTCCTCGCCCCAGCTGTAGCGCGTGTCCATCTGCGCAAACGAGGCCCAGTGCCGCACGCAGCGGGCCGCCTGTCCGGTGCCCTGCCACTCCCAGAAGAAGCTCGCGCCGCCGGCCAGTTGCCGTTGGAGGATGACGTGGGCATCGTCGTAGTCGTAACGCTCGCTTTCCCCGGCGGCGTTGGTGGCCTCGATCAGCCGCGAGCGCGCGTCGTAGCGGTAGGTCGCCAGGGTCTGTTCGGTGCGCCAGGCTTCGTCCAGGGTCAGGGCCGGGTGAAAGCTCTGGTAGTCGAGGGCGACGAGGTGGCGCTGCTCGTAGCGCAGGCGCAGGGCACGCCCGGCACCGTTGTCCAGGCGGCTGATGTCGCCATGGATGTTGCGCTGGATCGTCAGACGGTTGTCGTAGCGATCGCTGAGGGCGGTCAGATAACCGTCGCGAAAGTGTAGGAAAGGTGCCTGTTCGCCAGGCTGAGCGACGATCAGTTCGTCCGGCTCGCTGCCCAGGTAAATCGCCGCCCGGGCCAGGCTGTTGTGGATCGCCGGGCGCTGGGCGTTAGGCAGCGGAAAGGTGGTGCGGCGGTTTTCCTGGTCGATCCAGATGACCTGCTCGCCCTCAAGCCGCAGGCGGTGCGCCAGGGCATGGCTCCAGCCGCGCCCCAGGCCCACGTCCTGGTCCGCCGCGCTGCTGCGGTACAGGCGGGTGAAGACGAACGGCAAGCGGCCATCGAGCGTGCCGTCGTCTAGGGTCAGCAGTTCTTCGCCGGTGACCATCGACACCGGGCAGCCGTCGGTGCGGGTCAGGGCCACGCTGTCGGCGCTGTCGCCGTTGGGGTTTTTCGATTGGGCCGGGGCGTCGTCGTGGTGTTCGTGCTTGCTCAGTCGAGTAGAACCCTGGGACTTTTCCCGCGCCACTGCGGCCGGATTGCTGACCGACAGGGACGGCGCATGCTCTGGCGTGATCTGTAACGGGCGGACAGGGGTCGGTTTCAATGGCGCGCCCTGGGCGCTGACCACCACCGGTTTCAACACATCGGCATGCTGGTTGAGCCGCTCAGGGGCGAATTGGCCCAGTCGTTGGCTCGACGCCCGCAACCACTCCCGTGCTCGCCCGGACTGGAGCTGGTCCAGCACCTTGCCACTCATGCGCACGCCCAGGCCGAGGGCGCCGGTCAAGCGGATCAGCAAAAAATTGATCAGCACCGAGGCCCGTATCTGCCCGACGACTTCGGCCTGGTACTGGGGCGGCAGCATCCGCAACCAACTGGTGAATGCAGCCATGTGCACGAAGAGCAACGGCTCGTCGCTCAGCACCATCAGGCCTTTGGCAATCGCCTCGGATGAGGTCTTGAGCAATTGGTCGAGCTCGGCCCGGGTCAGGTACTCCAGCAGCTTCTCGCTGTTGGCTTGCAAATCCGCCAGCAGCTGGAAGACTTGTTTGACGTCACCCCACAGTGCCTGCAGGGCGTTTTCGAGGCCGCGCCAGTCGGCTTGCTGCAACAGGTTGTATCGCTCGAGAAACCCGGCATCGGAAAACTCCACCCAGAGCGGTTGAAACTGGGTTTCCCATTCCTCTTTCAGCCAGCCCTCGAGCTCGCCAATCACCCCCTGATAAGACGCGTACAGCGCCTTGACGTGATCCGCGGTGACCTCGGGGAAGAAGCTGATGCGATAAGGACGCCCCCGCCAGCATTCGGGAATTTCTAGGATGCCGCTGGGGCCGACGGTGTGATGGACCGGCTCGCCGAAGGTTTCCTTCCCCGGTTCACCGTCGATGACCGGTTCCAGCATCACCGGCGTGTTGCCGATCGGCACGAAACGCGCCGCCTGGAACATGTGCACCAGCGTCAGCGGGCCGCTCGCCGGACAGGTCGCCATGGTGGCAATGAAGGGTTCATCGAGGTTTTTCGGCGCCGCGAGGGCTACCTCGCTGCCGACCTTGAAGACCTGCTCGATGTCCAGCGCCCAGCCGGTCCAGAAGCTTTCGGCCCAGCGGTCGTAGTCGTTCAGGCAGTTACGAAAATCCGCCAGTACCGCTGCCGCATCGGGTTGATCGGGGTCCATGGCCGCCATCACCAGCGAGCCGATGACGTTGTTCAGGGCCAGGAGTTTGTCGGGGGCCAACATGCGGGGATCTCGCGGTACAGGGATGGACGCGAGACTTTGCCGGGGCGGGCTGGGGAAATAAGTCAGGGAAGGAGGTATTGGATGTAGGGCGATTCGCTAAATAAAAGGCACCCCATGAATAGGCATGGGACTGCGAGTCAGATCCAGTGGCCTGCACGCGAAGCTGTCGGCACAAGTCCCTTCGCCAAAAATCCGAGCGAGGCTGGTGGGATCATCTGTATTTCCCAGTATTTTCAGCAGTTATCGCTTTAATTTCGAAATCCGTGCGGACCTTGTTGACGGGGTAAATGCCTCTTCTAGTATCTCCCACCATTGCCAGCGTGGATGGCAAGGAAAACGCGTGCCAGGGTAGATAGCGTTGTGCCCCTGGGTATGCGTGTGAGTCACGGTCCGGCTTACTCAAGGTGACAAGGATGTTTACAGAAGCGGTCGCAATTTCCGTCAAGCGCAACGCGCCCTCCAGCCCTTCCATCGTTCGCGGCAAAGGCTGTTTTCTTTACGATGAGCAGGGCAAGTCCTTTCTTGACATGTCCGGTGGCAGTGGCGCGGCCAATCTGGGTTATCAACGTGAGGATCTGGTCGAAGCCATTCAGCGCCAATCCGCGCAGTTGATCCATACCGGCTGGAATATCGACAACCCGCTGCGTCATGAAGTGGTGGCCAAGCTGGCGGCTCTGGTGCCCTATCCGCGAGCTTCGGTCTTCGGTGCCGTCACCGGCGCCGAGGCGATCGAGGTGGCGCTGAAAATCGCCCGGGCCGCGACCGGGCACCAGGGTGTGGTGTATTTCGGCAACTCATTCCATGGCAAGACCCAGGGGGCACTGTCGGTAACCTCCAACGAAGGTTTCCGCAAACATCTGGCCGGCGACAACCTGCAACTCACGACACTGCCCCTGGACTACCACGCCGACCAGGAACCGGCCGCGGCCGTCGCCTGGCGCGAACAACTGGCTGAGCATCTGCATCGGGCGCAACAAGCGAATCGTTTGCCGGCGGCGCTGATCATCGAACCGATCCAGGCGGCAGAGGGTATGTATCCAGTCCCTCTGGCGCTGCTCGAAGCGATTGTCGAACTGGGCAAGGCTTTTGGCGTCATCACCATTTTCGATGAGATCTACACCGGTTTTGGCCGCACCGGCACCCCCTTCTTCTGCAACCCCCGGCTGGTGCCGGACTTGCTCGTCCTGGGCAAGGCCCTGGGCAACGGCCTGCCGATCTCCGCCGTCGTCGGTCGTCCGGAACTGGTCGACTGCCTCGGTTATGCCGAGCACTCCTCCACTTTCACCTTCATGCCGCTGGCCTGCGCGGTGGCCTCCAAAGTGCTGGATGTCTACCAGCAGGAGCAACCCTGGCAATGGGCGGCGAGCAATGGCGACTTTCTGCGCCAAGCTCTTGAGCGGCTGGCCGCGGAGGATTCGCGGGTGGTCAACGTGCGGGGTCGGGGCATGATGCTGGCGTTCGATTTCCAGGGTACGGACAGCGGTGCGGATGTGCTGGCGCTGCGCAACCGGCTGCTGGATCACGGCGTGATCGTGCGTACCGGCGGGAGCAATCCGGCGACGGTCAAGCTGACGCCGCCACTGATCCTTTCCCAGGCAGAAATCCAGGCATTCATGCAGACGCTGCTGGGCGTTTGCCGCTCCCTCTAACCTCGACAGGACAGAGCTATCATGTTGCAGGCTTTCACTCGCATGGCGGGGACCGATGTGGCGGGCATCATCGATGCCCAAGGCAGCCTCAGCTTCGTGGCGCTCGACGCACTGCGCGAGGCCATCAGCGTAGCGCTCGAGGCCCGGCAGCCTGCCGTGGTGGCGCTGTATGCCAGTCATGGCCGGGCCATGTACGCCGCGCTGATCGCCGCGCTGTCCTGTGTTCGGCGGGTGGTCTTCATCGACCCGACCAGCGACTTGGACGGCTTGGCGCCGACCCTCGAACACTTGGGCGTGACCCTGATCCTCAACGCGTCGACCCGACCCGGCCAACCGCTGTCGAGCACCTTACCGGTGATCGACGTACAGCGACTGGAACCGTTGCCGGTGCCAGTCGGACGCGAGTATCCCCTGCGCTGCCAGGAGTATGTGATTTTCACCAGCGGCTCCACCGGCGAGCCCAAAGCCATTGTGCAGAGGATCGAAGCCCTCGACCGGCACATCGACAATTACCGGGCCTACGTCGGCATCCAATCGCATCATCGGGTGCTGCAATTGGCTTCGGCAGGCTGGGATGCCGGGTTGATGGATATTTTCGCCAGCCTGAAAAGCGCCGCCACCTTGTGCAGCCTCAACCCCCGGGAACATGACTTCACGGCGGTCGAGGCACTGATCGCCGAACATGACATTGATGTTCTGCACATGACGGTGCCGTATCTGCGCGCCTTCTATACCGAGGCCAGTGCCCCCTATACGCGCGCCAAGCAACTGGTGATCGGTGGCGAGATCATCCACCCTTCGGACATCGAGCGTTTCAACCAGGCCTTTGCGCCGGGCTCGCAATTGTTCAACGCCTACGGTCCGACTGAATGCACCACGGCGCTGTACGCCCGACTCCAGCAGGGCGAGTCGTTGCCGGGCGCGACCTGGGCCCTGGATCGACCGGTCGAAGGTGTCTCGGCGGTGATTGCCCAAGTACCGGGGCAACCCTACGGCGAAGGCGTGGGGGAGCTGTTGCTTGATTCGCCGTGGATCGCCCGGCGCCTGGATCCGGCCAGCGGGCTGATCGTCGACTTGACCCAGCCCGGCCCGTTGGACCCGCATCGACCGTGCTACGCCACCGGCGACCTGGCTTGCCACGAGCCCGACGGCGCCATTCGCCTGCTGGGGCGCAAGGATTCCATCGTCAAGATCAACGGCCTGAAAGTCAGCCTGGTGCAGGTGGAGTCGGAACTCAAAGCGCTGAGCCTGGTGCGCGAAGCCTGTGTGCTCGCCGTCCAGACGGGCGATAACACGGCACTGGTGGCTTTCGTGATTGCGCGTGGCACCCACGTGACTGAAGACACGTTGCGTCAAGCGACCAAGGCCGCCCTGCCAGCTCAGCGGGTGCCGGCGCGTTTTATCCTGGTGGAACGTTTTGCCCTGAACCGCAACAACAAGATCGACCGTCAGGCGCTTGCTCAACTCGCCGCAAGCCCGGTATCGGCAACCCTCGCCGAGCAGTCCCCGGCGCCATTCTGGCAGGTCCTCGGGCAAGTGTTGGCGGGGCAGAACGTGGAACCTGCCAAGAGTTTTATCGACAACGGTGGTGATTCGCTGCGGGCCTTGCAGGTCGTCGCCACGCTCAAGCGAAAAGGCCTGGTGCTGGACCTTGAAGAACTGCTGTCGGATCAGCCACTGGGGCAATTGGAAATCCGGCCCGCCGCGGCCAAAGCCCGACCTGGGGCGCCCCGACCGATGACCAGCGGCTTGCCGAACCGACGCTTTCTCCACAGTCGCGGTATCGCCGACCTGGATCGCTGGAACCAGGCCATCGTGCTGAACCTTGCACCAGGCCAGAACCCGGAACGGGTCAGCCAGTCGCTGCACGCCCTGCTGCGCCACCATTTCATCGAACACGGGATACGAGATCTCGGCGTCCTCACCGGCTCGACGGACCTGCAAGGGGCAGTGGATCAGACCTGTGTGCACATATCCCTGAAGCAGGAACAGCCCATCTGCTTCAGTCAGACGCTGGGGGAGGACGGCCACTGTTTGATCCTGGCCTGCCATCAGTTCCAGATCGACCGATACTCCTGGATGTTACTGGTCTCCGAGCTGGACGACTGCCTGGCGCAGGGGCTTGAAACCATGGCCGGCTGGCCTCGGCCGACGGATTTTGCCGATTGGTTGCACACCTACCGGGATGCTCATGCCAGTACCGCTCACGAGGAGTTCTGGGCCGCGCTGCCCTGGGCCCGCTGCACGGAGCTGACGACACAGCGAGTCGACTTTCCGCAACGTGAAGCCTTTGAACGTGCCGAGCTTGCGCTGGGCCGGGTGCAGGACCTGCCGGATTGGGCCCAGGGCGTGGCCGAGATCAGTCATCTGCTGCTGGCGGTGATCCTCCGGGCCATGAGCCAAGGCGATGACAATCCGTTCCAGAAAGTCCATCTGCTGGATCACGGTCGAACCCTGGACAAGAGCGGCGCCGACCTGAACAGCGTATTCGGCTGGCTGACGGTGATCTATCCCCTGGTCATGCAAATTGGCAGCCTCGACTTGCAAGTGATCGCCGGTGAGATCAAGGCGTATCAGCAAGCGGCCCAAGGCATCGCCCACAGCTTCGGCAACCACTATTTCGGTACACCAGAGGCCGAGCGGCTCAAGGGCCTGTTCGATTGTGGCTACAGCTACAACTTCCTCGGCGCGGTCGAAAGCGAGTCCGGAACACGGGTCAGCGTGCACCCCCTGAGCCTGCAACTGATGCAGGGCAGCCCGAGCCACCACCTGGAGTTCACTGGCTACCTGGCCGACGGCCAGCTGTTACTGAAAATCGACTATGACCCACAGGTCTTCGGTGCCGAGCGACTGGCGCCATTGCTGGACAGGATCAGCGGCGCCCTGGAGTGGGGGAACCGCTCATGAGCACCACGTCGGACAAAAAAGCCCACTCACTGGTCACCGCGCTGATCTTCATCGGTTGCCTGCTGATCTGGTCCACCAACTGGATCGCCATTTCCCGGCAGGTGGAACACAGCGATGTCGGCTCTTCGCTGATGCTGCGGTTCCTGATCGCCTACCTGGTACTGTGGCTGTGGCAACGTCTGTTCGCCGCCCCCAGCAGCCGGGTCACACGCAAGGCGTACCTGCTGATGGCGACGGTGGGAGCGGTGTACTTCTATGCCGGCATCGGCCTGACCTACCTGGCTACCGCGTACCTGGGCAGCGCCCAGGTGGCCTGCCTCAGCGCCTTGGTGATTTTCTTCATCATCGGCCTCAAGCGCCTGTTCCTCCAGACGCCGATTGCCGTGCACAGCGTGCTCGGGGCGCTGGTCAGCCTGCTCGGCCTTGGCCTGTTCATGCTCGGCGCTCCGGGCCGACCGCTGTCGATGATGGGGATCGCCCTGGGACTGACGGCCTTCCTGGCGGTCGCCGTCGGTGCGGTGCTTTCCGAACATATCCAGAAAACCTGCAGCCTCGGCACCTTGCATATCAACAAGGTGGCCGCCGGCTGGGCCTGTGCTCTCTACGCCATCAGCCTGCTGCTGAGTGGCCATGAACTTCGGCCTCCCACGACCCCGATAGACATCGGCATCCTGTTCTACCTGGGGGTGGTGTGCTCGGCGCTGGTGTTCGTGCTGTTCATCGACCTGATCAACCGGATGGGCGCAGAGAACGCCGGGTATGTCGGCGTGCTGTACCCGATCGGCGCGAGCTACCTGTCGGTCTGGCTGGGCGAAACCCCACTCAGCCTGCATCTGATGCTCGGCAGCGCTCTGGTGGTGCTCGGTAGCCTGATCAACTTCAAGTTCCGCTACCGCCCTGCCGCCAGGCTGCCGTCAACACTGGCGCCCCAAAAAAGTGGAGTTCAACAGAATGACTGAGGTACGGATACGCCAGGCAACCACGGCCGATCTGGCCGGCATTTTCGAGGCTCATCGTAATTCGGTGGAACGTTTGTGCACGGCTGAATACAGCGACCGGCAGATCCGCATGTGGCTCGACGGGCGCTCACCGGAAACCTATCGCGAGGCCGTGGAGAATGGCTTGTTGTGGCTGGCCGAGGGCGATTCGATCGAGGGCTTCGTCGAAATCGACGGCAATGAAGTCAGCAAGCTGTTCATTCGAGGCGACGGTGCGCGGCGCGGTATCGGCAGTCAACTGCTTGAGGTCGCACTCGAGCAGGTGCGCGCCAGTGGGGCCAGGTCCGCTTACCTGGAGGCTACCCTGACCGCCGAACCCTTCTATGCCCACCACGGCTTCCAGAAGATCGGCGAAGGGACTTTCAGCCGCGGCAACAGCAAGGTTTCAATCGAGATCGTCAAGATGCAACGCCAGCTTTGACCTGACCGTCAACGGCCACTCAGCACAGGCAAGTCGCTCGCCCCTCAATCGACGGGGTGCGGTCGGCTGCACCCGGAAAATGGCACGCGAGGATTATCACTATGACAGGGATGTTGTTGAAACTGACGGTGCTCGACCAAAATCTATGTGCCGGTTGTGGCGCCTGCGCCCTGGTCTGTCCGGAGCAGGTGATCCACTTCGACCCGGATCGGGTGATCCCCTTGCTGGACGGCATCGGCGACAGCTGTGAAACCTGCTCCGAATGCCTGGCGGTGTGTCCGGGCCTGCAACCGGATACCGATCGCTCCGAGCTGGAGCTGTTCGGCCGCACCCGCCGCGCCGACGAGCGCTGGCTGGGGATCAGCCGCGCCGCCATCGGCGCCCGCGCCACCGACGAACACGTTGTCCGGCGCTCGGCCAGTGGTGGTACCGCCACCACGTTGTTGCTGACCGCACAGGAACACTTTGCCGTGGACCTGACCCTGACCATGGGCCGTCATCCCGAGCAGGGCTGGCGCAGCATGCCGCAACTGAGTGGTGCGCAAGCGGCGATCATCAATAACGCCCAGTCCACCTACCAACTGGCCCCCTACCTGAACGCCCTGCGTGAATGTTTCGAGCAGCGCCCCGCTGCGCGCATCGCCCTGGTGGGCCTGGCTTGCCACGTTCAGGCGATCCGCAAGTTGCAACGCCGGGACACGCCCATCGGACGCTGGGCCAGCCGCCAGATCGTCTGCGTGATCGAGACCGCCTGTTCGTCCAACACCTTGCCGGCCGGTACCCGCGGCATCATCACCGATGTGCTCGAGCAAGACCCGCAACAAGTCCGCGACATCAAGTATCGCGAAGGCGATTACCCCGGACGACTGCAGGTGACCCTGCTGGACAGCCAGACCTACAGCGTCGACTTCTGGGAAATCCTCGGCAAGCTCAAGGACAACAAGACCTTCCGTTGCCTCAGTTGCGGAGATTGGATGAGCGGCCTGGCCGACGTCAGTGTCTGCGATGGCGACCCCAATATTTTCGAAGCCAGCCTCAATGGCTCCGACGAAAAGAAACACGGTCGTGCGCTGATCCGCACCGAGATGGGCCAGGCCCTGGTGGACAGCGCCATCGCCCACGGGCGTCTGGAGAGCTGGGTGGTCGACCTGGGAGGCTTCAACCTGGGCCTGGAGCGCAAGAAAAACCGCCGGCGTTTCTACGAGACCCAGCCGCTGGTACTGCCTGCGGGACCCGGCGTAGGCGACCACTACGACGATGAGGCGCTGGTGGACGACGCTGAACTGATCAACCCCGCCAAGTACAGGAGCGCACCATGATCGATTACCCGGACCGGTCCATTGACTATACGCTGGCCGGCGAGCAGCAGGTCTGGGCCAATGTCGACGCCGAGCTGCCGTCGGACAAGTCCATCAGTCACCGCATGATCCTGTTTGCCGCACTGGCGCCACACCCGGTGCGCCTGCATGACCTGAACCGGGGCAAGGCCGTGACCCTGTTGCTCGACGCCCTGCAACAGCTCGGGCTTGAAGTCAGCCACGGCGAGGGGCCGCAGACACTGGAGATCAGCGGGACCTTCGCCGCCAGTACCCATGAGCGGCGCGTTGACCTGGGGCCCTCCAGCGCGGCGGCGCGCTTGTTGATCGGCATGCTGGTGGGCCTCAATGTACCGTGCATCGTCGACGGCGATGAAACCCTGCGCAACCGACCCTTCGACTGGATCGTCGAGCCGCTGAATCAGATGGGGGCTCACCTGGAATATCTGGGCCGGCCGGGGTCGCTGCCGATCCGTATTCACCAGGCGCCGTTCCAGGGTGGCGCCGCCCGGATCCGCATCGGCAGTGCCCAGGCCATCAGCACCCTGCTGTTTGCCGGGGTCGCGGCGCGCAAGCCGCTGTCCATCCATTATCCGGTGGTGGCCCGGGATCACACCCAGCGCATCATCGACAGCTTCGGTGACCGCTTGCGGGACAAGCATCTGCAGATCCACTACCAGCCCCTGAACTGTGAAGTGCCCGCCGAGATCAGCATTCCCCGCGACCCGTCGGCCATTGCCTATCCCGCGGCGTTGTTCCTGTTGTGCAACCGCCACCATGCCGGGCAGCGCCTGAGTTTCGATAACGTCTGCCTGAATCCGACGCGCCTGGGGTTCTTCAATTGGCTGGCGGACTGTGGTTTCAACCTGAGCATGGAGGTGGACGGCATTCGCCATGGTGAGCCTGTCGGTCGCTTGCTGCTCAGTGGCGGCGGTCAGCCCAGGGCCAGCGGGCTACGGGACAAGCATCAGTTCCACGCGATGATCGACGAAGTGCCGCTGGCGTTGGCCATCAGTTGCGTATTGCCGGGGTCGGCGACCTTCAGCGACCTTTACGAGCTGACCTTCAAGGAGTCGGACCGGATCGCTGCCACCCGCAGCATGCTCAATGCACTGGGCCTGGATTATCAGGTCGAGGAATATGACGTGCATGTCGTGGGTGGGCAAATCCCCCGAGTGGTGCAGGCGGTCCCGACCTTTGGCGATCATCGCCTGTCCATGACCGCCCATGTGTTGCTGCTGGCCCATGGGCTGCAAGCCAACATTCTCGAAGGGCATTGCTACCAGACCTCCTTTCCGGGTTTTGCCCGCTGCCTGGATCGCCTGACCGGGCGGGAGGCTCGATGAACGCCAGTCGATACACGCTGACTGCCTGTGGCGCCGATGGTGTCATCGCCTGCCATGAACCCATCGCTCCCCTGGCACCGACCGAAGTGCGGGTGGCCGTGGATTACTCCCTGGTCAGCCCCGGCACCGAACGTCACTATATCCAGCAGCTCCGGGACAGTGCCGAACGCTTGCCGCTGGGCTATTGCGCCGCGGGGGTCATCAGCTCGGTCGGGGCCCGGGTCAAAGACTTGCAACAGGGCGACCGGGTGGTTGCCATGGGCTGGAAGATCGCCACCCACTCCAACTGGATCCAGGTGCCACAACGACTGGTGTGCAAGGTGCCCGCACCACTGCCCCTGGACCAGGCGATTCTCGCCACCCTCGGCGCCACCGCCGTACATGCCGTGGATCGCGCGCAATTGCGGCCTGGGGAGCGGATTCTGGTGGTAGGCATGGGCCTGGTAGGCAAGATGCTGGGGCTGGTGGCCGCCTGTCACGACGCACAGATCTGGGTAGCGGACCTGAACCCGACCGCCATCGAGCCAGGCCTGCCGGTACAGGTGCTCGACCTGCAGGCCGAGCCGGGCACGATGGCTGGGCACTTCACGCAGATATTCCTGTGCATCGACGGCGACATCACAGCCTTGCTGCCTCGCCTCCTGGCACTGCTCGACCCTCAGGGCAACGGCCGTACCCGTTCCAGGCTGGTGAATGTCGGCCGGGTCAGCCTGACCCTGGAGCTTTCACCGCAAATGGGCAATGTCGACATCATCAACGTGTCGCGTTGTGGCAACGGCTATCGCGACGACGCCTACCATCACGGGCTCAAAAGCGTGCCATGCCTGCCAGGGGAGGCCACGGTGGACCGCAACATCGCCCGCTGCCTCGACTATTTGGTGAGCGCAACGGCTTGGATCAGCCGGCTGCAGCGAGTCGAGATGAGCCTGGCGCAAGCCTTGCTGACCTACAATTCAGCGGCATTCTTCGCCCCTGGAATCAACCTGATCAAGCACAGGGAAGCGTGACCCATGGGCCACCCATCGATTGTTTCGCGCCTGGATGAAATGTTCGTCCGCCACGCCTCGGACACGGCGCTGAGCTGCAACGGTGTGCAACTCAGCTATGCGGAGCTGGCGCAGCGTTCGACGCAGGTTGCCACCCACCTGACGCACCTCGACCTGGCGCCGGGAAGCACCCTGGCTCTGGACATCGAGCGCTCGATCGAACAACTGGTGCTGTTGGTGGGAGTGGTCCGCGCCGGTCTGTCCTATTGCTATCTGGATCGGGGCAATCCGCACGCCTGGAACGAATCGGTCTGTGAACGCATCGGCGTGCGCTGGCGAGTGACGACGTCCGTCGATGCAGGTCCGGGGCACCTGCTGCTCAAGGATCTGCTGGCCCCTGCGGACGAGCCGGCGTGCCCACCGCCGTTGTCCGGCGATGAGCCGGTGTACGTGAACTTTTCCAGCGGTACTACCGGCGCGCCGAAAATCATTCCCTGCACCCATCGCGGTGTACTGGGTTTCTGCGACCGGCCACGGCATTTTCCACTGACATCGGGTTTTCGCATGCTCTATGCGTCGAACCTGACCTTCGATGCCTCACAGTTCGAGATCTGGACCGCACTGCTCAATGGCGGCACGCTGCACATCCATGCGCCCGGCCCCTTGACCCTTGAGCAACTGCGCCGGCATGTCCATGAGCAACAGGTCGACAGCCTGTGGCTGACCTCGACGCTGTTCAACACCTTCATCGATATCGACCGTGAATGGCTGGTGGGCGTCAAACGGCTGATGGTCGGCGGTGAAGCGCTTTCGGCGCGGCATATCCGGCAGGCCTATGCCGCCGTCGACGGGTTGACCCTCTACAACGGTTACGGCCCCACGGAAAACACCATGGGCACCTGCGTTTATGCCATCCCGAGAGCGTTCGACAGCGAGCGGGACATTCCCATCGGGCACGCCGTGGACGATGCCACGTTGTTGCTGCTGCGGGCCGATGGCGAGGCGTGCACGGTGGACGAACCCGGCGAACTGCTGATTGCCGGTGATGGCCTGTCGCCCGGCTACATCGGCGACCCGGCATTGACCCAGGAGCGTTTCATCGACCTGCCCTGGCAGGGACGGCTGCTGCGTTGCTATCGCAGCGGCGATCTGGTTTCCCGCGACAGCAATGGGCTCTATCACTTCCATGGACGCACGGATGACCAGATCAAACTGCGTGGACAGCGTCTGTCGCTGAGCGAAGTCACCACAGCCTTCAAGCGCTTTGCGGGGATGCTCGACTGTGTGGTGCTGCTGGACGACCAGGGTACTGAGGCGCATCTGTTGCTGGTGTACCTGGAAGCCGACGGGATAACGCCACAGGCACTGGCCGAGTATGGCCGACGCAACCTGCCGCCTTTCATGGTGCCGCAACGTTTTGCCGGGGTGGAACGGTTTCCGCTGCGCACATCCGGCAAGCTCGATCTCGCTGAACTCAAACATCGCCTGTGCAGTGGAGAGTCGGCGCCCCGGCAGGATGATTCACCGCAGGGGCGCTTTCTCGCCCGTTTCGGCGTGCTCGCTCATGACCGTCAGGGCAGCTTCTTCGCCAACGGCGGCAACTCCCTGGGGGCGATCAAACTTGTGGCCACGGTAAACCAGCACTTGGGCTGGGAGTGCCTCGACCTGGAGCAGTTCTACCGGATGACCAGCCTCGACCAGTTGCTGGCCTGGCTGGAACGCCAACCCGGCCTGGCATCCCTGCTGGAAAGCGGCGCCGAGCATTACTACGTGATTCCATTGGAGCAGGAGCCCCGTCATGCCTGATATCCACGCGCCGTTCTCGATCAATACCCACCTGGGGCGGTTTGCCGTGGTGCGGGCCACCTGCGCCGAGCAGGCCCAGGGGACGCTGCGCCGTTGGCACGGGCTGTTGGACGCCGACGGGGATACCCGCTGGATCGGCTTGAACAAAAGCCAGTTATCGATGGTTTATGCCGAACTGTTCAACAAGGACTTGCGGGCCAACAATGTGCTCTACCTGTTCAAGCCCGAACGCCTGGCCCCCGCGCCGGTGGACCTGCAAGCCTTAGCGCAGGGCTTGTGTCGGCGGTATCCGCTGACGGCCTGTCGGGTCGCGCGGGTCGAAGGCGAATACTGTTTCGACCTGGCCCCCGAGCCACCGGCCCGTCTGCTACTGGACGAGGTGCTGGACTTCGCAACCCAGGACGCCTGCGTGGAGCACTTTCTCCAGCAGCCGCTGTCGCTGTTCGAACATGACCTGTGCAACCTGTTCAAGGTGCGCATAGACGGCACCCTGCACCTGGGGGTGTGGCTGCATCACATCCTTGGCAACCATGTCGGCCAGCTCAGTCTGCTGCGAACCGTGGAACAGTTGGCGCGTGACCCGCAGCCGTCGCAGCAGGCGGCGGACTTCTCCTTCATCGACAACAACCTGACACAGGCCGACGAATATGAGCGCCAGGCGGATGCCTGTAGCGCCGCCTGGGCGCAGGAAGCCGATGAATATGCCCCCTTGGCCGATGTCGCGACCCCGGCAGCGAGCGTGAAGGTCGTGCAACTGCGGGCACCGCTGGCCATCGACCCACTGAAGATGGCGACGCCGCAACGGCTGTTCTACCTGTTACGGGCATTTCGCCACAGCTGCGCCAGCACCCTGGCGATCGAAGCGCCGATCGTCAGCCTGCTGTTCGCCTGGGCCGACACTTCGGTGATCAGCGGTTTTTCCAGCCATACGGTGCCGGTTCCCCTGACACCCCAGTTGTTTGCCGGCGACAGCGATCCGCAAGCGAGCGTGCATTACCTGAACGCCAAACTGGCCCGGGCGATCATCGGCCATGAGGAAATACTCGCTGCGCTGGGGCTGTACGGTTTTACCCCGGCCTTTTTGTTCAACTTCGTCGAGTTACCGGCCAGCGATGCACAGTGGTTGCAGAGCTGGATCGCCAACCCGCTCACCGAACGGCCCAAGACCCTGCTCGACCTGACCCTGGTCAAGTCAGCCCTGGGCTGCGAGGTACTGCTCAACAGCTATCTGCCGCAGGACCGGGCCCTGGCCTTTCTCGAGTGTTTTATCGCGGCCGGGGAACAGCCATGAAGTTGCTCTGCTTTCCCGACTTCGTTGGCCATCCGATCTGCTTTTCCGCGCTGGCACGGGCACTCAAGGGACGCATGACCGTGGTGCCGATCAACTACAGCGACTATTGGCCCTATTCCAGTGTCGAGGTCCTGGCCCGGCGAATTGCCGAGGAGCATGACCTGACGGCGATGGATGGGGTGCTGGGTTACTCCTTCGGCGCCTATGTGGCGGGCTGTTGCCTGGCGCAAAGCGCGTCGCCGCGGGTACTGCTGGTGGACCCGCCGCTCCTGGTCGATCTACATGGCCTGACGCCGGCCGGCATCGCTGAACGCTTGGAGGCCGATCCGCAATACGCTTACATCAACGACCTGGTGGATGCACAGCTGGTCAGCCATGACTGTGTCCATGGCAATATCCTGCTGCTCTCCAAGTGGCAAGCCACACCGCTGGCGGGCACTGCCGTGGATGTCCTGCTGTCCGCCGGCCGCACCACCGTGGGACTGGCCCAGGCGCTCCAACTCGATCCGGCCCAGGACAATCGCTACTGGTGCGACGAGCAGCGTCACCACGGCTCCATCATCAACAGTCCTGGCGTGCCTGAGTGGCTTTTCGACCCCGTAGCCCTGCCACTGAGCAGGTTGTGAACGGCGAAATTCAACATCACAGGCACCGCTATCGCGAGCAAGCTCGCTCCCACATTTGAATGGGTTTCCACCCGCAGGCTGACTCACCGCAAGATGTAGACCGAAGCTCATTCCCAACAAATACCCACCAGCAACACCCCAACCTGTCGTAATCTCGCACCTGCACACCGTTCATCCGAAAAACCGGTCCGAGATCCCATTCCGATGCCCTCCATCTACCAGCTCAAACCCGCCTTTCAGAACCTGCTGCGCCCCGCCGTCCAGCGGCTGTACGACAAGGGCGTCACGGCGAACCAGGTGACCTTGCTCGCGGGCATCATTTCTGTGCTGGTGGGTGCGTTCATTGCCTGGTTTGCCGGTCATCCGTGGGTGTTTGTGCTGGTGCCGGTCTGGATGTTCCTGCGCATGGCCTTGAATGCCGTGGACGGCATGCTGGCGCGGGAGTTCGGGCAGCAATCGCATCTGGGTGCCTACCTGAATGAGCTATGCGATATCATCGCCGACGCGGCCCTGATCCTTCCCTTTGCCCTGATTCCCGATGCCAGTCTGTTGCTCGTGTTGTTGGTCACGCTGTTGGCGTTGTTCAGCGAATACGCGGGTGTGCTGGGGGCGATGGTCGGGGCTTCGCGGCGCTATGACGGGCCGATGGGGAAAAGTGATCGGGCCTTTGTGTTTGGCGTGTTGGCGACCGGTATTGCCTTGGGTTGGCTCGGGGCGCTGTGGGTCGATGGTGTGATGGCGGTGGTTGCCGCCCTGCTGGTTTATACCTTGGTCAACCGGGTCCGTCATGGCCTGGGCCAGGTGAAGGAAAACGCTCCCTCAGCATAAGGAAGTCGCAATGCGCGAAGCTCAAGACCGGACATTCACCACTCACGACGGCGTGGAGTTGTTCTACCGGCACTGGCCGGCCGTGGCCGCGGACCCGGGCGAACCCCGCCAGGCTGTGTTGCTGTTTCACCGGGGTCATGAGCACTCCGGGCGCATCGCGCACCTGGTGGATGAGCTGGATCTGCCCGGTTTCGAGTTTTTCGCCTGGGACGCCCGTGGCCACGGCCAGTCTCCCGGTGCACGGGGCGACAGCCCGAGTTTCGCCACCAGCGCCCGGGACGTGCAGACCTTTTGCGATCACATCGGCGCGACCCACCAGATTGACGAGCAGAACATTGCCGTGGTGGCGCAAAGCGTCGGCGCGGTGATTGCGTCCACCTGGGTCCACGATTACGCGCCGCGCATTCGCTCGCTGGTGCTGGCGTCGCCGGCCTTCAAGGTGAAGCTCTACGTGCCGTTCGCCCGCCCGGGCCTGGCGCTGATGCGCAGGTTTCGCGGCAACTTTTTCGTCAACAGTTACGTCAAGGCCAAGTTCCTCAGCCATGACCCGGAGCGGGTGGCGTCCTACGACAGCGATCCGCTGATCACCAAGGCGATTTCGGTGAACGTGCTGCTGGGCCTGTACGAAGCCGCCGACCGCGTGGTCGCCGATGCCCAGGCGATCCAGGTGCCGACGCAGCTGTTGATCTCCGGTTCGGACTTTGTGGTGCATCGCAAACCCCAGGAGCAGTTCTTCGAGCGCCTGGGCAGCCTGCACAAGGAAAAACACATCCTGCCGGGGTTCTTCCACGACACCCTGGGCGAGAAGAACCGCGCACCGGCCATTGCCAGTGCGCGGCGTTTCATCCTGCAGAACTTCGCCCGCCCGCTGGACCGCCCTTCCCTACTGGACGCCGATCGCCTGGGCGCAACCTGCGCCGAGTCCGAAGCCCTGGCCACGCCCCTGCCGCACAATTCGCTGCGCGACCTGTACTGGCGCATGACCCGCGCCAGCATGCGCTTCGGCAGCACAATGTCGGATGGGGTCAAGCTGGGCTTCGACACCGGGTTCGACTCCGGCAGCACCCTGGATTACGTCTACCGCAATCGCCCCACCGGCACCTCGCCGATTGGCAGGATGATTGACCAAAACTACCTGAACTCCATCGGCTGGCGCGGCATTCGCCAGCGCAAACTGAATGTCGAGGAGTTGCTGCGCCTGGCAATGGGCAAGCTGCGCGAAGAGAACCGCGAGGTGCGCATCGTCGACATCGCCGCCGGCCACGGCCGCTACATTCTCGAGGCGCTGCAAGGCGTCAGCCCGCTGCCCGAATCGATCCTGCTGCGTGACTACAGCGACATCAACGTGCGCGACGGCAGTGCACTGATTGTTGAAAAAGGCCTGGGCGACATCGCCCGCTTCGTCAAAGGTGACGCCTTCGATCGTCAGGACCTGGCGACCCTGGAGCCCAAACCAACCCTCGCTGTGGTGTCCGGCCTGTACGAGCTGTTTGCCGACAACCAGATGGTCGGCGGCTCGCTCGCCGGCCTGGCTGAAGCGGTGGAGCCTGGTGGTTACCTGGTCTACACCGGCCAGCCATGGCATCCGCAACTGGAACTGATCGCCCGCGCCCTCACCAGTCACCGCGCCGGCCAGGCCTGGGTGATGCGTCGGCGCAGTCAGGCCGAGATGGATCAACTGGTCGAGGCGGCGGGATTCCGCAAGATCACTCTGCGGGTCGATGAGTGGGGCATCTTCAGCGTTTCGCTGGCGCAGCGCGTGCAGTGATGAGCGCCGTCATCGCCCCGCCCCGCGAACCCGCCCTGCTGAAACCGGCGGTGTGCTGGCTGCTATTGCTCGCGCCGCTGTTCTTCAGCACCTACGGTTTCGCCACCTGGGTGACGTCCCAACGCGACGACGTCGGCAGCCTGGTGTTCGGCTGGGAAAGCCACATGCCGTTCATGGCCTGGACCATCGTGCCGTACTGGTCGATTGACCTGCTGTACGGCCTGTCGCTGTTGCTACCCAGCAGCCGTGCGGAACTGAAGCGCCACGCCTTGCGCCTGCTCACGGCCCAGGCGATTGCGGTCAGTTGCTTCCTGATCTGGCCGCTGCGCTTCACCTTCCCCCGGCCGGAAATGGATGGAGTATTCGGTTGGTTGTTCGATGTGCTGGCGGGTTTCGACAAGCCGTTCAACCAGGCGCCGTCGTTGCACATCGCGTTGCTGGTGATCCTCTGGGTCTGCTATGAGCGGCACTTGCGCGGTGTCTGGCGCTGGGTGATGCACGGCTGGTTCGCGCTGATCGGCGTGTCGGTGCTGACCACTTATCAACATCATTTTGTCGATGTGCCGACGGGGGCATTGGCGGGTTGGCTGTGTGTCTGGTTGTGGCCGCTGGACCGGCCGAGCCCGCTGCAAAGTGCCCGCCTGACCTCGGACCGCAGCCGCCTGCAACTGGCCCTGCGTTATGGCGTGGGTGCGGTGGCGCTGTTCATCCCGGCGTTCGCCTTTGGCGGCGCGTGGCTCTGGTTGATCTGGCCGGCGGTGGCGGTGTTGTTTGTGGCGCTCAACTATCTGCTATTCGATGCCGACGGTTTTCAGAAGCGTGCCGATGGCCAACTGAGTCCGGCAGTACGCTGGTTGCTGGCACCTTATCTCGCCGCTGCCTGGATCAATTCCCGCTGGTGGACGCGCAAGCATCCGCAGCCGGATCACGTGACCGATAACGTCTGGCTGGGGCGCATTCCCACGCCGCTGGAATTGAAGGACAGCGCGTTCACCGGGGTGCTCGACCTCTGCGCCGAGATGTCCATGGACAGCAGCACGATCGCCTATCGCTCGTTGCCAGTGCTCGACCTCACCGCGCCAACCGCCGAGCAATGCCTGGAGGCCGCGCAAGCGATTGAAAAACTGCGCCAGCAAGGGCCGGTGCTGGTCTGCTGCGCCTTGGGCTATTCACGCAGCGCCACCGCGGTGATCGCCTGGCTGTTGCACAGCGGCCGAGCAGCGAGTGTCGATGCGGCGATCGTGCAGCTCCAGCGCGTTCGCCCGCGTATTGTCTTGCACCAGGCACACCGTCAGGCGCTGGAACCGCTGCGCCAGGGCCATCGCCATGAGCAGTGACATGCAGTTGCACACCGTGGCGAGCCTGTTGCGCCGGGGCCATTCGCTGGATCAGTTTTCCACCGGGTTGACCCTGTTGGCGGCGCTGCTCGGATTGGGCCAATGGCTGATGGGCAGCGTTGATCCCTGGTTACTGCTGTTCAGCGTCGCGCTGTTCAGCCTCGGCGTGTTGCAAAAATACTGGGCGTTGCGCGTGGCGTTCGATGCCGATCTGTTCCAGCGCGTGGCGGACGGTGTCCAGCCATTGGCCGAGCGGACCCAGGCACTGGATCAGGCGCTTAACGTGCTTGGCCTGCAACCGGCTGAACGCGCTGGCCGGCCCTGGAGTGAACGCAGCCACGGCGCCTTGCGCTTGCTGCGCGGGCAGTCGCTGTTGCTGGCCGCACAAGTTGTCTTGACGCTGGGCTTCATCCTGGCCAGCCCCTGGCTGGCTTTTTAAAACGTTAACTAATACAGGATGGTGAATGACAATTGTGGCGAGGGAGCTTGCTCCCGCTGGGCTGCGAAGCGGCCCAAAAACCAGGCACTGCGGTGTTTCAGGCTGATGGTATTCGGCCTGTTGTTTGGGGGCTACTGCGTAGCCCAGCGGGAGCAAGCTCCCTCGCCACGGTTGTTCATCTTCAACAATTGCATTGCTGCTTAAGTTCTCGGGACAAGGAATCCTCATGTTCGAACCCGTGGTCGCCAATCTCATCACCTCCGCCGCCCGCATGGTCACGGGCGCCCGCAGCCTGTGGCTCGGCAGCGCACCGCAACCGGTGCAGCGGATCTACTTCGCCAACCACAGCAGCCACGGTGACTTCGTGCTGCTCTGGGCCTCGCTGCCGCCGGCGTTGCGCAAGCTCACCCGGCCCGTGGCGGGTTCCGATTATTGGCAGAAGAGTCCGGTGCGCCGCTACATCATCAACCGGGTGTTCAACGGTGTGCTGGTGGATCGCGAGCGCAAGGATCCGTCCTACAACCCCTTGCAGCCGATGCTCGAAGCCCTGGAAAACGGCGACTCGCTGATTATCTTTCCCGAAGGCACGCGCAACCCCGATGAAGGCTTGCTGCCATTCAAGAGCGGGATCTATCACCTGATGAAAAGTCACCCCGAGGTGGAGGTGATCCCGGTGTGGATCGCCAACCTCAACCGCGTCATGCCCAAGGGCCGCGTACTGCCCCTGCCGTTGTTGTGCACCACCAGTTTCGGCGCGCCGCTGTGCATTGAAGAAGGTGAAAGCAAAGAGCAATTTCTTGAACGCAGCCGCGCCGCGCTGCTGGCACTGGCCCCGGAGCACGTCTGATGGATCGATATACCTTGATGTTGTTCAGTGGGATTGGCGCGATTCTGGTGCTCGCTTCGCTGATCGGTTTCATTCTCAAGCTCAAGACCCGCGGCGCGCCGAACTCGGTCATCGACAACCTCAACGCCCGGATCAATGCCTGGTGGATCATGGTGCTGGTGATCGGCATCGCGTTCTGGCTCGGCAATGCGGCGGTGATCCTGTTGTTCTACGCGGTGTCGTTCTATGCCCTGCGGGAATTCCTCACCCTCACCCCGACCCGGCGCAGTGACTATCCGGCCCTGGTGGCCGCGTTCTACCTGGCGCTGCCGCTGCAATACCTGCTGATCTACTACGACTGGTACGGGCTGTTCTCGATCTTTATCCCGGTGTATGTGTTCCTGCTGCTGCCGATCCTCGCGTCCCTGGGGGGCGACAGTACGCACTTCCTGGAGCGCGCATCCAAGGTGCAGTGGGGATTGACGATCGCGGTATTCTGCATCTCCTTCGTGCCGGCCTTGCTGACCCTGGACATCGCCGGTTTTGAAGGGCGCAACCTGCTGCTGATCGCTTACCTGGTGATCGTGGTGCAACTGTCGGATGTGCTGCAGTACGTGTGCGGCAAATTGTTCGGTAAACACAAGATCGCGCCGAACCTGTCGCCGTCGAAAACCGTCGAGGGCTTTGCCGGCGGTATTTTCCTGGCCTCGCTGATCGGTGGCGCCCTGTGGTGGATCACCCCGTTCAACCCCTGGCAGTCGTTCCTCATCGCGCTGCTGATCAACCTGCTGGGGTTTGCCGGCGGCATCGTCATGTCTGCGATCAAGCGCGACCGGGGCGTCAAGGATTGGGGGCACATGATCGAAGGCCATGGCGGCATGCTCGATCGGCTGGACTCGGTGTGCTTCGCCGCGCCGATCTTCTTTCATCTGGTGCGGTACTGGTGGACCTGAAAGCAGCGCTGCTCAACTGCTTTTGTGGCGAGGGGATTTATCCCCGCTGGGTCCCCGCTCTGCCGTCTCGGTCAACCAGACACACCGGTGTGTCTGGTTTCAGGGCTGCTTCGCAGCCCAGCGGGGCGGTGCGACGTTTCGCTAAATCCCCTCGCCACACAAAAGCCCTGCTCCAATTGAAGATCAATCCAGAATCAAATGCGGCAAAAACCGGCTCGAATCCTTGGTGATCAGGCTGTTGTCTTCCCGCACGCCAATCCCGGCCGCCTGGTCGCCAATGACCCATGAACCAATCAGCGTGTAGCTGTCGCCGAAGCGCGGCAACGGCGCGCATTGCTGGAGGATGAAAGGTGCGTCGGTGTACGGACCATCCTCCTTCACGATCAAGCCATCGGCCGTCTGCAGCTCGATGTTGGCGCCTTCCCGGGAGAAGAACGGCTTGCGCACCCAGCCCTTGGGCACCGCTTTGCCGGGATCGGTATCCAGGTGTGCCTCAAGCAGGTTCGGATGACCTTTATTGAATTCCCACAGCAGCGGCAGGATGCCTTTATTCGAGATGATCGACTTCCAGGCCGGTTCGAAAAACTGCGTATCGCTCTGGGCAATCGCTGCGCCGAACGGTTCGTGGAAGATGAACTCCCAGGCGTGCAGCTTGAACAGATGCGGAATCCAGCGCTCCTCCAGATCGACGAAACGGCCTTCACTGTTCAGGCCAATGTCCTCGATGTCGATGTGCCGCGACTCGATGCCGACGGTCTCCGCGATCAGACGCAGGTAGTCAGTGGTGCCTTTGTCTTCGACTGAGTCTTTCATCGAAGCGAAGTAGAACGGCTGCTTGAGCTGCAACTGGGCAAAGGCCTGATGCAACTTGGTGTCGATGCTGTTGAACTGGTCGACATGCGCGGGCAGCAAGCCGCGCTCGATGCATTGCTCCAGCCAGCCCCACTGAAACGCCGCCGCTTCGTACAGGCTGGTCGGCGTGTCGTAGTTGAGTTCCAGCAGCCTGGCGGGACCGTTGCCGTTGTAGGAGAAGTCCATGCGCCCGTACAGGTGCGGGTGGCCTTCGAGCCATGAAGTGCGCACCAGATCGAAAAACGCTGCGGGAATGCTCAGCCGCTCCAGCATCTCTTCGCTCTGCACCACGCGGGCCACGAGGTCCATGCACATCTCATGGATCTCGGTGGTCGGGTCTTCGAGGTCGTTCTCGATCTGCTTGAGCGTGAACTGGTAATAGGCGCTCTCGTCCCAGTAGGGTTCGTCGTCGATGGTGTGGAACAGAAAGCCGAGGGTTTCGGCCGTCTGTTTCCAGTCATGACGTTCTGCGCAATGGATCTTCTTCATGGCCCTCGTTCCTCAGCCGCCGGAGCTGCTGGAACCGCCCCAACCGCTGCGGGCGCTGGCCTTGCTGCCGAAGCCGCCCCGGGAGGTGGATGAAGCCACGGAGATCGACTTGTTGGCAGACCGGATGGTATCGGTGTAGCTGCCATACCGCGCCTGGTTCGACTTGGTAAAGGTCGAGCCCTTGGCAACGCGCTGGGCCAGCGTCGAGGACGCGTAGCCGCCGCGATCATCGCGATAGCGGTAGACCGGTTCGGAGTAATAGCTGTTGCGGTTGTTGCTCAACATATTGCCAATCAGCAAGCCGGTCAGCAGGCTGCCGCCGGAGAAGCCCGAGCCACCGGTGGTCGCTTCCGAGGCCGGCAATTGGGCCGCCGCGGCGTCCACCTGGGACTGTGTGACTTCGCCATTGGCGGTCAGTTCGAAGCCTCCCAGTTTGGGAATGAACTTGCCGGTGGAATCCTGCTGACACCAGTCGGCGACAAAGTCGGCGTCGCAATCGGCCTGGCTGTCGTACACCGGCGCAATGGTGCGATGTTCAGCCATGGCTTTCATGTAGGCGTCAGAGCAGATGTCCACCGGCAGTTTTTCATCGACGCATTGCTGTACGGACTGGAAGTTGTATTTCTTCTGTAACGGGTAGGTTTTTTCCGTCGGCCCGCAACCGGATATCGCCATGGCGACCGACGCGGCCAGCGAGAGCTGAACGTACTTGCTTCGTTTCATCGGGGACTCCTGGCGCGATCAGTTCGAGGACGGCGTCATGCACGCGGCATTCAACATGCCAACGCTGATAGCCACTGCCGCGATGTAGATGCCCGCGGCGATTTCACCGTTCTTGATGCGCTGCGAAGCACCCTTGAGCACCAGGCTGGTGACCAGAAAGGCCAGCAGCTGGACGAACGCGGCGATCACCGCCCAGACGACGAAGTCGAGGAGGCTGACCGAGTAGGCGATCACGTTGCTGGCCGGGATGGCGAAACCGATCATCGCACCGCCCAGGGCAATTGCAGCGGCCACGTTGCCCGAGCGGATCAGTTCGAATTCCTTGTGCGGCGTGATGCGGGTGTAGATGAACTGGAACAGCGCGAACAGCACCGCGGCGCCGAGGATGTACAGAACGAAGCCGAACACGGCGGCTTTGTTCAGGGAAATGGACAGAGCTTCAAGCATGGACGTCTTCCTTATTCAAATAGTGGTCAGGTCGGTGGTGTACAGCGAAATGCCCAGCGAAGTGCTCAGGCTGATGGTGCCTTCGGCGTCTTCCTCAACGGAGAACAGCAGGAACTCGCGGCGATCCGTCAGGCCGGTATCGCGCACGTACAACATCGAACGGTGCTCGACGCTGTAGGACTCGTCCGGATTGCTCACGCGCTCGCTCAACGCCACCAGTTCGGTCTGGCCGTTCTCGGTGCCCCATTCGCGGGTGTACTCGACGCCGTCGTGGGTGTAGGTCGGCAGGCCGATCAAGCTTTCCGGCCCGGCCAACCGGCGCAACTCCGCTTCACTGTTGACGGTGACGTAGCTGAGGTAGTTGAACAGAATCACCGACTCAACCTGCCCGTCCACCGCGCCGCTGGTGTGCACCTGCAGCCAGTAGTCTTCGTCGTTCATGTAGAAGCGCGACAGCCAGTTCGATTGGCCGAGGTCGACCACGCCCATGCTCCAGATTTCCTGGGGGCCCGGAATGACCACGGCGCTGGTGCCGTCGAGCAACAACTTCAGCGTGCTGTCGAACATCAGCCCTTTGCCGGATGCCAGGCCCAGCGGACCGTTCACAGGCGCAGTTTCACGGGCGGTCCAGCCGGTATTCTTGTTCGCGTTTGGGGCTTCAAGCCCCATCAACTGCTTAAACCATCCCATTGGAGATGTCCTTGAGACGCGTGGAGGCGATGTAGAAGAGTTCGCCGCCCTCGACGCGAGTCGCGCTGGGCGGATTGATCGATGGCTGCTGGGCGTCTTTGCCGCGATAGCCGATCAGCGTGGCGTTGTGTTGCTCTTTCATCCGGGCATACAGCTCGCCAAACGTCGTTTCAAATGTCTCGGGCAGTTTCATCAGGTACTGGGTAGCGCCTTGCCCTACGCACAGTAACTCATTGATGACCACTGACGAGCCCGGATCCTGGGAAGCGCGCACCAGCATTTCAATCGCCATGCTCGAGGTACATTCCAGGCTCGGCGCGTAGGCGCTGGCGAGGGCGGCGACTTCACTGTCATTGAAGTGGGCGACCACATGCCCGGCCGGCCCCAGCTTATTGACCGCCAGCACGGTGGCGAGGGTCAGGTCGTCGGAGTGGGTCCGCACCAGCACGCGCTCGGCACCGGGCACCCCGGCACGCTGTAACAGTGCGACGGAAGACAGGCTTTCGCCCTTGATGAACGCCGCCTGGCCGGGCATGGGGTTTTCTTCAAGGTCGCAATCGCAAATGACGATGAGATTGTCATTGGACGTTTCGTCCTGCAGCAGCAGTTCAATGACCCGCTCGCTGGAAGCCCCTTCCCAACCGATCAGCACGGTGTGCCCGACCGTACCGGTGTAATCGCCTTTGCCCTTCATGCCTTTTCTCCATACATCGAGGACGCTGCTGGTGGTTTTGCCGATGGCTGCCGTCAACAGCGCAATGCCCCCGAGCATCACCCAGGTGGCCACGAAAATCCGTCCCGCCGCCGTTTGGGGCGCGAGATCGCCATAGCCGACAGTGAGCGTGGTGGTGAGATAGAAATAGATAAACGTGGCAGCGGCGATGAGGTGCTGCTCGCTCAAAAGCACCAGACCGATCCAGGCGGTGGCCAGGTGCACGACCATCGCGATGACCAAGCCTGCCCAGCCGAAGCGATGGAAGAACGACGACGCGTAGGCGCGCAACAAAAGGAAAATCGACATCGTGTCCCTGACTCCGTGGGGCTGTGTTCCTACGTTATGGCGAGGGAGCCTGCTCCCGCCGGGCTGCGCAGCAGACCCTGTTGGGGGGCCGCTTCGCGTCCAGCGGGAGCAGGCTCCCTCGCCACGGGTTCGCTGTACCCGGGCACTCGAACCGTTTACTCCGCCGATTTCTTCTTCAGGCGTTCCAGGATCGCATTGGCGCTGCCTTCGTTCGGCGTGATGCCGGCGTCGCGAAGCTTGCGCTCCAGGTCGGTGCCGGTGGAGGCATCGGCCAGTTCGTCCTGGGCTTGCAGCTCAGCCGCGCGTTGCTGCTGCTTGGCTTGCAGGCGGTTCAGCGTACCAACGGCGGTTTCCAGCTTGCCGTTGGCGCCGCCGCTGGCGATGGAGGCGCTGACCTGGGCTTTCTGCACGCTTTCCCGGGCCTTGGCCATGTCCACTTGCTGGCGCAGGCTCTTGATGCGGCTTTCGGCCTTGGTGATGTCTTTGCGCATGTTCTCGGCGTAACCGCCGAATTCGGCGGTCTGCTTCTGCTCGACCTCCAGCTCGTTGGTCAGGGTCGAAATGGCTTCGGCCACTTCCAGCGCCAGGTCTTCGCGGTTGGCCTGGATCGCGGCCAAGGCCTTGGACTCCAGGTCCTTGATCTTGGCGTTGTACTCGCCGACGCGATCAGCCGACAGCTTGTGCTTGGCCATGATGGTGACCAGCTCACGGCGGGCGTTCGCCAGCGCGGTGTCGGCGTCGCGGATTTCCTGGTCGAGAATGCGCAGGGCTTGTTGATCGACGATCGATTCGCCGACTTCGTTGGCACCGCCACGCAGCGCGGTGAACAATTTGCTCCAGATGGACTGAGTCATTGGATGGGTCCTGTTCGGCGAATTAGATGAAGAAGCGTTCGAAGGCTTCGCTGGCACGCTGGACGTTGTCGACGAGGGTCTTGACCTCGGTCACGACGTTGGTCAGGTTGGAACCTGCACTCAGCGCACCGAACATGTTGTAGACGACCTGCCCGTTGGGCATGGACTCGATGCCGATCGAGGACAGCGGGAACATCTCCCGGCTGCGCAGGACCGCATCGTTGAAGGCCGCCACGTCATTGATCGACTCGATGTCCACCAGAACGGTGTCGACGATGATCTGGTCACCCACCACCGCGATGTAGATCGGCAAACCGCCGAAGTCGTTCATTTCCAGCTTGATGCTGGACTCGGAGCCCTGGACGAGGGTGAGGGTGATCTCGTTGGCAACCACTTCGTCCAGCGCCTGCAGGGCGCCGTAGAGGCGATCGATGTTCCAATTGTTACCTGCGCTCATGTAATCCTCCGACATGATTGAGCCAGCCAGAATCGGTTGGCGTAGCTGTTTCTCCATCTGCTTGAGCAGGCTTCGGTTTTCGGGAAGCACCCAAGTCTCGTGTTTCACATACCCCGCGGCACTCAGGCCCGCGCGCATCTGCTTCATGTAGAAGCTCGACGGTTTTTTCGCGGCAGGTTTGGAGCGTTCTGCGTCGCGGCTCGCCGAATCTGCTGGAGAGCTGTCTGGCATGGTATTGACCCCACTGTGAAAAACTCACGCGTGAGAAACACTACAGGTAACTTTGATAACGCTCAATAGCTCACGCGTGAGATTTTTACTCGCTCTCACAACCCCTGAAATACCCCGTGGGATCTTTCTCACAAGGGATCTTTGCATGACCGCCGAGTGGTCTTACGGATAGCTAAAGCTCTTCACCAACGTCAGCTCCCCCACCGCCCGCATCGGCACGACGAACGTTTCCATCTTCTCGCTCGGGGTGCCTTCCTCAGTGATCACGGTGACTTGTGCCGTGGTCAGGGCTTGCACCGCTTCCTGGCGGCCGCTGCTTTCGCCGTCGCCTTCACCGCCTTCCTCATCCTCCGAAACGCTGCGATAACCGCCGCCGTAATAGTTCAGGTACACCTGGTACTGCCCCTTGATCGGCGCCGGCATGGCGAAGATTTCCGGGCCGTAGCCGGTGGTGACGTCGACGTCGAGGACCGCGCCGTTGGGGGCGATGCGGTCGCCGTACCAGATGTGGGCGCCGTCCGGGGTGATGACGTGCAGGTCCAGGTCGGTGCCGTCGCTGTCCCAGGTCAGCAGAACCCGCAGCTTGGCCGGGGTGGCGCCGCCACTGGTGTTGAGGAACTGGGTACGGTGGCGGTGCTGGCCGTCGGGGCTGCGCACTTCAACGCTGTTGCTGCCGTTGGGGAACGAGAACGGCCGGTCGAAGCGACCTTCCTCATCGAGCTTCAGCGGCAGGGCCACACCGTTGACGATGAGCTTGCCCGGATCGTTGTTGTCCTTGGGCATGGCCTTGATCTGGCCGGTGATGCGCGCGGTGCTGGCCTGGCCCTGGGGCGTGTTGACCGACGAGGCCGGGTAGTTGACGGTCTGGCTGAAGTTTTCATCTTCGCCGCCCGGCTTCCCGCTGCGCCAGCCGCCAATCGGGGTGTCCAGTTTGATCCCATCGGCGGCAACGGCCAGGGGCAACGCGGTCATGGCGCAGAGCAACAGCAAGACCTGTGGATAACGGAGTGTCATGGTCTATTCCAGCAAGAGGTGACGGGCGAGCCCTTCGATATAGTCTTCGTCCTGGCCATTGGGGTGAGCTTCAAAGGCCAGGTGCAAATATTCATGAGTCAGGTCGAGACGGTCCTGCAGCGACAGCACGCCACGGACGTAGATGCGTTGGCGCTCGCGGTCGACGTAGGGCCGACCGAAAGCGACGCGGCACACCGCGAATGAGCTGATTTCGTTGTAGCCCACTTCGCTTTCCAACCTGGAACGCCAGCCTCGGCGCTGCTTGAGCAGCCAGTCCTGGGCGGCCGGCAGCGCCTCGCAGGACGCCACCGGATTGTCCCAGCGGCTGAGGCTGGCACGCGGATAGGCATGCAACAGAATGGCGTCGTAGCGTTGGCCGGCGTTGGCTTGTTCCACGGCTTGCAGCCAGGACAGTTTGTCCGGGCCGGGTTGGTCGGAGTGGTAGGTGACATCGGTGCCGGCCAGCACCAGATCGCTGGTCCAGGCCGCAATGGCGCGAGCTTCCGGTGCCGCCGGGCGTGGGGCGACGCGCTGGCGATGGCTGCTGTCGTCGATGCTCAGGCAATCGCCGTTGCGCTGGGCGTTTTGCAGCAGGTAGGTGCGGATCGCCACGGCCAGGGCCTTGGCCGCTTCGGCGGGCTCGGCCTTGGCCTCGCGTTGCAGGACCCGGGCGACGTACTCCTCCCGATCCAGTCGCGCCACCAGCTTGCCGGGCGTCAGGAACAGCTCGCCATCGCTGTGGATATCCAACTGGTTGCCGTTGGTGAACTCGACACGGTAGTCGCCGCGCAATTGACCCGGCGAGGCGGGCTGGCTGCCCGACATGACCCGCTGCAACGGATAACGGGCAAACAGCCCCACTTCCACGCAGCGCCCGGTTTCGGCCGGCCATTGCGCCGGCAATGCCGTGGCCAGACCGTCACCGAACACCCTCAGGACCTGCTGGCTGGTGCCACGCCCACCGGCCCACACGGGTGTGCCGTCAGCCAGCCAACCGGCGAAACCGCCCTGACGCGACGAAGGTCCCTGTTCGCCCAGCCAGCTCCAGGTCTTGACCCGCAAACGACTGCCCAGTTGCCCGACGAGACGACCATCCGCCGCGTTGAGCACCACGTCCAGCAACACCCGACGGGCCTGGTCCTGGGCCGGTAACACAGCCAGCGCCTTGAGCAACTGCGCGACGGGCACCTGCTTCTGAGGTTGCAGGGTCGGCAGGTCCAGCAGCCACGCCGGCGCCTGGCGGGCCTGCCAGTAGTCGCGCCAACCGGCGGCCGAAAGACCGAGCCGCTGCGGTTCGAAATACAAGCCGCAGGATTTCACCAGCGCCTGATCGCGACCGATGCTTTTCCCGGCGCTGCAGCAGTAGACCTCTTCCTTCGACTCCCCACGGCACTCATAGGCCGGCTCGTGGGCATCGGTGTCCACCAGCCACGCGTAGACGAACAGCTTCCACAGACTGCCCAGCGGTGTCTGCAGGGAATCGGGCAACGGCTGGCGATCCAGCACCTGGGTCTGGCTCACCCGCAGCAACTGGCCGTCGAAGGCCAGACGCAACGGTTCGTCCTGCGCTGTCGCCAGCACAGGAATCAAGCACAACAACCATCCAACCCACAGCTTGCGCATGTCAGTTGACCGTGACCTGACCAAGTGCCGGTTTCTTTTCCCAGGCCTGATTCTGTGGCGCGTAGACCTGAGTGAAGCGTACCGGTGGCAGGTTGAACTGGCCTTTCTGGGAGAAACGCACCAGATGTCGCAGGCGCAGTTCGCCACTGAGGGCATCCACCGGCACCGCATAAGCCATCTGGCCCGGTTCGAAGCGCGCCTTTTCCAGCGACGTCGGTTCGCTGCCGGCTTTGCCCAGCAACTGGATGCCCCAGGTGGTGCGTTCCACGTCGGCGCCCGGCGGCAACGGCACTTCGAGCATGCCGTAGCGCAGCGGTATGCTGGCCTTGCTGTTGATCATCACTTCATCCAGGTAGAGGCTGTCGCTGGACAACGGCTTGTTGCCCACAGCCTCAAGCGTGAAGGTAAAGGCATCGCCGCCCGGTACCAGGCGCGACAGCCGACGGGTGATGGACACCGCCATCGGTGCCACCGGCGGTTGCTGGCTCTGGAAGCTCAGTGCCGCTTGCAATGGACGCTCCTGCGCACCACTGAGGGTCAGCGTCGTCGGCAACTGCGCACCCTGCCACTGCCAGTAGGTTTCCCCAGTGGCGCCCTGACGGGCTTTCCAGCCTTCGCCCGGGGCCAGGGCCACGGCCGGCGAAGCCTGCTCGATGCTGCGCTGCAACCAGGTCAGGGCCAGGGCCCGTTCCAGGGTGGATTGCTGTGGCAACAGACGCTCCAGCAGCGCGGCGGATCGGGCCTGATCGAAGGTTTGCAACGACAGCACCAGGGCCTGGACAAACGGCTGGAGGCTGACGTCCAGTTGTTGCTGGGCGGCAGCCAGTTGACGGTTGAAGGCATCCGGCAGCGGCACTTTCGCCTGTTTGGCGAGGGCTGCGGTCAGTACGCGAGCGCTGGCCAGACCCACGGACGAATCCGGCGCGTTCATGACCAGGCTGTCATCGCCATTGTCCATCACGCCCTCGGCGCTGCCCGCACCGGCCTTGGCCAGATCGTCCATCAGGCCGCTGAGCAAGGTGTTCACCGGCAGTTGCATCTGCTTGGCGAACGACAGGATCAGCGCACGTTGCAACAACGGCGTATCACCGGCCTGCTTGGCGTAGACCTCCAGCACGCGCTGCCAGTGTTCCGGTGGCAGGCTGATGTCCAGCGCCTTGCTGGCGTGCCAGTCGGCGTAGTAGGCGTAGGCGGTCAGGAAGGCATCCGGCTCGCCGTCCTGGCCCCACCAGGTGAAGCTAGCCGATGGACCGGCCATCTGCACCAGGCGCAAGCGGCTGTTCTGCATGATCAGGCGCAAGCGGTCGCGGGTCTGGGAGTCCGAGGCCAGGGTCGGGTAAGCGATGCTCAACGGCAGCAGACGGCTGGCGGTCTGCTCGACGCCACCGTAGGGGTAGCTCAACAGGTCATCCAGGGCGGAACGGAACAGCGCTTGCGGGCTGTCGTCCAGACGCAGACGGATATCGCTGGCGTCGCTCGGCAAGGTCAGCGGCGTGTCGCCGGCGGCCACGTCGAGACGCTGGCTCTGTGTGACCTGCCAACCATTGCCACTGCCGTTCAGGTGAACGGCCAGGGCGTCCTGGGTTTCACCGTTCAACTGCAACTGGACGCTGAGGTCGCCGCTGCTCAACTCCATGGCCGGCAGTGCCACATAGTTGATGCCTTTTTTCAGGTCCGCCACCACGCGTTGCTCGGCACCGGCGTAACGGATCAGCAGTTCCGCCTTCAGCGGTTTATCCGATTGGCTGAACGCGAACAGGCCCAGTTGCGGCTTGTCGCCCGTGCGGAAACGGGTCGGGCCGCTCCACTTCAGGTACAGCGGTTTTTCCGAAGCGATGAATTGCTTTTTCTGACCGACCTGGCCGTCGTCGGAGATGGCCTTGGCGGTGATGCGCCAGCGGGTCAGCGAGTCCGGCATCTTGAAGGTGAAGCGGGCCTTGCCGTTGGCGTCGGTGACCAGCTCCGGCTGCCAGGCGGCCGTGTCGACGTCTTCACGACGCGGCCGCTCCAGCACCTTGACGCCGCGCTCGCTGCGGTTGGCCTTGCCCGGTGCACCCGGGCTGCCGGGCAGCGCCACGTCGTAGCTGATGAACGACAGGCTGGCGCTGGTGCGCACGTTGTTGCGGCGCGGGTGATAGAAGAACTGATCGATGGTCGGCGCCACTTCCGGTTGCAGGGCATAGACCATTTCGTCCACGACACTGACCGTCAGGTGCGCCGGGATCGCCTTGCCGGCGAACTGGGTGCTCAGGTCCACGGTCACCGTGTCGCCGGGCCGGTAGGTGGCCTTGTCGGTGACGACCGCGACGTCGATCTGCGGCGTAATCACCTTGATACCGGCGTTCTGGAAGCTGTACTGGCCGCCCTTGGTGTACAGCACCGAGAAGGTCATGTTCGGCGCAAAGTTGTCTTTCACCGGGATACGGGCGCGGTATTGGGTCGGGCTGAGGCTTTCCATCTTCAGCCAGTCGCCGCCCTTGGACAGCAGCGCCGTGGCCTCGACCTTGTCCCGCTCCAGGGACAGCAGCGCATCGCTGACCGGTTCCGGGAAGGTGATCAGCGCCAGCGCTTCGTCACCGGCCTTGTATTCCGCCTTGTCGAGGACGATCTCGACCGTGCCCGGCACGGCCTTGATGCCTTCGCCAGTCACCGCATGCGCGGCGGCGCCGATGACCCGGCCGTGATCGTCCTTGAGGGTCAGGTTGTAGGTGCCGGGACGGTCAAAAGCCACGGTGAAGCCCTTGTCCTTGGCCGTCAGCTTGCCTTCGCCGGTGCTCTGGTCTTCCAGGCGCACCCAGGCGTAGCCGGCCGGCGTCACGGCCTTGCTCTGTTCAGTGCCGCCTTCATTGACGTAGCTGAACGCGACCTTCTCGCCGGCCGCACTGAAACGCTGGCGAGCGCTCAGGCGGAAATTCGCGGCGCCGCGGTCGATAAGGATTTCCTTGGTGGTCTTGACCCGATACGCCGCGCCATCGCTGGCAAACACGGTCAGCGTGTAGCGGCTCGGTTTGTCGGCGGCCGGCAGTTCGAGCGTCGCGACACCCTGGTCATCGGTGGTCACTTCGCTGCTGGTCAGCTCAACCGGGAATTGCCCCAGGTATTGCAGCTCGTTGTCCACCATCGACAGTTGCTGGGCGCGCAGGCTCAGGCTCACCGTGGCGTCGACCACCGGCTTGCCGTCCGGGTACAGCAGCACGAGGTTGCCCTTGACCGGCTCGCCGGTGCGGTATTCCTGCTTGGCCAGGTTGAGGGCGATCTCGAAGTGCGGCTTGATGTACTCAGCCACGCGGAAGGCGCTGCTGTAGAGCTGGTCCTTGTAGCTGAAGCGCAGCTCGTAACCGCCGGCCACGGCGTTTTCCGGCAGTTGGAAACGGCCTTGGGTACCGGCCTTGGAGTCCAGCTTCAGGGCCAGGGTCTGCAGCGCGGTGCCCGTGGCATCCAGCACGCTGACGTTGACATCGGCCGCTGCCGGTTGCACCGAATCGCGGGCGTTCTTGAATTCACGGCCGACGATTTTCAGCGAGACCCAATCCCCCGGCCGATACAACGGCCGGTCGGTGAAGGCGTAGAGCTTGGTGTCGTAGATTTCGCTGTCGTAGTAGAAGTTCTCGGAGACGAAGACCCCGCCCTCTTCATCCTCGCCAATGACGAACGAACGCTCCGGGCTGACGTGCTTGAGGCGCAGCAGGCCATCGGCATCGGTAGCCCCGCTGTTCATCACGCCCAGGCCGTCGGTCCACAGCACATTGACCTTGGGCACCGAGCTGCCTTCATGCTTGCGCGCGGCCCAGACCAGCAGCTCGTCGCCGGAAATCTTGCTCACCGCCACGGTGTTGGAAACGAAGACCATGGTGGTCGCCCGGTACTTGCCGACCAGCGCTTCCACCAGGTAAAGGCCAGGCTTGAGCTGGCCCAGCGGAATGTAGACGTTGCCCGGCGCGACGCTGACAAACTGGCTGGACGAACCGGCCAGGTTGACGCCCGCAGGCGGTTGGATCGGCTTGGCCTGCCACAGCGGATAACGGAACTGGCTGACCAGCGGCAGGCCCGGGATCAGGGCGAACTGGGCCGGTGCCTCGTAGGGCGTCGGTGCGACCAGGGCGTCACCAACCCTCAGTTCCGGCACTTCTTCGGTGACCTGTTGGCGGGACTCGTAGGAGAACGCCCGCTGCATGACCCGACGGGACTTGCGGTACCAGTTGTCCCACAGGTACGCGAGGGTGTTCGAAAGCCCTTCGCCCTTGAACTGGCCGTCGCTGACGACGCGGTGCAGGTTCTTCTGGCGCTTGAGAAAGTCCAGGGGCTTTTCAATGCGGTAGACGCGGATATCGGCACCGCCGTAAGGCTCCATGCGGAACCGGCGATAATCGCGGCCCGGCGCCTCGAGGCGGACCATGGCCTGCTCATCGCTGGCGAAACTGCTGTCGGCCAGCAGGAAGAAGCTTTCACCGGCCACCGGCGTGTAGCCGCTGGGCTCCACCGTGTCTTCGGCATGAACGAAGGAGGCCAGCAACAAGGCCAGCAGCAGGGACAGTTTCGAACACAAGCGCAGCATGCGGGCACCGGTCATTGGGAGAGAAAGTTGAGTCGATAGACGCCGATGAAGTTGGGGTTGGCTGCGTCGGGTATCCATCGGGTGTCCTTCCAGTTCATGAGTTGTTGCAGGCTTGCGGAGCGCATGCCGTTGTCGGTAGGGGTTGTGGTGCCGGTGTGATAGGCGATGTAGCGGCCCATCCAGATCATCAGGTGCTGGTCGTCGCCCTGATCGAAGAACATCAGGTCGCCAGGACGGGCCTGGGCCACATCACGGCCCACCAGGCGACTGTTGAACTGGATCAACTTGATGGCGTTGACGTAGGGCCCGACCTTGCCGCCGCCCTGCTGCCATTGCTGGGCCAGGCGCCGCTGATCGTCGCTCAGCTCAAGCTCCGGCGGCAGGTAGCGATTGGACAGGCCGTTGCTGCGCAGCCATTTTTCGTTGTGGACCTTCAGCGCTTCGTTGGCGGCAAACCGCACCAACCCGGCACAGTCCTGCTGATACCAGCGCGGGCTCGGGCCACGGCTCAACTGCTCCTCGGCGATGCGCACGAACCAGGCACGAAAGACCTGGGACTGCTGCACATCCAGGGGCGGCGTTTCCATGGCAAACGCCTGCCCCCCCAGGAACAGTGCCATCAGCCCGAGATTGCGGATCAGTCCGGTCACAGTGCTTTCCATTCCAGCGGCAACCACTGCCAGTGACCGTCCGGCTCGCTGCCTGCGGGCAGGGTCAGCGCGTATTTGCCGTAGCCGCCGAGGGCACGCAGTTTCGGAATCAGGTAGGTCTGCGCGGCGTTGTAGAACACCGGCTCCATGTCCTGGGGCAAGCTGTCCAGGGTTTCACGCTGCATCAGTTGCGCCATGGAGTCCGGACCGAAGTAGAATGGCATCAGCAGGTCCTTGGGCACCACGTCGGCCATCGGCGGGAAGTGCTTGTCGAGGGTGCCGAGGGCCTTGTCCACCAGTTTGTCATCGAGGGAAAACAGCAGGGTCGAGCCGTGGCGCGCCAGGCTGACCCGCATGAATGCCTTGCCGGTGATGGCATCGGGTTGCAGCGAGTCCTTGGCCAGGTAAGGGCCGAAGTTGGAGCTCACCTGACGCTGCCAGTGATGCATCGAGCCTTCCTGCTTCTCGACGACCGGGAACGCGTGCTCGGCCACGTTGTTTTCATAGGCGCCCACCATCGAGCCGAACAGGTTGCCCAGGTCGGCGTCGATCTTGCCGTCTTCTTCGTTCAGGCTGGCCACCAGCAACGGCGTGTACAGCCGCGAATCGGCGTACCAGCACAGGCCCGCCGCGCCGGCCATATGGTCGACCATGGCCTGGGCGGCTTTTTCCTCGGCACCGAGTTTTACCAGCAGCGGTTTCTGTTGTTCAGCGGCCAGTGGCAAGGCTACGCAGGCGCTGGCGCCCATGGGCATGGCTTGCCAGATCGGCTTGAAGTCGAAGTCCGGCTGGTTTTCCAGTTCGTCCATGGCCAGGAAGCTGTGCCAGCCCTTGTCGTCCATGTCGAAACGCAACCCGGCGAAGTTCGGGATGAAACGCTGGTAGCCCATGGCGAGCACGCTGGCGTTCACCGAGATGCGTTGTTTGACCTCGGGGGCCTTGGGCGGCAGGCCGAAGGCTTCGGTGAAGAGTTTGTCGCCACCCAGCAGCGCAGCCAGTGCGGTGGTTGAAACGCTGCCGCGCTCTTCGGACGCGCCATTGGCCGGGTCATAGAGCTTGGTCGGATCGGACAGCACCACCAGCTTGTCGCCATGGGAGGCGAAGACCAGGGATTTGCTGGCGTTGTAGCTGAGCTGGTAGAGCGCGACTTCATCGCCGCCGACTTTCAGGTCGCTGAGTTTGCTCAACTGCGTATCGTCCAGGGCGACTTTTGCCAGCGGCTCCAGCACCTTGGCCAGCCCGCCACGATCCATCACCAGCAGGAAATCCTTGAGCCGGCCATCCGCACCGCGCCACAGCGCCACATCGGCCGGCTGGTCGAAAAGCTCTTCGATCAGGCTGTCCTGCAGCTTCAGATCATGCTCGTAGATGATCCGGCGCAGGCTGCCGATCAGCCCCAGGCGGTCGGCATGGGCCTGGTAATAAAAGACGAAATCCTCGGTGAGCGTGGCCTTGAGGAACGGCACCGCCAACAGGTCCTTGGGCAACTGGCTCAGGGAGTGGGCTTCGAGCAGGCCGTCGGGACGACTCAGGCCGAGCTTTTCCAGCGCCAGCGCCGCAGGCGGCGCCTTGGGTTTGGTCATGAACCAGCCCAACCCGGCGGCGACACCGGCCACCAGGCACAGCCCGATCAGCAACGCCGGCCAGCGGCGCGCAGGTTTAGCGACAGGTGTCGGCACGGTCGGGGAAGCAGTGTTGTCGCTCATATTCACAAGGGCCTGTTCATCCGTGGAGCGGAATTAGTAGTTGAAAGTCTTGACCAGCAAAAGATCGCCGATGGCGCGCAGGGGCACGACAAAGGTTTCGCGTTTCTCATTGACGGTGTTTTCGTTGAGCACCAGATTGATCTGCGAGGTGATCACCTCGTTCTGGTTGCTGGTTTCGTCGAAGTTATAGCCGCCATCGCCGTAGTTGCCCCAGTAGTTCACGTAGACCAGGTAGGTGCCGTGCATCGGCGCGGTCATGGTGAACATCTCGGGACCGGGGCCATCGACACCATCCGGGTCGAGGCCGCCGCCGTTGCTCAGCGCCGGCTGGCCGAAGAAGGCATGCTGGCCGTCGGGGGTAATGATGTGCAGGTCCAACTCGGCCTTGGGATCGTCCCAGCCGAGCACCACGCGGATCTGCGCCGGCGTTCGCAGGTTGTTGGCCTCATAGAACTGCACGCGCTTGAGGGATTTGCCCTCGGAACTGCGCACCTCGACGCTGTTGGAGCCGGCACCGAACGCATACGGCCGGGCGAAACGGCCTTCGTCGTCGGTATAGAGATTCAGTGGATTGCCGTTGACCGCCAGGCTGTGGGGCGGCCGGGCCGTGCCCATGGCCTTGAGCCGGCCCTCGATCATCGTGCGATTGCGCTGTACGCCCCGGTCGATGGGCGGCGTGGGATAGGCAACCTGGGGGTTTTCAGTGCGATCGAGCAAGCCGCTGTAACGCCAGCCGCCCACCGGCTCCGACATTTCGGCCGCAGGCTCGGCCCACACCCACGGTGCGACCATCAGCCCGATCAGCAATGAAAGAAAACGCATGTATGCCTCCTGCCATGCACAACGCAACCTGGCGCCCTTCCTCGGCGCATTAATTGTCATTTCTCAGGTTTCGTCAGGAGCCCGCCACACGGGGGCTGTAGATGGCGCGAAGGTTAGCGATTCGGCACGTTATTCACAATCGGGGAACGCGTGATTCTGTGTGGGAAATCACGTCTTGAGGAGTGCGTGAGCCGATTAGCGAAGTTATTCAGCTCACGAAATGAGCCGAATAACGTTATTATTCGGCTCATTCCCGGTATGGAAAGGCTCATGGAACCCCATTGGATCTGGCAACAGCCCGACTGGCCCGCCTTTTACTGGCAGACCGAAGCATTGACGCCCCTGCTACGCGAATGCGTGCAAACCCAAGGCCGATTACTCGGCATGAGCGGTGCTGTCGCTGCGTCACTCAGTGCTCAGAACGAATTGGACGCGTTGTTGCAAAACATCGTGACCTCTTCGGCCATCGAAGGAGAACAATTGAATGTGGGCTCGGTGCGATCGTCCCTGGCCCGACGCCTGGGCCTGGAACGGGCCGGCGACAACCCGGTCAGCCCGCGCAGCGAGGGCTTGGCGAATCTTTTGCTGGATGCGACCCGGCACTTCAGCCAGCCCCTCACCGTCGAGCGGTTGCTGGAATGGCATGAGTGGCTGTTTCCTGAGCAGACGGGCGACCTAGCGCATCAACGGATACGCGTAGGCTCACTGCGGGGCGACGAGCCGATGCAAGTGGTCTCGGGCCGATTGGACCGTCCCACTGTTCACTTCGAGGCACCGCCTCGCCGAGGTCTCGAACAACAACTGCAAACCTTCCTCGACTGGTTTGAGGCCAGCCGCCATCAAAGCGGACTCGATCCTTTGTTGCGGGCCGGCATCGCCCATTTCTGGTTTGTCACCCTGCACCCGTTTGACGATGGCAACGGCCGCCTGACCCGCACCCTCACTGATCTGGCACTGGCCCAGGGCGAAGCGCAGGCGATCCGTTTCTATGCCATGTCCGTGAGCATCCTTGACGACCGCGCAGGCTATTACCGAGTCCTCGAAAGCAGTCAGAAGGCCACGTTGGATATCACTGATTGGCTCACCTGGTTTCTGCAGACCTTGTTGCGCAGCTTGCAGAAAGCCATGGCGCAGATCGAAAGCGTGTTGAGCAAGACGCGGTTCTGGCAGGCTCATCGAGCCTCGGAACTCACGCCAGAACAGACCAAAGTATTGAACCGGTTGCTCGACGGCGGTGAAAAAGGTTTTGAGCACGGTATCAGCGCGGCGCAATACCAGGCTGTGGCCAAGGTATCCAAGGCAACTGCAACCCGACACCTGGCGGAGTTGCTGGAAAAAGGCTGCCTGGAGCGATTACCGGGAGGTGGACGCAGTACTCGGTACAGAATCAATTACCCAGCTGCATGACGCTCATCTGTGGGCGATCCCTGGTTTGCCCCCAACCCCCATGTCTGCTAGTGTCGCGCCGGTTTAACAGTCAACCGGAATAGCCGCCATGGCCCGCAAAAAAGCTGCATTGGACTTCGAACAATCCCTGGCCGACCTGCAAACGCTGGTCGAACGGCTGGAGAACGGCGAATTGTCGCTGGAAGACTCGCTGACCGCCTTCGAACAGGGTATCGGCCTGACTCGCGACTGCCAGGCGGCGCTGGCCCAGGCCGAGCAGAAGGTGCAGTTGCTGCTCGAGCGCGATGGCGAGCTGACCGAAGAGCCTTTCGACGCGGAACAGCCTGAATGATCGGCGCCTATCAGGCCAGCAGCCAGGCCCGGGTCAATGCTGCCTTGGACACTTTGTTTAACGCACCGAGCCCCGAGCTCGCGCGCCTGTACGAAGCGATGCGCTACAGCGTGATGAACGGTGGCAAGCGCGTGCGGCCGCTGCTGGCCTACGCCGCGTGCGAAGCCCTGGGCGGTGTGGCCGAACAGGCCAACGGCGCGGCGTGTGCGGTGGAGCTGATCCACGCTTATTCCCTGGTCCATGACGACCTGCCGGCCATGGATGACGACGACCTGCGTCGTGGCCAGCCGACTACCCACAAGCAATTCGACGAAGCCTGCGCGATCCTGGCCGGCGACGGTTTGCAGAGCCTGGCCTTCAGCGCCCTGCTCGACCCGACCCTCAGCGATTGCCCGGCGCAGATCCGCCTGGACATGGTCAGTGCCTTGGCGCTGGCGGCGGGCCCGGCGGGGATGGTCGGCGGCCAGGCCATCGACCTGGGCTCGGTCGGCCTGAAGCTGAACCAGGGCGCGCTGGAATATATGCACCGGCACAAGACCGGCGCCTTGATCGAAGCCAGCGTCAAGCTCGGCGCCCTCGCCAGCGGCCGGGCCACGCCTGAACAGCTGCAAGCCTTGCAGACCTACGCCCGGGCCATCGGCCTGGCGTTCCAGGTGCAGGACGACATTCTCGACGTCGAAAGCGATACCCAGACCCTGGGCAAGCGCCAGGGTGCCGACATCGCCCGTGACAAGCCGACCTACCCGGCCCTGCTGGGCCTCGACGCCGCCAAGGCCTACGCCCTGGAGTTGCGCGACCAGGCCCTGGCCGCGTTGCGACCGTTTGACGCGGCGGCCGAGCCATTGCGCGAGCTGGCGCGCTATATCGTCGAACGACGCAGCTGATACGGGGTCAACCCTTCAGACTGCGTATCGGCCAAGTTCCGGCCAACGCGTGGGCAGCTTGCGATGCATAAGGTAAACTGCCGCCTCTTTCTATACCTATAACGATTCGCCTGATGCCCACGACGTTTCAAGAGATTCCCCGCAAGCGCCCGACCACGCCCCTGCTGGACCGCGCCAACACGCCGGACGGCTTGCGTCGGCTGGGTGAAGCCGAGCTGGAAACCCTGGCCGATGAGTTGCGCCTGGAACTGCTCTACACGGTCGGCCAGACCGGTGGGCACTTCGGTGCCGGCCTGGGCGTCATCGAGCTGACCATCGCGCTGCATTACGTATTCGACACCCCAGACGACCGGCTGGTGTGGGACGTCGGCCATCAGGCCTACCCGCACAAGATCCTCACCGGCCGTCGCGAGCGCATGGGCACGCTGCGCCAGAAGGACGGCATCGCGGCATTCCCGCGGCGCTCCGAGAGCGAATACGACACCTTTGGCGTCGGCCACTCCAGCACTTCCATCAGCGCCGCCCTGGGCATGGCCATTGCCGCCCGCCTGCAGAACAGCGATCGCAAGGCGATTGCCGTGATCGGCGACGGCGCCCTGACGGCGGGCATGGCGTTCGAGGCGCTGAACCACGCACCGGAAGTCAACGCCAACATGCTGGTGATCCTCAACGACAACGACATGTCGATCTCGCGCAACGTCGGCGGCTTGTCCAATTATCTGGCGAAGATCCTCTCCAGCCGCACCTACGCCAGCATGCGCGAAGGCAGCAAGAAGGTCCTGTCGCGCCTGCCCGGTGCCTGGGAAATCGCTCGCCGCACCGAGGAATACGCCAAGGGCATGCTGGTACCCGGCACGCTGTTCGAAGAGCTGGGCTGGAATTACATCGGCCCGATCGACGGTCATGACCTGCCGACGCTGATCGCCACGCTGCGCAACATGCGCGACCTCAAGGGCCCGCAGTTCCTGCATGTGGTGACCAAGAAAGGCAAGGGCTTCGCCCCGGCGGAAGTCGACCCCATCGGTTACCACGCCATCACCAAGCTCGAGCCGCTGGATGCCCCGGCCTCTGCCCCGAAAAAGGCCGGTGGCCCCAAGTATTCCGCCGTGTTCGGCCAATGGCTCTGCGACATGGCGGCCACGGACCCGCGCCTGGTGGGCATTACCCCGGCAATGAAGGAAGGCTCGGACCTGGTGGCCTTCAGCGAACGCTACCCGCGGCGCTATTTCGACGTGGCGATTGCCGAGCAGCACGCCGTGACCCTCGCCGCCGGCATGGCATGCGAAGGGGCCAAGCCGGTGGTGGCGATCTATTCGACCTTCCTGCAACGTGGTTACGACCAGTTGGTGCATGACGTCGCGGTGCAGAATCTCGATGTGCTGTTCGCCATCGACCGCGCCGGCCTGGTGGGCGAAGACGGCCCGACTCACGCCGGCAGCTTTGATCTTTCGTTCCTGCGCTGCATCCCCGGCATGCTGGTGATGACCCCGAGCGACGAAAACGAACTGCGCAAGATGCTCACCACCGGCCATTTGTTCAATGGTCCGGCGGCCGTGCGCTATCCCCGTGGCAGCGGCCCGAACGCAACCATCGAGACAAGTCTGGAGCCGATTGAAATCGGCAAGGGCGTGATCCGTCGCCAGGGCAAGCAGACCGCCCTGCTGGTGTTCGGCGTGCAACTGGCCGAAGCCCTGAAAGTCGCGCAGACCCTGGACGCCACCGTCGTGGACATGCGTTTCGTCAAACCACTGGATGAAGCCCTGGTTCGCGAAATGGCCGCCGGCCATGAGCTGCTGGTGACCATCGAAGAAAACGCCATCATGGGCGGCGCCGGCGCGGCGGTCAGTGAGTTCCTGGCCCGGGAGAATATCCTCAAGCCCGTGCTGCACCTGGGGCTGCCGGACATCTACGTCGAACACGCCAAGCCTGCGCAGATGCTGGCCGAGTGCGGGCTGGACGAGGCCGGGATCGAAGCCGCCGTGCGCCAGCGGTTGCAACTGCTGGGCCTGTAACCCACTGCCCTGTGGGAGCGAGCTTGCTCGCGATGGCGGTGTGTCAGTCGACAGCTATTTGGACTGATATACCGCCATCGCGAGCAGGCTCGCTCCCACAGAGGAATGCATTTCAACTGTGGGAGCGAGCCTGCTCGCGATAGGGACGCCGCGGTCTATCAGCCAAGCTGACGCGGAAGGCGATACAGGTAAAACAGCACCGCGGAGGACAAGGCCAGCAGCATCAGCGGCACGGCCTCCAGCCCCACGAACACCGCCAGGGCACCGATCCAGGCCGGCAACCCGGCAACCAGGAAGGCCACACGCCGACAGGCCGCCAAGGTGATCCAGGCCTGGGGCTCTTCGGGGGTATCGAGGGCATTCTGGGTGGCGATCAAGGCGTGCTTGTACGCGCCGAAGAATCGCAGGCTGACAAACATCGAGGCCACGCCGGCGATGAACAGCGGCATCGCCAGCACCGGCAGAATCGCTTCGCCCTGACCGAAGACAAGATTGATCACGAACAGTGGCAGCAACGCCAGCGCCAGGTATTTCCACCAACTGATGGACAACCGCCGCCGCACCTGACCCCGCGTCACGCCCGGTCGACCTCGCCCTGATGCTCGTTACCCATCATGTGGTCGAGCTTGCTGGCCTTGGTCGCCAGGTAGAGCTTGTTGTGAGGATTATGGCCGGTGTGCAGCGGCACACGCTCCGCCACGACGATGCCCATGTCGGTCAACGCCTTGACCTTGCGCGGGTTGTTGGTCATCAACCGCAGGGACTTGACGCCCAGGTGTTCGAGCATGGGCAGGCAGATGCTGTAGTCACGCAGGTCGGCGGCAAAGCCGAGGCGCTCGTTGGCTTCCACGGTATCGGCACCACCATCCTGCAATTCATAGGCACGGATCTTGTTCAACAGACCAATGCCACGACCTTCCTGGCGCAGATACAGCAACACGCCCCGACCTTCGCGGGCAATGGCTTGCAACGCGGCTTCGAGTTGCGAACCGCAGTCGCAACGCTGGCTGAACAGGGCATCGCCCGTCAGGCATTCGGAGTGCAAGCGGCCCAGTACCGGCGCGCCATCGGCAATATCACCCAGGCTCAGTACAACGTGCTCGCGGCCGGTGGCCTCATCCAGGAAACCATGCATGGTGAATTGCGCAAAGGGCGTTGGCAGCTTGGAAGCGGCAACAAAAACGACAGGCACCGGTGTGCTCCTGTTCTAGTACTGGAGATTCGCAGAGGAGGGCATTGTAACAGCAGGTCCCGGCAGACGCTTAGGCTGAATTATCGACTATTACTATCGACAAGATCGATTACGGCTTCGGTGGCTTACCGTGCTCATCGAAAGGATAAGGCTGTTTCCAGCGCTCGAAAATCGGTTTCAACTGGCCACTTTTCACCAGCACCTCCATGCGCCGGTCGAACAGCGCGCGCAGCGCCCGTCCGTTTTCGGTGTTGGCGAAGCCCAGGTACAGCGGCAGGTTGATCAACGGCGAGAGTTTGTACTGCTGGGGATTGTCGGCCTTGGCGAGCACACCCTGGATTTCCATCAAGGCATCGATGTAGAAATCGGCCCGATCATGCAGCAGCATCGGCAGGATACCCACCGCCCGATGGATTTCATTGAAACGGCGGATGTTGGGCAGGTAGCTGTTGTATTCGTACCCGCGCATCCACACCAGCCGATAATTGCCGATGGTCTCCAGCGTGGGCGACGGCTTGGAGGCCAGCCCCAGGGCATAGATGTGATCGACGTCGTAATGCCAGTGTGGGTAGATCAGCCCTTCGGTCTCATCGCGATAGGCACCGACCTGTGCATCGACCTCGCCGCGCTGCACCAGGCCGATCGAGCGGGTGTAGGGCACGCTGCGGGTCTCCAGCTTCACGCCCTCGGGCTCGAACACTTCGCGCAGGATGTCCCAGGCCATGCCCCGGCCATCGGCCTCGGTGTAGTCCGTCCACTCCTCGCTGGCGGCGCGGATCTTGCCGGGCAACGGCGTCGGCTCCGCCGCCAGCGCGCCGAGGCTCGCGCCCAGGCACAACAACAGCAACAGCGCTCGGCTTACGCCCATGCCTGGATCCCTCAGGTAAGACACCACACCAATCCTTGCATTGCCAGCCAGGCAAACACACCGGCCAGGATATCGTCGAGCATGATGCCGACGCCACCGTGGACATGCCGGTCGATCCAGCGGATCGGCCATGGCTTGAGAATATCGAAGAAGCGGAACACCAGGAAACCCGCCAACAGCCAGTACCAGCCTTCCGGCACCAGCCACAGGGTAATCCACATACCGACCATTTCGTCCCAGACGATGCCTTCATGATCGTGCACGCGCAGGTCGTCCGCCACCTTGCCACACAACCAGAAGCCGAACAGCATGGTGATGCCGAGCATCAACCAGTAGCCCCAATCCGGCAACATCTGCCACAACGGTATGAAGGGTAGCGCAACCAGCGAGCCCCATGTACCTGGCGCCTTGGGTAAAGTGCCCGAACCGAAGCCAAATGCCAGGAAATGCCAGGGATTACGCCAGACCGAGGGGGGGACGAATTCGGCGGGGACCTGGTTGGGATGATCTGTCACGGTGTCTCCCGAAAATGTTGATAGCCCCGGATTTGCGGGGTGATGTCGCTGCCATCGGCGTCCACCAGCATGACGCCCTGCCCTGCCATGACACTGCCGATCACGTGGATTGGCCAGCCTTCGGCCTGCAACGCCGATAATCGGACCGGTGGCAAGCTGAACAGCAGCACGTAATCGTCGCCCCCGCTCAGCGCGGCCTGTTCCGCCTCCGTTCGGCCGAGCAAGGCCACCAAAGCCTTGGACAACGGCAACCGGTCCCGTTCAACCTGGATTGCCACACCGGACGCCAATGCGATATGCCCGCAATCGGCCAGCAGGCCGTCGGAAATATCCATCGCCGAACTGGCCCTGCCCCGTAGCGCCAGACCCAGGCCGACCTGCGGACGCGGTGACCAGTAATGCGCCAGCAGCGGCTCGGCGACGGCGGGCTCAGTGTGACGCTGGCCGAGCACGAGCGGCAATGCACCGGCGGCATTGCCCAGTTCACCACCGACACACAGCAGATCGCCGGGCTGCGCGCCGCTTCGGGTCAAGGCCTGGCCGGACGGCACGCGGCCGAACACGGTCATGGTCAGGCTCAGCGGCCCACGAGTGGTGTCGCCGCCCACCAGCGCGACACCGCAAGCCTGGGCCATCTGGTTCAAACCACAGGCATAGGCCTGCAACCAATCGGCGGTTACCGTCGGTAAGGTCAGGGCAAGGGTAAAGGCCAGGGGCGTGGCGCCCATGGCGGCGAGGTCGCTGACCGCCACGGCCAGCGAGCGCTGGCCGAGCAGGAACGGATCGCAAGGATCCGGAAAATGCACACCGGCCACGAGGGTGTCGGTGGACACTGCCAACTGCTCCCCGAGAGGAACCGTCAGCAGGGCACAATCGTCGCCGATCCCCAGCGCAACGCCGTCGCCGCCCTGCGCGCAAGGCGCGGCGGCGAAATAGCTGCGGATCAGCTCAAACTCACCCATTCAGCGCTTGAACGCCTTCACTTCAGCTTCCCGCAGGCGCGGGGCGAGCTTGTCGAGCACGCCGTTGACAAACTTGTGCCCGTCGGTGGAACCAAAGACTTTCGCCAGCTCGATCCCTTCGTTGATCACCACGCGATACGGCACATCGACGCGCTGCATCAGTTCCCAGGTGGACAGACGCAACACCGCCAGCTCAACCGGATCCAGCTCTTCGATGGTCAGGTCCAGGCAAGGTGCCAGGGCATTGTCGATTTCGGTCTTGTGCGCCGGAACCCCGTGGAGGATCTCGCGGAAATACGCGCCGTCGACATCGCTGAAATCGTTATCGACCCGAAACTGCGCTTCGATCTCGTTCAGCGACTGCTTGGCCATGTGCCATTGATACAGCGCCTGGGTCGCAAGCTGACGGGCTTCGCGACGCTTGACGCTTTTCGAAGGCTTGCCGGCATCGGCAGGCTTGGGATCGCGCGGGTTGAAACGATCGCTTTCGTCGCTAATCACTTGGCCTCCAACTGCGCCAGCAGACTGACCATTTCCAGGGCGGACAGGGCAGCTTCAGCACCTTTGTTACCGGCCTTGGTGCCGGAACGCTCGATGGCTTGCTCGATGGAATCAACGGTCAGTACGCCGAAAGCGACCGGCACGCCGAATTCCATGGACACCTGGGCCAGGCCCTTGGTGCACTCGCCAGCCACGTATTCGAAGTGCGGAGTACCGCCACGAATGACCGCGCCCAGGGCGATGATGGCTGCATATTCGCCCTTTTGAGCGACTTTCTGCGCAACCAGCGGAATTTCGAAGGCGCCAGGGGCACGGATGATGGTGATGTCGCTTTCACTCACGCCATGGCGAACCAGGGCATCGACCGCACCGCCAACCAGGCTCTCGACCACGAAGCTGTTGAAACGGCCCACTACCAGAGCGTAGCGGCCTTTGGGGGCGATGAAGGTACCTTCGATGGTCTTCAGGGTCATTCGTCAGTTCTCTTAAAGAGCCGGAACGCGCTCGATGCGCGCTCCTCAGTGATATTTAGCCATGAATACAATGCTTCATTCAGGAGGCAGCCCCCTGTGGGAGCGAGCTTGCTCGCGATGGCGCCGGGTCAGCAACATTGATGTTGCCTGACACACGGCTATCGCGAGCAAGCTCGCTCCCACACCAGGGAAGACCTTCCTGAACAAGGCCATTATTCAGAGGGCACGTATTCTACAACTTCCAGATCGAAACCGGATATCGCATTAAATTTCATCGGTGCGCTCATCAGGCGCATTTTGCGCACGCCCAGGTCACGCAGGATCTGCGAACCGGCGCCGACCGTGCTGTAAGTGGTGGTCTTCTTCACCGGCAACTGCTCGCCGGTTTCGCGGATGTGCGCCAGCAGCACGTCGCCATCGAGGGGGTGTCCGAGCAGCAGCACCACGCCGCTGCCGGCCTCCGCCACCGCGGCCATCGCGGCCCGCAGGCTCCAGCGGCCCGGTTGCTTGACCATCAGCAGGTCCCGCAGCGGGTCCATGTTGTGCACGCGGACCAGGGTCGGCTCTTCGGCGCAGACGGTGCCCAGGGTGAGGGCCATGTGCACGTCGCCTTCCACCGAATCGCGGTAGGTCACCAGGTTGAAATGGCCCAGTTCGCTGTCCAGCGGCTGCTCGGCGATCCGCTGAACGGTACGTTCGTGGATCATCCGGTAATGGATCAGGTCGGCGATGGTGCCGATCTTGATGTCGTGTTCGGCGGCGAAGGCTTCCAGTTCCGCACGACGGGACATGGTGCCGTCGTCGTTCATCACTTCGCAGATCACGCCGCTGGGCTCGAACCCGGCCATGCGCGCCAGGTCGCACGCCGCTTCGGTGTGACCGGCGCGGGCCAGGGTACCGCCGGCCTGGGCCATCAGCGGGAAGATGTGGCCAGGGCTGACGATGTCTTCGGCCTTGGCGTCCTTCGCGGCAGCGGCTTGCACGGTGCGGGCGCGGTCAGCGGCGGAGATGCCGGTGGTCACGCCCTCGGCGGCCTCGATGGACACGGTGAACTTGGTGCCGAAGCCGGAACCGTTGCGCGGAGCCATCAGCGGCAACTTCAGCAGCTCGCAGCGCTCGCGGCTCATCGGCATGCAGATCAGGCCACGGGCGTGCTTGGCCATGAAGTTGATGTGCTCGGCCTTGCAGCATTCGGCGGCCATGATCAGGTCGCCTTCGTTCTCGCGGTCTTCGTCATCCATGAGGATGACCATCTTGCCTTGGCGGATGTCTTCAACCAGTTCTTCGATGCTATTGAGCGCCACGCGGCACCCCCTTGGGTCAGGATTTGAGGTAGCCGTTGGCGGCCAGAAAGCTTTCAGTGATGTTACCGCCGGATGCAGGCTCTGCGGCCTTGTCACCGAGCAGCAGGCGCTCCAGGTAACGGGCCAGCAGATCGACTTCCAGGTTGACCCGGCGCCCGGGCCGGTACGCAGCCATGATGGTTTCGCTCAGGGTGTGGGGAATGATCGTCAACAGGAATTCGGCGCCATCCACCGCGTTGACCGTCAGGCTGGTGCCGTCGACGGTGATCGACCCCTTGTGGGCGATGTACTTGGCCAGCTCTTTCGGCGCGCGGATGCGAAATTCCACGGCCCGGGCGTTATCGCTGCGGGAAACCACTTCGCCGACGCCGTCGACATGGCCGCTGACCAGATGCCCGCCCAACCGTGTGGTGGGCGTCAGGGCTTTTTCCAGGTTGACCGGGCTGCCGCTCTTGAGATCGTTCATGGCGGTGCAGTCGAGGGTTTCGCGGCTGACGTCCGCCAGGAAACCATTGCCGGGCAGTTCGACGGCGGTCAGGCACACGCCATTCACGGCGATGCTGTCGCCCAGTTTGACGTCGCTCAGGTCGAGCTTGCCGGTTTCGACATAGACCCGCACGTCGCCGCCCTTGGGGGTGAGTGCACGGATGCTGCCGATGGATTCGATGATGCCGGTAAACATGGAGTCCTCCTCGAGAACGGGCCGCCGCTTGAGCGAAGGCCGGGAATTATACGCTGGCCGGCGGGACGGGAACGGCGATGACTCGCCAGTCATCGCCCACGGCGCGGATTTCGGTGATTTTCAGCTCGGGGGCGTCCTTCATGTGCGCCAGCGGCCAGTCCAGCAACGGGCGCGCCGACGAGCCCAGGAACTTGCCGGCGATGAAAATCTGGAACTCGTCCACCAAGCCTTGCCGGGCAAAGGCCCCCGCCAGGCGCGGACCGGCTTCCACCAACACCTCGTTGACGCCACGGGCCGCCAGTTCCACCAGCAGGCGACGCAGATCGACCTGGCCATCGTCACCTGCCACGATCATGCATTCGGGGCCATTGGCGTACTGTTCTTCCACCGCCATGCACGTGGCGACCAACGCCGGGCCGGCCTTGAAGAACGGCGCATCCAGCGGTACCCGCAGGCGACCGTCTACCAATACCCGCAGCGGTGGACGACTCATGACCAATGCTGCCTGCTCGGCATCCAGCCCGAGCTCATCGGCGCGCACGGTCAGTCGGGCATTGTCCGCCAACACCGTGTCGGCGCCGGTCAGCACCACGCTGGCCTGGGCCCGCAGCCGTTGCACCGCCGAACGTGCAGCCGGGCCGGTGATCCACTGGCTTTCGCCGCTTTCCATGGCGGTGCGGCCATCGAGGCTCATGGCGAGCTTGACCCGCACGAACGGCAGGCCATGCTCCATGCGCTTGAGGAAACCCTGGTTGAGTTGACGCGCCTCGCCTTCGAGCACGCCGCTTTCGGTGGCGATACCGGCCTGGGCCAGGCGCTGCAAGCCGCGACCGGCCACTTCCGGATTCGGGTCCTGCATCGCCGCCACGACCCGGGCAACGCCGGCGTTGACCAGCGCATCGGCACAGGGCGGCGTACGCCCGTGATGGCTGCAGGGCTCAAGGGTCACGTAGGCCGTGGCGCCCCGGGCCAGTTCACCGGCGGCGCGCAAGGCATGGACTTCGGCATGGGGCTCACCGGCGCGGATGTGCCAGCCTTCGCCGACAATCTGCCCGTCACACACGATGACGCAGCCCACCCGGGGATTGGGATGGGTGGTGTAGTGACCGCGCCGCGCCAGCTCCAGCGCGCGGGCCATGTAATGGGCGTCGAGGACGGCCTGTTGCGCCGAGACAGTCATTCTTTCACCGGTTCGCGGGCCAGGCGGTCGATTTCCTCGCGGAACTCGTTCAGGTCCTGGAAGCGCCGGTACACCGAGGCGAAACGGATGTAAGCGACTTCGTCGAGCTTCTGCAGCTCGGCCATCACCAGCTCACCGACCACCAGGGACTTGACCTCCCGCTCGCCGGTCGCCCGCAGCTTGTGCTTGATGTGCACCAGCGCCGCTTCCAGGCGTTCGACGCTCACCGGGCGTTTTTCAAGCGCGCGCTGCATGCCGGCGCGGAGTTTTTCTTCGTCGAACGGCTGGCGGCTGCCGTCGGTTTTGATCAGGCGCGGCAACACCAGTTCAGCGGTCTCGAACGTCGTGAAACGTTCGCCGCAGGCCAGGCACTCGCGCCGGCGGCGGACCTGTTCGCCCTCGGCGACCAGTCGCGAGTCGATGACTTTGGTGTCGTTGGCACCGCAGAAGGGACAGTGCATGGTGGCAGGCAACAAAAAAAGGGAGGGCCATGGTAGCGCATCCCACTGGCAAGACAAGCCATAGGGTTTACGGTATACAGACGGGCTTACCGTCAGATCCATGGAATTCACCTTGCTGGAGCCGCACATGCCGTTACGATCGCTCGTTTTACTCAGTCTTTTCAGCCTGTTGATGGCATGCAGCAGTGACACTCCCAAGCCCGCCGCACCGGCACCGGCACCCGCGCCGAAACAGGCCCAGGAAAAAGCCCGGCAGGCCGCCGAGCTGGGGCCATTGCCGGCGTACCAGCGGGAATTGAGCGGCTCCCTCGAAGGCGTACCGGCCGGGGCCGAAGTCGAACTGGCGCTGCTGGTGATCGACGACAAGGGCCGCCCGCAGCAGTTGCTCGCCAGTTCCAGCCTGATCGGTACCAACCGGGCCCTGCCCTTCCGCCTGCGCTTCAACCCGGACGCCTTCCCGGTCGACGCCCGGGTGGAGCTGCGTGGCCGTGCCAGCCAGTCGGGGCAATTGATCCTGCACCTGCCGGAACAGCGCATCGCGCAACCAACCACCCAGGCATTGGGTGCCCTGCAATTCGTCAAAGCGCCATGAATGCACCGCAAGACCTGCAATACGCGCTGAGCGAGTTGCTCGGGGAGGCGCGGCTGGTGGACTGCCCGTTGCCCGGCACTGACTTGAAGCTGTGGCTGATCGACGGCGATAACATGGACCGCGCCTTCAGCCCGGAGGAAACCCGGCGCATCCTCCACGAGCCACCGTACTGGAGCTTCTGCTGGGCCAGCGGCCTGGCGATGGCCCGCTATTTGGCCGAACAACCGCAGTGGGTCGAGGGCAAGCGAGTGCTGGATTTCGGCGCCGGCTCCGGCGTGGCGGGCATCGCGGCGATCAAGGCCGGGGCGCGGGAAGTGGTGGCGTGCGACCTGGATCCGTTGGCGATTGCTGCTTGCCAGGCCAATGCCCTGCTCAATGGCGTGGAGCTAAGTTATTCGACGGACTTCTTCGCCGAGACGGATCGCTTCGACCTGATCCTGGTGGCCGATGTGCTCTACGACCGGGCCAACCTGCCGTTGCTGGATCATTTTCTCAGCCGCGGCCGCGAAGCCCTGGTGGCCGACTCCCGGGTACGGGATTTCCAGCATCCGTTGTACCGGCGCATCGAAATGCTCGAAGCCATGACCTTGCCGGATCTGGCCGAGCCTGAGGAGTTTCGGCATGTGAGCCTGTATCACGCACGGCGTTCGCCCTGAAAGGCATCGCGAGCAGGCTCGCTCCCACATTGATCGGGAGAGCACCGAAGATCCCCTGTGGGAGCGAGCCTGCTCGCGATAGCGGCCTACCAGGCACCACAAGACCCCGCGTATAGTTGCTCCATTCAAGCGTTCTACGAGACTCCCATGACCCAGGACACCCCCTACATCTTCGACGCCACCACCGCCGATTTCGACCAGTCGGTGATCGCGAACTCTTTCCACAAGCCGGTACTGGTGGATTTCTGGGCCGAGTGGTGTGCGCCGTGCAAGGCTCTGATGCCGATGTTGCAAGGCATTGCCGAGAGCTATCAGGGCGAATTGCTGCTGGCCAAGGTCAACTGCGACATCGAGCAGGACATCGTCGCCCGTTTCGGCATCCGCAGCCTGCCGACGGTGGTGCTGTTCAAGGATGGCCAGCCTGTCGACGGTTTCGCCGGGGCCCAGCCGGAATCGGCGGTGCGGGCGATGCTCGAACCCCATGTGCAGATGCCGCCTCCGGTCGCCGCCGATCCGTTCGAACAGGCCCAGGCGCTGTTCGATGACGGCCGTTTCGCCGACGCCGAAGCGCTGCTCACCGTGCTGTTGGGCGAAGACAACACCAACGCCAAGGCGCTGATCCTGTTCGCCCGTTGCCTGACCGAGCGCGGTGAACTGGGTGAAGCGCAGACGGTGCTGGACGCGGTGAAAAGCGACGAGCACAAGGCCGCCCTGGCCGGGGCCAAGGCGCAGATCCAGTTCCTCGGCCTGGCCAAAAACCTGCCGGACGCCGCCGACCTCAAGGCTCGCCTGGCGAAAGACCCGCAGGACGACGAGGCGGTGTATCAACTGGCGATCCAGCAACTGGCACGCCAGCAGTACGAGCCGGCGCTCGACGCACTGCTCAAGCTGTTCAGCCGCAACCGCGGCTACAGCGAAGGCCTGCCACACAAGACCCTGCTGCAAGTGTTCGAACTGTTGGGCAATGATCATCCGCTGGTGACGACCTATCGCCGCAAGCTGTTTGCCGCACTTTACTGACGCATGCGCGTGTAGGAGCTGTCGAGCGAAGCGAGGCTGCGATCTTTTGATCTTGATCTGTTGCGCGTTCACTCGCGACTCAATGGCTTGGGACAAGATCGCAGCCTCGCTTCGCTCGACAGCTCCTACACAGGGTTGTGCCAGCTGTAGAGCGGGGTGTCGCCTCCGTTGATCACCTTCACGTCCGGGCTGTGACGCAACCGCACCAGCAGGCGCTTGCCCGCCGGCGCACTGCCCGTCAGGCCTTCAAGTTGTTCCAGCAGGTCCGGGCCGCTCAACTGCCCGGCCTTGCGCAGTAACTCCCTGGCAATCTGCCACAGCGCATCGTCCTGATTCGCCGGTTTGGCCGCAGCCACCGCCGCGCCTTCCGGCTTGACCGCCTGCAACTGCGCGCCGAGCTGAGCCCAGTCGCCCTCGTCCATCTCGATCGACAAGTCCACCGGCCAATCGCCGACGGTTCCGCGTATGCGCAACATCACCGTGCTCCCGAAGATTTAATCTTCCCATGCTCCCACGGGCCTTGCGCGACGCCAAGCAGACGGTCAAACTCTGCACACATTCGTTATAAGATTACATAACAAAACATTCACCGTATCTGGAGACTCGTCATGCGTCGTCTGCTTCTTGCTTTGCCGTTCGCCCTGTTGCCATTGGCCGTCGCTCACGCGGCGGTCGAGCATGACCATGACCACGATCATGAACACGGCAGCCTGGGTGCCCATGAACACGGTGTTGCCCGCCTCAATGCCTCGCTGGACGGCGAGACCCTGGAGTTGGAACTGGAGAGCCCGGCCATGAATCTGGTGGGCTTCGAACACGCCGCCACCAGCGATGCCGACAAGGCCAAGGTGGCCGCTGTCCGCAAGCAGTTGGAGAAACCGGCGGCGTTGATCGTCCTGGCCGATGGCAAATGCTCCCTGGAGCAGCAGGAACTGGAAAGCCCGCTGTTCGGCGACGAGCCGGATCACGAAGATCACGCCGAAGATGCCGATGACGATGGCGACGAGCACCACGAACACAGCGAAATCCACGCTCGCTACCAGTTCCGCTGTGTCGCGGCTGGCTCCTTGACGCAACTGAACCTGGCGCCACTGTTCAAGATCTTCCCGGCCACCCATAAAATCCTGGTGCAGATGATCAGCCCGAACGGCCAGCAAGGCGGGGAATTGACGCCTGAAGCGCCGACCCTCAAATTCCGATAACACTGAAAATCCCCTTTGTGGGAAGCCTGCTCGCGAAGAGACCGGCACATCCAGCACAGATGTCGCCTGGTACATCGCTTTCGCGAGCAGGCTCGCTCCCACAGGTAACCATCCTGAATCGGCCAACATGACCCAAGCACTCATCGAACTGTCCGACCTGCTCTTCAGCTGGCCCGGGCATCCGCCACTGCTGGATATCCCGGCCTTTCGCCTCGAAGCCGGCGAAACCCTGTTCCTCAAGGGCCCCAGCGGCAGTGGCAAGACCACCTTGCTGGGGCTGCTGGGCGGGGTGCAGATACCGGATCGCGGCAGCATCCGCCTGCTCGGCCAGCCGCTCAGCGAACTGGGGGCGGGCAGCCGCGACCGCTTTCGCGTGGACCACACCGGCTACATCTTCCAGCAATTCAACCTGCTGCCGTTTCTCTCGGTGCGCGAGAACGTCGAGCTGCCCTGCCACTTTTCCAGACTGCGGGCGCAGCGGGCCATCCAGCGTCACGGCAGCGTCGATCAGGCCGCCGCCACGCTGTTGACTCACCTGGGACTGACCGATCCGAACCTGCTGGAGCGCCGCGCCGACTCGCTGTCCATCGGCCAGCAACAGCGGGTTGCCGCCGCCCGGGCGTTGATCGGCCAGCCGGAACTGGTGATCGCCGACGAACCGACCTCGGCCCTGGACTACGACGCCCGGGAAAACTTCCTGCGGCTGCTGTTCGCTGAATGCCGCGAGGCCGGTTCGAGTCTGCTGTTCGTCAGCCACGACCAGAGCCTGGCACCGCTGTTCGACCGCAACCTCTCGCTGGCCGATCTCAATCGCGCCGCCACGCCACTCGAGGTCTGAGATGTATTTGCTCCGTCTAGCCATGGCCAGCCTGGCGAACCGCCGTTTCACCGCGATCCTCACCGTTTTCGCCATTGCCCTGTCGGTCTGCCTGCTACTGGCGGTGGAGCGGGTGCGCACCGAGGCCAAGGCCAGTTTTGCCAGTACCATCAGCGGCACCGACCTGATCGTCGGCGCCCGTTCCGGCTCGGTGAACCTGTTGCTGTATTCGGTGTTCCGCATCGGCAACGCCACCAACAACATCCGCTGGGACAGCTTCGAACATTTCGCCAGCAACCCGAAAGTGAAGTGGGCGATTCCCATGTCCCTCGGCGACTCCCATCGCGGCTACCGGGTAATGGGCACCACCGAGGCCTATTTCGAGCATTACCAGTACGGCCGCCAGCAACACCTGGAACTGGCCGATGGCCGGGCTTTTGCCACCGATCCGTTCGAAGTGGTACTCGGTGCCGAAGTGGCCGAAGCGCTGCATTACAAGCTCGGCGACAAACTGGTGCTGGCCCACGGCGTGGCGGCGATCAGCCTGGTCAAGCATGACGACAAACCCTTCACCGTGGTCGGCATTCTCAAGCGCACCGGCACCCCGGTGGACCGCACGCTGCACATCAGCCTCGGCGGCATGGAAGCGATCCACATCGACTGGAAGAACGGCGTGCCAGCCCAGGGCAGCGGTCGCATCAGCGCCGACCAGGCGCGCAACATGGACCTCACGCCCCAAGCGATCACCGCGTTCATGCTCGGCCTCAACAGCAAGATTTCCACCTTTGCCCTACAGCGTGAAATCAATGAATTCCGTGGCGAGCCGTTACTGGCGATCCTGCCCGGCGTGGCCCTGCAAGAGTTGTGGAGCCTGATGGGCACGGCGGAAAAAGCCTTGTTCGTGATTTCGCTGTTTGTGGTCCTGACCGGATTGATCGGCATGCTCACGGCGATCCTCACCAGCCTCAACGAGCGTCGTCGGGAAATGGCGATCCTGCGTTCGGTGGGCGCCCGGCCGTGGCACATCGCGAGCCTGCTGGTGCTGGAAGCCTTTGCCCTGGCGCTGACCGGCGTCGCAGCCGGGCTGGCCTTGCTGTATATCGGCATCGGCGCCGCCCAGGGTTACGTACAGTCGGCCTATGGCCTGTACCTGCCGTTGAGCTGGCCAAGCGAATATGAATGGACGCTCATGGCTGGCATTCTGGTCGCCGCCCTGCTGATGGGCAGCGTGCCGGCCTGGCGTGCCTATCGCCAATCGTTGGCCGACGGCTTGTCGATCCGTTTATGAGGACATTGAAGATGCCCCGCGCCCTGCTTGCGCTGTTGATGATGGTCGCCCTGCCGCTGTGGGCGGCCGAGCCGAGGGACCTGGCCTGGTCAGAAATGATCCCGCCCGACGCGCCGCCGGAAGTGCCGAACATGACCCCGCTGCATGACCTGTCGCAGATGGGCAATGCGCTGTCCGCCGAATCCGCCCCGGCCGCCAAACAGGACCTGCCCAACGCACCGGTGGTCAAGGAACTCGATGGCCAGCAGATTCGTTTGCCGGGCTACATCGTGCCGCTGGAAGTCAGCGAGGAAGGCCGCACCACGGACTTTTTGCTGGTGCCGTATTTCGGCGCCTGCATTCATGTGCCGCCACCGCCTTCGAATCAGATCGTGCATGTGAAAAGCGAAGTCGGGGTGAAGCTCGATGAGCTGTACCAGCCGTACTGGGTCGAGGGGCCGATGCAGGTCAAGCCGTCCACCAGCGAACTGGCCGATGCGGGGTATCAGATGGAGGCTGAGAAGATTTATGTGTATGAGCTGCCGGAGTGAATCCGACAGTCATGTGTTGCCTGTGAAATAGCTATCGCGAGCAGGCTCGCTCCCACAGGGATCTGCTGTGAATACAAAATCAGCATTCACGCCAATCCAATGTGTGCGAGCCTGCTCGCGATGAGGCCCTCAAAGTGTTCATCACACTTTCATTGAGCTGAGTCAAAAGACCGGCCCAGAGCGCTCCGTACCATGGGACATCCCTTTTGAAATGTCTTCTGGAGCCCCCATGCACAAGTCCTTGCTCAGCGCTTCCCTCGTCGCTCTCGCACTCGCCGCCCCTCTCGCCCAGGCCCATACAGCCGGCGATATCATCGTTCGCGCCGGTGCCATTATTGTCAATCCGCAAGCCGACAGTTCCAGCGTCAAGGTCGACCGTGGCCCGTTGGCCGGTGCCGATCTGGGTGGCAAGGCGACCATGAGCAGCGACACGCAACTGGGCCTGAACTTCGCCTACATGCTCACCGACAACCTGGGCATCGAATTGTTGGCGGCCTCGCCCTTCGAGCACGACGTGAAGCTCAAAGGCACCGCCCTGGGCGCGGCCAATGGCAAGCTCGGCACCCTCAAGCACCTGCCGCCGACCCTGAGCCTGGTCTATTACCCGCTCGACGCCAAATCGGCGTTCCAGCCTTATGTCGGCGCCGGCATCAACTACACCTGGATCTACGACGAACACGTTGGCAGCGAAGCCAGTGCCAACGGCTTCAGCAACTTCCGCGCGAGCAACAGTTGGGGCATGGCCTGGCAAGTGGGGGCTGACTACATGCTGACCGACAACATCATGATCAACGGCCAGATCCGCTACATCGACATCGACACCACCGCGTATGTCGACAACAACGCGGTGGCTGGCGGGACGCGGGCCAAGGTGAATGTCGATGTGGATCCGTGGATCTACATGGTGGGGTTGGGTTACAAGTTCTGACCCTTCGTCACCTCAGAAATAACTGTGGGAGCGAGCCTGCTCGCGATTGCGGTGGATCAGCCGGCATCTATGTCGGCTGACAAACCGCTATCGCGAGCAGGCTCGCTCCCACATTGGTTCCATTGTCCTTGGATCAGCGGCCCAACAACCGCGCCAGTCCCACGCTCATCGGCGTCTGCTGCGGGAAGCTGAAGCGCTGCAACAACCGATGATTATCCGCCCGGGAATGCTTGATATCCCCCGAGCGCGCCGGGCCGTAGTTGATCGGTGGCAGGTCACCGACCACCGAGGCCAGGGCCTGGAGCATCTGCTTGAGGGTCGTGGCCTGGTTCCAGCCGACGTTCACCGCGCCGACTTCCACCTCAGGCTTTTCAATGGCCTGCACCAGCAAGTCCACCAGGTCCTCGACGTAGACGAAATCCCGGGTCTGCTCGCCGTCGCCGAACACGGTGATCGGCAAGCCTTTCTGTGCCCGTTCGCTGAAGATGCTGATGACCCCGGAATACGGCGAGGACGGATCCTGGCGCGGGCCGTAGATGTTGAAGAAGCGGAACACCACCGGCTCCAGCGCGTGCTGGCGGCGATAGAAGTCGAAGTAGAACTCGCTGGCCAGTTTGTCCGAGGCGTACGGCGTGAGCGGAGCCTTGGGGGTTTCTTCGTCGATGGACTGGCCTTCGCCGTTGTTGCCGTAGACCGCTGCGCTGGAGGCGAACAGCACCCGCTTGACGCCTGTCTGGCGCATAGCCTCGCAGACGTTCAGGGTGCCGATGAAGTTGCTCTGGTGGGTGCGTACCGGGTCGTCCACCGAGGCTTGCACCGAAGCCACTGCGGCCAGGTGCGCCACGGCGCTGCAACCGGCCATGGCCCGGGCCACCAGGGCGGCATCGGCGACATCGCCTTCGATCAGTTCAACGGCTGGATTGTCCAGCGGCAGGTTGCTGCGCTTGCCGGTGGACAGGTCATCGAGGATGCGCACCGAATGTCCCTTGGCGAGCAAGGCGTCGGTCAGGTGCGAACCAATGAAGCCCGCACCGCCGGTGATTAAAACAGGGCCGTCAGCCATGGCGATAAAACCTATCCAGTAAGCCCGGGAGCGCGGCGCGCCAGGCGCGGGGCTTGATCCCGAAAGTGTGCAGAATTTTCTTGCAGGCCAGCACCGCGTGCTGTGGTTCTTCCGCGGCATCCGGCCGTGCGGCGTGGGCCTGGGGCGTGGGCGATTCGATTGCCAGCGGATGCAGGGCACGGGCCTCGGTGAGGATCGCCTGGCCCAGCGCCAGCGGCGTGGTCGCCTCATGTCCGGCGTAATGATAGGTGCCCCACAGCGGCGCCGCGCAGTCGAGTTGCTTGAGCACCGAGATGATCACCCGGGCCGCGTCGTCCACCGGCGTCGGGTTGCCTCGACGGTCGTCGGCCAGCAACAGTTCTTCGGGCTGCTCGGCCCGGGCCAGGAAACGTCCGAGGATGCCGTCGGCGCTGTCGTCCAGCAGCCAGCCGAAGCGCAGCAACACATGTTGCGGGCACGTGGCGCGCACGCTTTGTTCGATCCGCCACAACGCCTGGCCGCGCAGGCCCAGCGGGACCGGTTCGTCCTTCTCGCTGTAGGCCGTAGCGCGGGAGCCGTCGAACACGCGATAGCTCGACGGTTGCAGCAAGATGATGTTGTGGTGCTGGCACAGTTCGGCCAGGCGCTCGACCGCATGCTCCTGGCTGGCCAGGCGCTGCTCGCTGACGCCTTCGGCCTGAAACCAGTCGAAGTAATACGCCAGGTTGATCAGGGCGTCCGGACGGGTGTCGTCGAGCAACTGCGTCAGGCTCGCGGCATCCCAGCCATCTTCGGGGGGGCGGGGGGCGAGAAAACCGATGTCTTCTTCCGCACCGAGGCGAATCAGCGCCTGCCCAAGGGCATTTCCGCCGCCCAGTAACATAAGGCGCATTCGCATAAAGTCAGCAGGCCCAGTCTGTTGGCACAAGAATTTGGTCGACAACGCCCACGGGCGTTGCCGGAATCGTTGCATTTTGCGGGTTTAGTGCGCAACCGTCATCCGTAAAGTGCAGATCCGGGATTTTCGCCGCGCTCCAGGGCCTCATCGCGAGCAGGCTCGCTCCCACAGGACGAAGCGCAGCAGATCCATTGTGGGAGCGAGCCTGCTCGCGATAGGGCCCTGCCAGGCAACAGAGGTATCAGCCGGCACTTGCATCTTCCTCATCCCACCCGCATAACTGCCCCTATGAATCTGCCCCTTGCAGCCGACCACGCCATGGCAGGCTTTCACCCCGCCGTCCGTGCCTGGTTCAGCCAGACCTTCCCGGCGGTCACTGCCGCCCAGGCCCGGGCGTGGCCGTTGATCGGCCAGCGTCGTTCGACCCTGGTGGCCGCGCCCACCGGCTCGGGCAAGACCCTCACGGCCTTTCTCGCCGTGCTCGACGACCTGGTGCACCGCGGCCTGGAACAGGGCGGCCTGCCGGACCAGACCCTGGTGGTCTACGTCTCGCCGCTCAAGGCACTGAGCAACGATATCCGGATCAACCTGCAAACCCCGCTGGCCGGCATTACCGAACAATTGCGGCAGATGGGCCTGCCGCCCCTGGAGATCACCACCGCCGTGCGCACCGGCGACACGCCGCAGAAAGAACGTACGGCGATGCGCAAAACCGCGCCGCATATCCTAGTGACCACCCCTGAATCGCTCTACGTGCTGCTCGGCTCCGACTCAGGCCGGCAGATGCTCGCTAGCACCGGCACGGTGATCGTCGACGAAATCCACGCCATCGCCGCCAGCAAGCGCGGCAGCCACTTGGCCCTGAGCCTGGAGCGCCTGCAAGCGCTGTGCGCCGAGCCGCTGGTGCGCATCGGCCTGTCCGCCACGCAGAAGCCCATCGAATCGGTGTCACGCTTTCTGGTGGGCGAAGGCCGCTCGTGTGAAATCGTCGACATCGGCCATGCCCGCCCCCGGGACCTGGACATCGAAGTGCCGCCGGTGCCGCTCTCGGCGGTGATGGCCAATGACGTATGGGAGCTGGTCTACAACCGCCTCGCCGACCTAGCCCGGGAACATCGCACCACCCTGGTATTCGTCAATACCCGGCGCCTGGCCGAACGCCTGAGCCGCCATCTGAGCGAGCGCCTGGGCAAGGACGCCGTGGCCGCCCACCATGGCAGCCTGGCGAAAGAGTTTCGCCTCGACGCCGAGCAACGGCTCAAGCGCGGTGAATTGCAGGTGCTCATCGCCACCGCGTCCCTGGAGCTGGGCATCGACATCGGCGATGTCGACCTGGTGTGCCAGATCGCCTCGCCCCGTTCGATTTCGGCGTTCCTGCAACGGGTTGGCCGCTCCGGCCACCAGGTCGGCGGCACGCCCAAGGGTCGTCTGTTCGCCACCACCCGTGACGATTTGATCGAATGCGCCGCCCTGCTCGACTGTGTACGCCGGGGCGAACTGGATATCCTGCACATCCCCAAGGCACCGCTGGATGTGCTGGCCCAGCAGATCGTCGCCGAGGTCAGTTGCCAGGAATGGCAGGAACAGGCCTTGCTGGACATCTTTCGTCGCGCTTCGCCCTACGCCGGACTGGACGAAGGGCATTATCAGGCGCTGCTGCAGATGCTCGCCGAAGGCCTCAACAGTCGCCAGGGCGTGCGCAGCGCCTACCTGCATCGCGACGCGGTCAGTCGCACCCTGCGCGGGCGCCGGGGCAGCAAACTGACCGCCGTGACCAGCGGCGGCACCATCCCCGACAACGCCGACTACAGCGTGCTGCTCGAACCCCAGGGCCTGAACATCGGCAGCGTCAACGAAGACTTCGCGGTGGAGAGCATTGCCGGCGACGTGTTCCAGCTCGGCAATACCTCCTACCGCATCATCCGCGTCGAGACCGGTCGGGTGCGGGTCGAGGACGCCCAGGGCCAGCCGCCGACCATTCCGTTCTGGCTCGGCGAAGCTCCAGGGCGCAGCGCCGAACTGTCCCTGGCGGTGGCGCGTCTGCAAGCACAGCTGGATCAACTGCTCGGCGCCACCCCTGGCAATCTGCAACCGGCCCTCGACTGGCTGACCGGCACCTTGCAATTGAACCTGGCCAGCGCCGAACAACTGCTGGATTACCTGGCCCCGGCGCGCCTGGCCTTTGGCGCCCTGCCGTCCCAGGACACCTTGGTGATGGAGCGCTTCTTCGACGAGTCCGGCGGCACGCAACTGATCATCCACACGCCGTTCGGCAGCCGCATCAACCGCGCCTGGGGCCTGGCCCTGCGCAAGCGCTTCTGCCGCACCTTCAACTTCGAATTACAGGCCGCCGCCAGCGAAGACGCCATCGTACTGTCGCTGTCCACCAGCCACAGCTTCGAGCTGGATGAAGTCTGGCGCTACCTCAACAGCCACAGTGCCGAACAGATCCTGGTGCAAGCGGTGTTGGATGCGCCGCTGTTCGGCGTGCGCTGGCGCTGGAATGCCGGAGTGGCCCTGGCCTTGCCGCGCTACACCGGCGGGCGCAAGGTCGCGCCGCAGATCCAACGGATGAAAAGCGAAGACCTGATCGCCAGCGTGTTCCCCGACCAGATCGCCTGCCTGGAGAACCTCGCCGGCGAGCGGGAAATCCCCGACCACCCGCTGGTGGAACAGACCCTCGACGACTGCCTGCACGAAGCCATGGACAGCGAAGGCTGGCTGGCGCTGTTGCGGCGCATGGAAGCGGGCGCGGTGCGCCTGATCAGCCGCGATCTGCCCGCCCCTTCGCCCCTGGCGGCAGAAATTCTCAGCGCCCGGCCCTACACCTTTCTCGACGACGCGCCGCTGGAAGAACGCCGAACCCAGGCGGTGATCAACCGGCGCTGGAGCGATCCGCAATCCACCGACGATTTGGGCGCACTGGACGCCGAGGCCATCCAGGCGGTCCGGGACGAAGCGTGGCCGACGCCCGCCAACCTCGATGAAATGCACGAAGCGCTGATGAGCCTGGCCTGCATCGCCGACAGCGAAGCCCGCGCCCACGAATCGTGGCTGGGCTGGCTGCAGGTGTTGGCTGAACGCGGGCGTGCCAGCCATGTGCAGATCAGCGCCGAGCGCGGCCTGTGGGTGCCACTGGAGCGGCTGACCTGCCTGCAAGGGATTTATCCACAGGCGCAATGGCAGCCCGCGCTGGCGCCCCTGGCCGGGTTCGATGAAGCCTGGGACAGCGACGAAGCCGTGGTGGAAGTACTCCGCGCCCGGCTCAGCGCCTTTGGTCCGCTGCCACTGACCGCCATCGCCTATCCGTTGGGATTATCGACAGCGCAAGCCACCCAGGCCCTGGTGCACCTTGAGCAACAAGGCTATGTGCTGCGCGGCCGCTTCACGCCGGGCACCGGCCAGGAGGAATGGTGCGAACGGCATCTGCTGGCCCGTATTCATCGCTACACCGTCAAACGTCTGCGCCGGGAAATCGAACCGGTGATGCTGCAGGATTTCATGCGGTTCCTGTTCGACTGGCAGCACCTGTCGCCGTCGACCCAGGGCCGGGGCAGCGCGGTGCTGCCGTCGATCATCAGCCAGTTCGAAGGCTACCCGGCCGCTGCCTCGGCCTGGGACAGCGACCTGTTGCCGACACGGATCAAGGACTATTCCGCCAATTGGCTCGACGAACTGTGTCGCAGCGGCAAGCTGGTCTGGACTCGCCTCAGCGCCCGACAGAAATCCTCCGCCACGGCCCTGCGCAGTACGCCAATCGTGTTGCTGCCGCGCAGCCAGGTCGCCCTGTGGAGCAGCCTGGCGGAGCAGACGCCAGTGAGCGAACTGTCCCTCAAGACCCAGAAAGTCCACCAGGCTCTCAGCGAACACGGCGCGCTGTTTTTCGACGAGTTGCTGCACGAGGCCCACCTGCTGCGCGCCGAACTGGAGATCGCCTTGCAAGAGCTGGTGGGCGCCGGCCTGGTGAATGCCGACGGCTTCGCCGGGCTGCGGGCGCTGATCACCCCGGCCAGCAAACGTCAGGCCCGCAGCAGTCGGCGTGGGCGCGGGGCGTTTGTCGGCGGCATGGACGATGCCGGGCGCTGGGCCTTGTTGCGCCGCAGCCAGCCAGCGCCAACCGAAGGCAGCCGACCCGCGCCCACACCGCCCGAAACCCTGGAGCACATCGCCATGACCCTGCTGCGCCGTTACGGCGTGGTGTTCTGGCGTTTGCTGGAGCGGGAGGCGGATTGGCTGCCGAGCTGGCGCGAGTTGCTGCGCACATTCCATCGTCTGGAGGCGCGGGGGGAAATCCGTGGCGGGCGTTTCGTCAGCGGCCTGGCCGGCGAGCAATTCGCCCTGCCCGAAGCGATCCCGCTGCTGCGCGAAGTCCGCCGTCGCCCCGCCGACAACAGCCTGGTCGCGGTGTGCGGCGTCGACCCGCTGAACCTGGCCGGCACCTTGCTGCCGGGGGCGAAAGTGCCGGCGCTGGCAAGCAATCGGCTGGTGTACCGCGACGGGTTGCCGGCGGCGGCGCAGATTGCCGGGAAGCTGCATTTCTGGCTGGAGCTGGATGTGCAGGCGATGGCTGAGGTGCGCAGCAAATTGATTCAGAAAGGTTGAGGTGTCTGGGCGGGCCTCATCGCGAGCAGGCTCGCTCCCACAGTTGACCGAGTTTCTTCAGAAAGAATGCGCTCGAATGTGGGAGCGAGCCTGCTCGCGATGAGGCCATCAGCCCATCTCAAAGCCTGGCATCAATGAGGCTGTTCAGGCACTTCATCCCCGCCTTTCGGCTCCTCGACCAACCGCTTCGGCAACATCACCTGCTGTGGATAAGTCTGCGCGAAATGCACCGTTGGGTTGTTATCCACAAGCTTTTTCAAGCGTTGGTTGAACGCCCGGCTCACCGCATATTGCCCGCCTGAAACGGTGCGGAACTGCGCCGTGAGCACCACGCCGTTGAGATCCATCCGGTCCACGCCGAACACATCCAGCGGCCCTTGCAGGTTGAACTTGAGGAACGGGTCTTCCGAGATCGAACGCCCGGCTTCGCGGATCAGTTCAATGGCCTGGTCGACGTCGGTGTCGTAGGTGAACTGCACCGAGAAAAACGCAAAGGCAAACTGCCGGGACTGATTGGTCACTGCCTTGATCTGGCCGAACGGCACCGAATGCACGAAGCCCTTGCCGTCGCGCAGGCGCAAGGTGCGGATGGTCAGACCCTCGACGGTGCCGGCGTGGCCGGAGTCGAGCACCACCCAATCGCCGATGGACAGGGTGTCTTCGATGATGATGAACAGTCCGGTAATCACGTCCTGCACCAGTTGCTGCGAACCGAAGCCGATCGCCAGGCCCACCACCCCGGCGCCCGCCAGCAGCGGCGCGACGTTGATGCCCAGGTTGGCCATGGTGGTGATCGCGCAAATCACCACCAGGATGATTTTGGCGGCGTTGCGCAACAGCGGCAGGATGGTCTTGATCCGGGTGCTAGGCTGACGAGCGCCGCGCTTGTTCAGCGGTGGTTTCAGGGCTTCCTGGATCGCCGTATCGAGCACCACCCACGTCAGCCAGGTCACCAGGAAAATCAGGCCGATACGGCTCAGGGAATCACTGATCGCCCTGCCCACCGCGTTGCGCGAAGCGAATTCGAACAGCGAAATCCCCCAGATCCGTCCGAGGATTTCAATGAATGCCACCGCCATGACAATCCGCAGCAACGCGTGCAACAGGCTCAGCAACCGGCCCTTGTAGGCGCTGTTGCGCTGGATGGTTTCAGCCTTGGGCGACTTGAACACATGCTGGAGCACGGTGCTGAGAAACACCGTGGCAATCAGCAGGATGGTGGTGAACAGCGCGCAACGCAGGGCTTTCTGGTTGTCTTCGCCGACACCGATCAGGCTTACCGCCGACACCAGCACCATCAACAGGATCGGCCAGTTCCAGAGCCCGGAAAAGATCCGCAGCGACTCCTGCAGGGCCGGTTGCTTCAGGCGTTGGGCCAGCGGCCGGTTGCGGATCAGGTGGGCCACCGGCCGACGCATGCGAATCACCAGCCAGCCAAAGATCACCGAGGCCAGCAGCCCGGTGAACACCGCCACGCTGCTGGTGATGTTGCCACCCAGTTGCCGGGCAATCTGCGGACTGGTGAGCGCATCGCTCAGGGCGGCGAGGAAACCGATCAGGAACAACGGCCGCGGGCTGAACTGGCGAATGATCGCCACCGCCCGACGCTTGTGACCGGCGTTGAACATCACGATCACGCACAGCAGCACTGAGGTGGAGAACACGCCGCTGCTGGTGGCATAGGCGAAGCACAGCGCCAGGGCACGACCGACCGAAACCTGCAGGAAATGGCTGACGTACAGGGTCAGCGGCAGACAGACCAGCGCCGGCACCGTGTAAGGCAATAGGTAACCGAGCAGGTCCAGCACCCGCTGACGGGTGCGCAGCCAACGACGCTGGCCCAGATGACGTACCAGCAGCCGTGCGCCGGCCCAGATCAGCCCGAAGGCGCCCAGCCAGACGCCGGAAAGCAGCAGGAAATCCCCCGCCACACGCCAGGACGAGCGGGAAGTCTGGACCACCAGCCGGTCTACCTCGTCCGCCGCCCGGTCCGCCCGCAAGCGCCAGGCATCGATCAGGCTCTGGTTGAGGTCGAGCTTGTCCTGGACGTCATCGATGCTCGAACTGATCGCCCCGAGCAAACCGCCCTGGACCAGGGGTTCGGGCTCGGCAGGAGTTTCACTGGGCGCGGGCGTGCCGGGAATGGCGGCAGCACCGTGGGCGATACCACCGGTCAGCGTCAGCAAGACCAGCAGAAATGCAGTGCTCAATCGAGACAAAACGCGAGGCTCCTTCATGAGGTCGGTAAGGAACTGATCCACAACGGGCCGGCAAGTTCGCTCCAGAGGTCAATACAAAACCCTGTGGCGAGGGGATTTATCCCCGCTGGGCTGCGCAGCAGCCCTAAATACTTACACCTCGGTGTATCAGGCAGATTGTGTTGACTGTCTTGGGGCTGCTGCGCAGCCCAGCGGGGATAAATCCCCTCGCCACAAGAACCCCACCGCTTCACCATCGGGCACTCCGCCGAAACTTTCCACACCGCCCGACAGTCATCAGCAAGACACCGGCAGTACGAGGTCATCTGGCACGGGAGGGACACATGACGGCAATCCACATCGGCATTTCCGGTTGGCGATACACGCCTTGGCGGGGGGATTTCTACCCCAAGGGGCTGACCCACAAGCGTGAATTGCAGTTCGCCTCACGAGCGGTCAACAGCATCGAAATCAACGGCTCGTTCTACGCCCTGCAACGTCCCGAACGCTATGCCCAGTGGTATGCCGAGACGCCGCCGGGCTTCGTGTTCAGCGTCAAGGCGCCGCGTTTCATCACCCACATCAAGCGCCTGCGGGATATCCACAAGCCACTTGCCAATTTCTTCGCCTCCGGGGTGCTGGAACTCAAGGAAAAGCTCGGCGCCATCCTCTGGCAGTTTCCCCCCAGTTTCAAATTCGACCCCGAACTGTTCGAAGACTTCCTCAAACAGTTGCCCCACGACACCGAAAGCGCCGCCGCCCTGGCCCGTGAGCACGAGCCGCGCCTGGACGGCCACGCCAGCACCACCACCGACAAGAAGCGTCCGCTGCGCCACGCGGTCGAGATCCGCCATGAAAGCTTCATCGACGCGCATTTCATCACCCTGCTCAAGCGCTACGACATTGCGCTGGTGATCGCCGACACCGCCGGCAAGTGGCCCTATCGCGAAGACGTCACCAGCGATTTTGTCTACCTGCGCCTGCACGGTGCCGAAGAGCTGTATGCCAGCGGCTACACCGACGAGGCATTGCAGCGCTGGGGCGACCGGATCGAGGCCTGGAGCCACGGCACGCAACCGGAGGACGCCCACCTGATCGACCCGAAAAAGAACCCCAGGGCGCGCAAGAGCCGGGAGGTGTTCTGCTATTTCGATAACGACATCAAAGTCCGCGCACCCTATGACGCACGTCATCTGCTGGAGCGCTTCGACCTGGACAAGGACCTCGCCACCGCACCCGGCGAGCGTCCGGCCGAGGGGGTACTGCCATGAACACGCCAGGCCCGACCGAAGCGACCCGCGATGCAAGCACCGACGCGCCGCAGAACCTGGCGCACGACCTCGACCGGATCAGCCGCTTCACGGTCCTGACGGTCAACACCCACAAGGGCTTCACCGCCCTGAACCGGCGCTTCATCCTGCCGGAACTGCGCGAAGCGGTGCGCAGTGTGTCCGCCGACGTGGTGTTCCTGCAGGAAGTGCATGGCGCCCACGAACATCACCCCCAGCGCTTTTCCAACTGGCCGAGCATGCCGCAGTACGAATTCCTGGCCGACAGTCTCTGGCCGCAGTTCGCCTACGGGCGCAACGCCGTGTACCCGGCGGGGGACCACGGTAACGCGCTGCTGTCGAAGTTCCAGATCATTCGCTACGACAACCTGGACGTCTCCATCAGCGGTCATGAAAGCCGCGGCATGCTCCACAGCGTGTTGCGCCTGCCGGGCGGCGACGGCCCGCAGGTCCACGCCATTTGCGTACACCTGGGATTGCGTGAAGGTCATCGCGTCGAACAACTGAAGTTGTTGTGCAAGCGCTTGAGCGAACTGCCGCCCGAGGCACCGGTGATTGTCGCCGGGGACTTCAACGACTGGCGCGGCAAGGCCAGCGAGCTGCTCGAGCCCTGCGGCCTGCGGGAAGTGTTCGCCGAACAATGGGGCAAGCCGGCCCGCAGCTTTCCGGCGCGCCTGCCAATCCTGCGCCTGGACCGAATCTATGTGCGCAACCTCAAGGCCCATCAGCCCAAGGTATTGAACGTACGCCCCTGGTCGCACCTGTCCGACCATGCCCCACTGTCGGTGGAGATCGAACTATGAGCGCGACCATGAACAAAGCGACGGTGGAGCAGGTCGAGACGCCGCCCACCGAGCGTGATCCGGCGCTGGTGGACGTCGAATACGGCTGGCATGGCAACAACCGCGTCACCCTGCTGGAAAATGGCGAGGAATATTTCCCGCGGGTGTTCGAGGCGCTCCGTCGCGCCGAGAATGAAGTGCTCATCGAGACCTTCATTCTGTTCGAGGACAAGGTCGGCAACGAATTGCGCGATGTGCTGGTGGACGCCGCCCATCGAGGCGTGCGCGTCACCCTGAGCCTGGATGGTTTCGGTTGCGGGGAACTGACGCCGGACTTCCTCGCCTCGTTGAGCGACGCCGGCGTGCACCTGCAGATGTTCGACCCCGCGCCCCTTCACCTGGGCTTTCGCACCAACTGGTTCCGCCGCCTGCACCGTAAGGTGGTGGTGATAGACGGCGTGATTGCCTTCATCGGCGGGATCAATTTCTCCGCCGACCATCTGGGCGATTTCGGCCCCGAGGCCAAGCAGGACTATTCGGTGGAGATCAAGGGGCCAGCGGTGGTCGATATCCATCACTTCGCCTTGATACAAAGCGGTCGGCCGGCCCGGGCCAAGTACTGGTGGCAGCGGCGCCGCAGCCGACGCAGCGATCTGGCTTTCAGCGACCATGACGGCCAGGTGCGGCTGGTCTACCGCGATAACCATGAGCATCAGACCGACATCGAAGAGGTCTACCTGCAAGTGCTGCGCAGCGCCAAACGCCGGGTGGTCATCGCCAATGCCTATTTCTTCCCCGGCTACCGGTTGCTGCGGGAAATCCGCAATGCGGCGCGTCGTGGCGTCGACGTGCGGCTGATCCTGCAGGGCCAGCCGGACATGATGATCGCCAAGCTTGCGGCGCGGATGCTGTATGACTATCTGCTCAAGGCCGGGGTGATGATCCATGAATATTGCGAGCGGCCGCTGCACGGCAAGGTCGCCCTGGTGGACGAAGACTGGAGCACCGTCGGCTCGAGCAACCTCGACCCCCTGAGCCTGTCGCTGAACCTGGAAGCCAACGTGCTGATCCGCGACCGGGAGTTCAACCGCGAGCTGTTCCAGCGCCTCGATCACCTGAGCCGCGAGCACTGCACCGTCATGCCCGCCAATCACGCTCCACGGGGCCTGCTCTGGCGCATGACCATCGGTTTCATGGTGTTCCACTTCCTGCGCCACTTCCCGGCCTGGGCCGGATGGCTGCCGGCCCATAAACCGCGCCTGAAACCTTTTTCGCCGCCGACGGCGGTTCGGAGCGAATCCCATGAACCACTCTGAGGCGCACACTGCGTCAAGTGATACCCATGGCCGGGACGAGAGCAAGCCCAAGTCACGCTGGAGCCGCTGGAAAAGACCCCTGACCCTGGCGTTCTTCCTGCTGCTGATCGTGCTGTTCACCACCCTGGCCCGGCGCATCGACTGGTCCGAGGTGTTCGACACCCTGGCCGATTTCAAGGTGCGGACCCTGATCATTGCCGCCGCGCTGACCGTCGCCAGTTTCATCACCTATGCCTGCTTTGATCTGATCGGACGCACCTACATCCGCCAGAAACTGGGTTGGCGGCAGATCCTGCCCGTGGGTGTCATCAGCTACGCCTTCAACCTCAACCTCAGCGCCTGGGTCGGCGGCATCGCCATGCGCTACCGGCTGTATTCCCGGCTGGGGGTCAGCACCGGCAACATCGCCAAGATCCTCGGCCTGAGCCTGGCCACGAACTGGTTCGGCTACATGACCCTGGCCGGGGTGGTGTTCAGCAGCGGCCTGGTGACGATGCCGCCGGGCTGGAAACTGAGCAGCGATGCCTTGCAAGGCGTGGGCGCGCTGTTGCTGCTGGCGAGTGCCGGGTATCTGCTGGCCTGCCGGTTTTCCAAGCGGCGTGCCTGGACGATCCGTGGCATGGAAATCAACCTGCCCTCGCTGCGCATGGCGATGCTGCAACTGGCGCTGGGGGCACTTAACTGGTCGTTGATGGCGGCGGTGATCTTTACCTTGCTGCCCAGCAAACTGGAATACCCGGTGGTGCTAGGCGTGTTGCTGATCAGCAGCATTGCCGGGGTCATCACCCATATTCCGGCAGGGCTCGGGGTACTGGAAGCGGTGTTCATCGCCCTGCTGCAACACGACGCGTCCCGGGGCAGCCTGCTGGCGGGGTTGATTGCCTATCGGGCGATCTACTTCATCCTGCCGTTGCTGATCACGGTGGTGATGTACCTGGTGATCGAGGCGAAGGCCAAGGCGTTGCGGGTCAAGCCTGGGCTCAAGTGATCATTGTCTGGCCCGGCGCCATCGCGAGCAGGCTCGCTCCCACACTTGATCGCGTTCCCCTGTGGGAGCGAGCCTGCTCGCGATGGCGCCCGCATAGGCACCGAAGCCTACCGCTCCTGAATGATGCTCAACCGCTCTCCCACCACCATTTCCGTGATCCAGTCCACCAGGATCGAGGTGTAGGCCTGCTGTGAGATGGGGTCGCTCAAGGCATGGTCGGCGCCATCGATGATTCGATGGGTCAACGAATGGGTCTGCTGGCATGCGGCGCGGTAGCTCATGATGGTGGCATGGGGCACATGGTCGTCGGTTTCCGACTCCACCAGCAACACATCACCGGTGAACTGCGAGCAGGCGTGCAAGGCGCGGTTGGTGCCGGCGTGCACCAGGGTACTGCGATAATCCAGCAGATCGGTCTTGTCCAGGTCGCGCTTGGGCGTGTGCCATTGCTCGTCGCGGTACAGCGCCGGCACCCGCAACGCCAGCCAGCGTACCGGTCGCAGCGAAGTCAGAATCGAGGCGAGATAACCGCCATAGCTGGTGCCCACCACCGCAATCGCCGAAGTGTCCAAGGCGGGATGGGCCAGCAGCCGGTCATAGGCCGTCAGCAAGTCTCGCAAGTTGTCTTCCCGCGTCACCCTGGACAGCGGAATGCCCGCCCCGCCGGTGTGGCCGCGCAAGTCAAAGGTCAGACACACGCAACCCAAGCCGGCGATGCCCTTGGCCCGTTCCAGGTCACGCTCCTGGCTGCCGCCCCAGCCGTGCACGAACAACACGCCAGGGACTTTCGATTTAGGGCTCAGGAACGTCCCGTTCATGTGCTCGTCGTCGATCTCGATCTGAATGGTTTCACTTCTAGCCGTCATGGGAATGAACCGTTACGTATTTGAGTAGGAAATCACCGTTGTGCGCCGGGCCGCGGTACACCTCCATGGCGCCGGGAGGCAGCGGCTGGTCGATGTAGGTTTCCACCGAGGACACGCGGACCACGCTGGCCGACGGCTCCTGGACGAATATTTGCAGCGCCGCCAGCTCCGCACTGCTGGCCCCGCCCATGCGCCAGGATTGCTCCAGCACGCCGCCACGGGGCTGGCCACCGGTATCGATGCCCTGGGCAATGTCGTAGTTGCGCCGGGACGCAAAGAAACCGGGATAGGCCTGGTTGGCGGCATCGTCGAACACCTGGGCGAGCCGCACCGCCTCGCGCATCTCATCGGGCAGCTCAAGCCTGAGCAACTCGATGTAGCCACCCTGCACCACCAGCAGATCCGAGCCGCCATACACCTCCAGCCCTTCGCTGTCCCGGGTCAGGTGCTGCACGCCGCAATAGCTCAGGCTCTTGCCTTGGATGCAGCTCTGGCCGACGCTCTGGGTCCGGACCTCATCGAGGTTCTGCTCCAGCACCACACCGTCGCGGAACAGAGCCTGGGCACCGGGATCAGCGGCGATTTCGTCGAACTGCCCGAGGCTTTGGATGACCCGCTGGTCGCGTCCGGCACAGGCATGGATCGGCTTGAAGCGGATCGGCCCGGCGTACAGCAGATGTTCGGCGGCCTGGCGCGCATCCTGGAGGGAGAAAACACTCACGCCATCGAGCACCACGCTGCGGGCGAGCTTGGCGAACAGCGGCGACCAGCCGATGGGGGCGACGGCATGCTTATTCAGCAGACCGTGGGTGATGGCCTTGGTGCAGATGAAATCATGCTCGACATAACCGCCCCACAGATCGTCCGCCCCCGAGACACCCATGTGCCGGGCGGCTTCCGGGCCGATCAGGGTTTGCGTGGGCAGCAGATAGAGGCCGCGCCCGGCATGCTCCTGGCTGTCATAGCTGCCGCCGTATTCAACTCCCAGGATCTGCGCCAGCCAACGGGCCAGGGCACGATTGGTTTCCACTTCATGGAGCGGCGCGTGAGGATTGACCGAATGGGCCACTACGGTTTTGTTGCGATTGACTGGCGTCATGCGTTGCCCTTTTACCTGCGCTCGATGGCTGTGGATAACAGGGTGCAGAGATCAGGCCAACGGCATGGCGAGGACTGGCGCCGAGGAAAACGGGGGATTACGGTAACGTTAGTGGCACCTGGCCTGTTTCATTCTGCACGACCCACGGCAGCGATCCCGCGAATTGCACGATAACTGGAGAAAAAACAAACTCCCTGTGGAGAGGGGATTTAGCGAAACGTCGCACCGCCCCGCTGGGCTGCACAGCAGCCCCTGATTTTTGGATGAGAAGTTGAGGGTCTGCTTCGCAGACCAGCGGGGATAAATCCCCTCGCCACAATGATATCGCTACTACTTTGAAACGCCTGGCGGACTTACCCCGAACTTTGTCCGGTAGTCACTCGGCGCCAGCCCGGTGATTTTCTTGAACGTCGCTCGAAAGGCACTCGGGTCCTGATAACCGACGGTCCAGGCGATGTGGTCAATGGTGCCATTGGTGAACTCCAGCATCTCCCGGGCCTTGCCGACTCGCAGGTGTTGGCAGTACTCGGTGGGCTTGAGCCCGGTGGCGGCGCGAAACCGGCGCTGGAAGGTACGTTCTTCCAGCCCGGCCCGTTCAGCCATCGCGCCGAGGGAAACATCCACCGCGCCGCTGCCCTGCAACCAGTGCTGGACCTTGAGAATCGCCCCGTCGCCGTGCCCGAGGATCGGCGCAAAATTGCTGCCGCACTCGCTCGCACTATCACTGTGCTCAATCACCAGGAACCGCGCCGTGCGCGTCGCGATGCTCGGGCCCAGCAAGCGGTCCACCAGTCGCAGCCCCAGCTCCGCCCAAGCCATCAGCCCGGCGGTGGTGATCAGATCGCCGTCGTCGACGATGGGTTTATCGGCTTCAAGCTTGACCGCTGGATAAAGCGCCGCAAATGCCTTGGCCGACGTCCAGTGGGTGGTGGCGCAACGCCCATCAAGCAAGCCACTTTCAGCCAACAGGATCGAGCCCACGCAAACTCCGCCCAACACGGTGCCCGCACTGTGCCGGGCTCGCAGCCAAGCCATCAGCGCTTCCGAGGATTGGCTTTTGCTGAAGCCGGCAAGGGACGGTGGAATCAACAACGCCGCCAGCATTCCGTCCGGACCGGGTGCGCTGTCGAATACCCGCAACGGCGCCCCGCCTTCCTGTGCCTGCCAGTGACTGACCCGCAACCGCGGCAACTGCGCGCCAGCATGCTCGGTCGCGATCCGGTCCGCCACGCAGAACAGATCGGTCAAGCCATGCACCGCCGCCAATTGCGCGCCGGGATAGATCAGCACCCCCAGCTCGGCGACTGCCTGTTCCTGCGTCATTTGTCAGTTTTCCCCCGCCTATTGTCGTTGCGGCCAATCCTCGAACCGGCGGCAAAAGCCAATACTGGCCTCCACACCCCTTATCGAGGAAGTCTCCATGTCCAAGCAAGCGCTCATCGTAGTCGATATCCAGAACGACTACTTCCCCCAGGGAAAATGGCCACTGAGCGGTGTCGAAGCCGCTGCGGACAACGCTGCACGAATGATCGCGGCCTTCCGCCAGGCCGGGGATCAGGTGGTGCATATCCGCCACGAGTTCACGTCCGACGATGCGCCCTTCTTCGCCCCGGGCTCCGAAGGCGCGAAGCTGCATTCCAAAGTGCTCAACCAGGCCAATGAACCCGTAGTGCTCAAGCACTTCGTCAATTCATTCCGCGAAACCGAACTGCAATCCCTCCTCGACCATCACGGCATCACCCAACTGGTCATCGTCGGCAGCATGAGCCACATGTGCATCGACGGTGTCGCCCGGGCGGCGGCGGACCTGGGCTACGAGGTCACGGTGATCCACGACGCCTGCGCGACCCTGGACCTGGAGTTCAATGGCGTCGTCGTTCCGGCAGCCCAGGTGCATGCAGCCTTCATGTCGGCGTTGGGGTTCGCCTATGCGAAGGTGGTGAGCACAGAGCAGTTTTTGGCGGCCAGCCGCTGAGGCCCAGGCAAAGCAAACCGCGCTTCGAGCACCGAGGCGCGATTTTTCATTTGAAACTGACGATTGCTGATTTCCACTAGGCGTAGTTGAAGAATAACGATAAGAATGGCCGCTAAGTTTCCCAAGAGCCAGCCGCATGAAACGCAAACACCCGTCGCGCCTGGTTCCGTCCCCAGTCCCGACCGATACCGTCGCCCCAACGCCCCGGCATCCCCCCACGTGGGATTACCCAAGCGAAATATCCAGCACGGGATACCTGGGTACCCTGCTGTACGCCGTGGCGCTGTTGCTTGCCTTGCCGATCTACGGGCTGGTGGTGGTATCAGTCGAGCTGTTCTCCACCGAAGGTCTGTCGAGCGTTCATACCAGGGTGATCGAGGATCCTCTGTTTTTGACGCTCATGTTCGTCAGCGCATTCGTGGCCATCTGCATGCTTTGCTGGCTTTCCTCCGGCCCTCAAGTGCTTGGTTTCTGCTTTGACGAACGCCAGCAACGCCTCACCTTCACCCAGCGCCGTCCAGCACGCGCGCCCACCGAAGAGTGCGTGCCCTACAGCGACATCTATTCCATCACCCCCTGCGTGGAAAACGCTAACGCCCACGCTTGTCATTTGGTGGTGTGCTTCACTGGGGACAATGGCAAGCCGATCGAGATCCGGTTCTGGATGCACATTCCAGTCAAGGACATGGCGTTTCACTCAGCCTGGTTACGGCAGTCCATTGGCGAAAAGATGCAGGAGGTCCTGGATTTGGATTTGTAACCGGTCTTGGATGCAGGAGCCGACCCGATCTGGCTAGCGTCGAAACAAAAAGCCCCAGGCACGGGGCTCTGGGGCTTTCGGGGCGATACAGGGCAGGCTAGGCCTGAGACGTATCCTCAGAACGGAATATCGTCATCAAAGCTGTCGAAATCCGGAGCCGGTTGCGGCGCGGCCTGTTGTGGGGCCGGGCGCTCGCGTTGTGGCTGTGGCGCCGACTGCGGACGAGGCGCCTGCTGACGCGGGGCCGACTGCTGGTAGTTGTTGCCACCCTGCTGCTGGTCACCCTGTGGACGGCCACCCAGCAGTTGCATGGTGCCTTGCATGTCGACCACGATTTCAGTGGTGTAGCGCTTGATGCCGTCTTTTTCCCACTCACGCGTCTGCAACTTGCCTTCGATGTACACCTGCGAACCCTTGCGCAGGTATTCGCCGGCGATCTCAGCCACCTTGCCGAACATCGACACGCGGTGCCATTCGGTCTTCTCGACCTTCTGGCCGGTCTGCTTGTCGGTCCACTGTTCGCTGGTCGCCAGACTCAGGTTGGTCACGGCGTTGCCGTTAGGCAGGTAGCGAACCTCGGGATCCTGGCCGCACGTACCGACCAATATGACTTTGTTAACCCCACGGGCCATAACGTTCTCCTAGGCTTCGCACGCGGTCGGGGCCGGGTTGTTCACCAGGCGCTCAAGCGTCGCACGATCCAATAATTCGGTGTCCAGTTTGATATAAACGGCCGCCTCGTCGGCGACCACCACTGCATCGGTTACGCCAACGACGGCCCTGAGGCGCTCGACCAGGCCTGCTTCGCGAATGGCTTCGGGCGACAACGGCAAGCGCAGGCTCGTCACATACGGCGGTTCGCGCATGGTAACAGCAAAGACCAGCCAAAGTGCAGCCAGCGCGGCGCATCCCAGGAACACAACCGACAAACCGCCATGCTGGAACAGCCAGCCACCGAGAATTCCGCCCAACGCCGACCCCAGGAACTGGCTGGTGGAATACACCCCCATCGCCGTGCCCTTGCCGCCCGCCGGTGAAACCTTGCTGATCAGCGACGGCAGCGACGCCTCCAGCAGATTGAACGCGGTGAAAAACACCACCGTACCGATCACCAGTGCCCGCAGGCTATCGCCGAACTGCCAGAAGAATAGCTCAGTGAGCATCAGCGTCGCGACGGCGCCGAGTAAAACTCGTTTCATTTTGCGTCGCTTCTCGCCATAGATGATGAACGGGATCATGGCGAAGAACGAAATCAGCAGCGCAGTCAGATAGACCCACCAGTGCTGCTCCTTGGGCAGCCCGGCCTTCTCGACCAGCGCCAGAGGCAAAGCAACGAAGCTGGACATCAGCATGGCGTGGAGGACGAAGATGCCCAGGTCCAGGCGCAGCAGGTCCGGGTGCTTGAGCGTCGGGATCAGCGCCTGGCGCGCCACTCCGGACTCACGGTGCTGCAACGGCCCGGTGGAGCGCGGCACCATGAACGCCACGATCAGGATCCCCACCAGCGCCATGCCACCGGTTGCCAGGAACAGGCCCGACAAGCCAAAGGCGCGGGTCAGCAACGGGCCGACGACCATGGCGACAGCGAACGACAGGCCGATGGTCATGCCGATCATGGCCATGGCCTTGGTCCGATGCTGTTCCCGGGTCAGGTCCGACAACAACGCCATGACAGCAGCGGAAATCGCCCCCGCGCCTTGCAGGATCCGTCCGGCGATCACGCCCCAGATCGAGTCGGCGTTGGCCGCCAGCACACTGCCGAGGGCGAAGACGATCAGTCCCAGGTAGATCACCGGACGCCGGCCGATGCGGTCGGAAATGATCCCGAACGGGATCTGGAAAATGGCCTGGGTCAGGCCATAAGCGCCAATCGCCAACCCGATCAGGGCCGGCGTAGCGCCCGCCAGGTCCATGCCATAGGTCGCCAGCACCGGCAACACCATGAACATGCCCAGCATACGGAAGGCGAACACCAGGGCCAGACCGCTTGCCGCCCGGGTCTCGCCGCCACTCATGCGCTCGCTGTGGGGATCGTGCATGGAAAAACCTCATCTGAACCGGCGGCGATTCTACCAGTCCCATCGATTGAGGGGGTATATCGCGACCGTTTGACGCGCAGTCTTCATGTATGGCTGCAATCGCGCGCTCAATAGTGTTTATCCATCCAGTATTTGCCCGTATACTCCTACGTTTTCGACGCCCGCCGAGCGAGGCCATTTTGGACAAGATCCTGATTCGTGGGGCCCGAACCCACAACCTGAAGAACATCGACCTGACCCTGCCCCGGGACAAGCTGATCGTCATCACCGGCCTGTCCGGATCCGGCAAATCATCGCTGGCCTTCGACACCCTGTACGCCGAAGGCCAGCGACGCTATGTCGAATCGCTGTCGGCCTACGCCCGGCAGTTCCTGTCGATGATGGAGAAACCCGACGTCGACACCATCGAAGGCCTGTCGCCGGCCATCTCCATCGAACAGAAATCGACGTCCCATAACCCACGGTCGACGGTCGGCACCATCACCGAGATCTACGACTACCTGCGCCTGCTGTATGCGCGGGTCGGCATTCCCCGCTGCCCCGACCATGACATTCCCCTGGAAGCCCAGACCGTCAGCCAGATGGTCGACCTGGTGCTGGCCCAGCCGGAAGGCAGCAAGTTGATGCTGCTTGCGCCGGTCATCCGCGAGCGCAAGGGCGAACACCTGCTGGTTTTCGAAGAATTGCGCGCCCAGGGCTTCGTCCGGGCCCGGGTCAATGGCAAGCTCTGCGAGCTGGACGAACTGCCGAAGCTGGACAAGCAGAAGAAGCATTCGATCGATGTGGTGGTCGATCGCTTCAAGGTCCGCGCCGACCTGCAACAGCGACTGGCAGAGTCCTTCGAGACGGCGCTGAAGCTGGCCGATGGCATTGCCCTCGTCGCACCGATGGACGATGAGCCCGGGGAAGAAATCATCTTCTCGGCGCGCTTCGCCTGCCCGGTCTGCGGCCATGCCATCAGCGAGCTGGAACCCAAGCTGTTCTCCTTCAACAACCCGGCCGGCGCCTGCCCGACCTGCGATGGCCTGGGGGTCAAGCAGTTCTTCGACACCAAGCGCCTGGTCAACGGCGAACTGACCCTGGCCGAAGGCGCAATACGCGGCTGGGACAGGCGCAACGTCTATTACTTCCAGATGCTCGGGTCGTTGGCCGCCCACTACAAGTTCAGCCTGGACAAGCCTTTCAACGAACTGCCCGCCGACCAGCAGAAATCCATCCTGCACGGCAGCGGCACGCAAAGCGTCGACTTCAAGTACTTGAACGACCGTGGCGATATCGTCAAGCGCTCCCACCCGTTCGAAGGCATCGTGCCGAACCTTGAACGGCGCTACCGCGAGACTGAATCGGCCAGCGTACGCGAAGAACTGGCCAAGTTCCTCAGCACCCAGCCCTGCCCTGATTGCCGCGGCACCCGCCTGCGGCGCGAGGCACGGCATGTGTGGGTTGGCGAGAAGACATTGCCGGCAGTGACCAACCTGCCGATTGGCGACGCCACCGATTACTTCGCCGGCCTGAAGCTCACCGGCCGCCGAGGCGAAATCGCCGACAAGATCCTCAAGGAAATCAGCGAGCGCCTGCAGTTCCTGGTGAACGTCGGCCTGGATTACCTCACCCTGGACCGCAGCGCAGACACCCTGTCCGGCGGCGAAGCCCAGCGTATCCGCCTGGCCAGCCAGATCGGCGCCGGCCTGGTGGGGGTGATGTACATCCTCGACGAGCCATCCATCGGCCTGCACCAGCGGGACAACGACCGACTGCTCGGCACCCTGAAACACCTGCGGGACATCGGCAACACGGTGATCGTGGTCGAGCATGACGAAGACGCGATCCGTCTGGCGGACTACGTCGTGGACATCGGCCCGGGCGCGGGCGTGCATGGCGGGCATATCGTGGCCCAGGGCACTGCTGCCGAAGTCATGGCGCACCCTGACTCCCTGACTGGCAAGTACCTGTCGGGACGGGTGAAGATCAAGGTCCCGGCCAAACGAACGCCGCGCAACAAGAAGCTGTCGCTGACCCTCAAGGGGGCCCGTGGCAACAACCTGCGCAACGTCGACCTGGAAATCCCGATTGGTTTGCTGACCTGCGTCACCGGCGTGTCCGGCTCGGGCAAATCGACGCTGATCAACAACACCCTGTTTCCCCTCAGCGCCACGGCCCTGAACGGCGCGACCACCCTGGAAGCCGCGCCCCACGACAGCATCAAGGGCCTGGAGCACCTGGACAAGGTCGTCGACATCGACCAGAGCCCGATCGGCCGTACGCCGCGCTCCAACCCGGCGACCTACACCGGGTTGTTCACGCCGATCCGCGAATTGTTCGCCGGCGTGCCGGAATCCCGTTCCCGGGGTTACGGCCCGGGGCGGTTCTCGTTCAACGTCAAGGGTGGGCGTTGCGAAGCCTGCCAGGGCGATGGCCTGATCAAGGTGGAGATGCATTTCCTGCCGGACATCTATGTGCCGTGCGACGTGTGCAAGAGCAAGCGTTACAACCGCGAGACCCTTGAGATCAAATACAAGGGCAAGAACATCCATGAAACCCTCGAGATGACCATCGAAGAGGCCCGGGAATTCTTCGACGCGGTGCCGGCCCTGGCGCGCAAGCTGCAAACACTGATGGATGTCGGCCTGTCGTACATCAAGCTCGGCCAATCAGCCACGACCCTGTCCGGCGGTGAAGCCCAGCGGGTCAAGCTGTCCCGCGAGCTGTCCAAGCGCGACACCGGCAAGACCCTGTATATCCTCGACGAGCCGACCACAGGCCTGCACTTCGCCGATATCCAGCAATTGCTCGATGTGTTGCACCGCCTTCGCGACCACGGCAACACCGTGGTGGTGATCGAACACAACCTGGACGTGATCAAGACGGCCGACTGGCTGGTGGACCTGGGGCCGGAAGGCGGCTCCAAGGGCGGCCAGATCATCGCGGTGGGTACGCCTGAGCAAGTCGCCGGGATGAAACAGTCCCACACTGGGTACTACCTCAAGCCATTGCTGGAGCGTGACCGGGACTGATCCAGTCCCGAGCATGAAAAAGCCCCTGTCATCTCATCGATGGCAGGGGCTTTTGCTTTCTGTGGGAGCGAGCCTGCTCGCGATAGCGGTGTGTCAGCTTGCATCTATGTGATGGTTAAATCGCTATCGCGAGCAAGCTCGCTCCCACAATTCGCGGTCAGAACTGCGACTGCAGGTAATTTTCCAACCCGATCAACTTGATCAGACCCAGCTGCTTCTCAAGCCAGTAGGTATGGTCTTCCTCAGTGTCATTAAGCTGAACACGCAGGATTTCGCGGGTGACATAGTCGTTGTGCTGCTCGCAAAGCTCGATACCCTTGCACAATGCAGCCCGGACTTTGTATTCCAGGCGCAGGTCGGCAGCGAGCATGTCGGGCACGGTGGTTCCGATGTCCAGGTCGTCCGGGCGCATGCGCGGCGTACCTTCGAGCATCAGGATCCGACGCATCAACGCATCGGCATGCTGTGCCTCTTCTTCCATCTCATGGTTGATACGTTCGTAGAGCTCGGTAAAACCCCAATCCTCGTACATCCGCGAATGGATGAAATATTGATCACGGGCTGCCAGTTCACCTGTCAGCAGCGTGTTGAGGTAATCGATTACGTCCGGGTGACCTTGCATCGCCCTACATCTCCACAAGCTTTGAAAGGCTCTAGTTTGAACCAAGCTGACCGCGAGGTCACTGCTCTATCGCAATAAAAGCGAAGAAAATCCGAGAAAGCGAGGGTAAATAACGCAAAAACCGCCCTAATGAGGGCGGTTCTGCTTCTCGTTTAGACTTAGTTAAGCTGTACGCCCAGCGCCTTTGCGATACCTTCTCCATAAGCGTCGTCCGCTTTGAAGAAATGCTGCAGTTGGCGATCGACCACATCCGCCGACACACCGCCCATGGCACCGGCGATGTTGCTGATCAGCAGGGCCTTCTGCTCGCTGTTCATCAGGCGGAACAGCGCACCGGCGTGGCTGTAGTAATCAGTGTCTTCCCGGTGATCGTACCGATCCGCCGCCCCGCTAAGGGCCAGGGCCGGCTCCGCGTAATGCGGGGCCTGCTTCGGCGCCTCGACATAGCTGTTGGGCTCGTAGTTTGGTGCCGCCCCGCCATTGCTGCCGAACGCCATGGCGCCATCACGCTGATAGGTATTGACCGGACTGCGTGGCGCATTCACCGGCAATTGCTGGTGATTGGTGCCAACACGGTAGCGATGGGCATCGGCGTAGGCGAATACACGACCTTGCAGCATGCGATCCGGCGACAGGCCAACGCCTGGCACCATGTTGCTCGGCCCGAACGCCGCCTGTTCCACTTCGGCAAAGTAGTTCAGCGGGTTGCGGTTGAGTTCGAGCTCTCCGACTTCAATCAACGGAAACTCTTTCTGCGACCAGGTCTTGGTCACGTCGAACGGATTCTCGTAATGAGCGGCGGCCTGGGCTTCGGTCATGATCTGGATGCACACGCTCCATTTCGGGAAGTCACCGCGCTCAATGGCCTCGAACAGGTCGCGCTGGGCGTAGTCCGGGTCAGTGCCCGCGAGACGCGCTGCCTCAGCGGGCGCCAGGTTCTTGATGCCCTGCTTGGTCTTGTAGTGCCACTTCACCCAATGACGCTCGCCCTGAGCGTTGAGCAGGCTGTAGGTGTGACTGCCGAAGCCGTGCATGTGACGGTAGCCGTCAGGGATACCGCGATCAGAGAACAGAATGGTGATCTGGTGCAACGCCTCTGGCGAATGGGACCAGAAATCCCACATTGCCTGGGCGCTTTTCAGGTTGCTTTGTGGCAGACGTTTCTGGGTATGGATGAAGTCCGGAAATTTCAGTGGATCGCGAATGAAGAATACCGGCGTGTTATTGCCGACGATGTCCCAGTTGCCTTCCTCGGTATAGAACTTCAGGGCAAAACCACGGGGATCGCGCTCGGTGTCGGCAGAACCCCGTTCGCCGCCCACGGTGGAAAACCGCAGGAACGTTGGCGTCTGCTTGCCGATCGATTCGAACAGCTTGGCGCTGGTGTACTGAGTGATGTCCCGGGTTACGGTGAATGTGCCGTAGGCGCCCGACCCTTTGGCGTGGACACGGCGTTCAGGAATGTTCTCGCGGTTGAAGTGAGCAAGTTTCTCGATGAGATGGAAATCGTCGAGCAGCAGCGGACCACGTGGGCCGGCGGAGCGAGAATTCTGGTTATCGGCGACAGGAGCGCCGCTTGCGGTCGTAAGCGTTTTGGTCTGGCTCATGCTCAATCTTCCTCGGTCGGTCTTCGAACTGCCGGCTAATCGGCTGGAAAGGAGTATTGAGCATATTAATGACAGTATCCAAATTCATTAAATCATGGACGTCGATAGTCATTATCTAACGTTGCCTTGTTGCCAATAGCGAAGCCAGGCGCAACGGCTCTTTCGCTTTTTCAACAGGCACAAAAAACCGGGCACTTGGCCCGGTTTTTTGTTTATTGCCGTCTTACTCAGCGGATACAGCTTCACCGCCGGTAGCACGATCAACCAACTCGACGTACGCCATAGGCGCGTTGTCGCCAGCGCGGAAACCGCACTTGAGGATGCGCAGGTAGCCACCCTCACGGGTAGCGTAACGCTTGCCCAGGTCGTTGAAGAGCTTACCAACGATAGCTTTCGAACGAGTACGGTCGAAAGCCAGGCGGCGGTTAGCCAGGCTGTCTGTCTTGGCCAGAGTGATCAGCGGCTCAGCAACGCGACGCAGTTCTTTGGCTTTCGGCAGTGTAGTTTTGATCAGCTCGTGCTCGAACAGCGACACCGCCATGTTCTGGAACATGGCCTTGCGGTGCGAGCTGGTGCGGCTCAGGTGACGACCACTTTTACGATGACGCATGGTTCATTCCTTACCAAACACAACGTTCGGTGATTACGACGATCAGGCAGTCGCCTTGTCGTCCTTCTTAAGACTTGCAGGCGGCCAGTTGTCGAGGCGCATGCCGAGGGACAGACCGCGGGAGGCCAGAACGTCCTTGATTTCAGTCAAGGATTTCTTGCCAAGGTTCGGAGTCTTCAACAGCTCTACTTCGGTGCGCTGAATCAGGTCGCCGATGTAGTAGATGTTTTCCGCCTTAAGGCAGTTAGCCGAACGTACAGTCAGTTCCAGATCGTCAACCGGGCGAAGCAGGATCGGATCGATCTCGTCTTCCTGCTCGACAACCACTGGCTCACTGTCACCCTTGAGGTCGACGAACGCAGCCAACTGCTGTTGCAGGATGGTTGCAGCGCGGCGGATAGCCTCTTCAGGATCCAGGGTACCGTTGGTTTCCAGATCAATAACCAGCTTGTCCAGGTTGGTACGCTGCTCGACACGGGCGTTTTCCACCACGTATGCGATACGGCGAACCGGGCTGAACGAAGAGTCAAGCTGCAAGCGACCGATGCTGCGGCTTTCGTCTTCATCGCTCTGACGCGAGTCTGCCGGTTCATAACCACGACCACGAGCTACGGTGAGCTTCATGTTCAGGGCGCCGTTAGACGCCAGGTTAGCGATTACGTGATCGGGGTTAACGATCTCGACATCATGATCCAGCTGAATATCGGCAGCGGTAACCACCCCCGAACCCTTCTTCGACAAGGTCAGCGTAACTTCGTCACGACCGTGCAGCTTGATAGCCAGACCTTTAAGGTTCAACAGGATTTCAATGACATCTTCCTGTACGCCTTCGATGGCGCTGTACTCGTGGAGTACACCGTCAATCTCGGCCTCGACTACTGCACAGCCGGGCATTGAGGACAACAGGATGCGGCGCAGCGCGTTGCCCAGGGTGTGGCCGAAACCACGCTCGAGAGGCTCGAGAGTGATCTTGGCGCGGGTTGGACTGACAACCTGCACATCAATATGGCGGGGTGTCAGGAACTCATTTACCGAAATCTGCATGGATGCACCTATTTTCTAGCCCTTACTTGGAGTAGAGCTCGACAATCAGGCTTTCGTTGATGTCGGCGGACAGATCACTGCGAGCTGGAACGTTCTTGAAAACGCCCGACTTCTTCTCAGTGTCTACTTCTACCCATTCTACGCGGCCACGTTGGGCACACAGATCGAGAGCTTGGACAATGCGAAGTTGGTTCTTTGCTTTCTCGCGAACAGCAACCACGTCACCAGCACGAACCTGGTAGGACGGAACGTTTACGGTCTGACCGTTAACGCTGATCGACTTGTGCGATACCAGCTGACGGGATTCGGCACGAGTAGAACCGAAACCCATACGGTATACAACGTTGTCCAGACGGCATTCGAGCAGTTGCAACAGGTTTTCGCCGGTTGCGCCTTTCTTGCCAGCAGCTTCTTTGTAGTAGCCGCTGAATTGACGCTCGAGAACGCCGTAGATACGACGGACCTTCTGCTTTTCACGCAGTTGGGTGCCGTAATCGGACTGGCGACCGCGGCGTTGGCCGTGGATACCAGGTGCTGCTTCGATGTTGCACTTCGATTCGATCGCGCGCACGCCGCTCTTCAGGAAGAGATCGGTGCCTTCGCGACGAGCGAGTTTGCATTTTGGACCAATGTAACGAGCCATTCTTTACAATCTCCTGGATTACACGCGGCGCTTCTTCGGCGGACGGCACCCGTTGTGCGGGATTGGCGTCACGTCGGTGATGCTGGCGATCTTGTAGCCACAGCCGTTCAAAGCACGAACTGCGGATTCACGACCTGGACCTGGACCCTTGACGTTGACGTCGAGGTTTTTCAGGCCGTATTCCAGCGCAGCTTGACCAGCACGCTCAGCAGCTACTTGAGCAGCGAACGGGGTGGACTTGCGGGAACCGCGGAAACCCGAACCACCGGAGGTAGCCCAGGAAAGAGCGTTACCTTGACGGTCGGTAATGGTCACGATGGTGTTGTTAAAAGAAGCATGGATGTGGGCGATGCCATCAACCACTGTCTTTTTAACTTTTTTACGAGGACGAGCAGCAGGTTTTGCCATGATTAAATTCCTGTCGATTCGCTGGGGCGATTACTTGCGGATCGGCTTACGCGGACCTTTACGGGTACGCGCGTTGGTCTTGGTACGCTGACCGCGTACTGGCAGACCACGACGATGACGCAGACCGCGATAGCAACCGAGGTCCATCAAGCGCTTGATTTTCATGTTGACTTCGCGACGCAGGTCACCTTCAGTGGTGAACTTCGCCACTTCGCCACGCAGCTGTTCAATCTGCTCGTCGCTCAGATCTTTGATCTTTGCCGCTGGGTTGACCCCAGCCACCGCACAAATTTTCTGTGCAGTAGTGCGACCAACACCATAGATGTAGGTCAGCGAGATAACAGTATGCTTGTTATCTGGAATGTTGACGCCTGCAATACGGGCCATTCAGTGGGACTCCAATTGACAGCTACCTACGCCCCGGAAGCCAAGAAATAGGGCGCGAGATAATATCGCTGTAATAACAAATAATCAACCCGGCAGCGCACTAGCTGCCGGGCTTAAAGCACAATCACACTCAGCCTTGGCGCTGTTTGTGACGCGGTTCCGCGCTGCAAATTACTCGAACAACACCTTCGCGGCGAATAATCTTGCAGTTACGGCACAGCTTTTTCACCGATGCACGAACTTTCATCACCAACTCCTCGAACCTTATGGACGCTACTCAGCGCAGCATGCCGCTGCCGTAGCCCTTCAGGTTGGCTTTCTTCATCAGGGATTCGTACTGGTGCGAAACGAGGTGCGATTGTACTTGGGACATGAAGTCCATCACAACCACGACCACGATCAGCAACGAGGTCCCGCCAAGGTAGAACGGTACGTTTGCTGCAACCACCAGGAACTGGGGCAGCAGGCAGACGGCCGTCATGTAAAGAGCACCGAACATGGTCAAGCGAGTCAGAACGCCATCAATGTAGCGCGCAGACTGCTCACCTGGACGGATGCCCGGAATAAAGGCACCGGACTTCTTCAGGTTTTCCGCTACGTCTTTCGGATTGAACATCAACGCCGTATAGAAGAAGCAGAAGAAAATAATCCCTGCACTAAACAGCAGAATATTCAACGGCTGACCAGGAGCGATCGACTGCGAGATGTCCTGCAACCAGCCCATACCTTCAGACTGGCCGAACCAGGCACCCAACGAAGCCGGGAACAGCAAGATGCTGCTCGCGAAAATAGCCGGGATAACACCGGCCATGTTCACCTTCAACGGCAAGTGGCTGGTCTGCGCAGCAAACACCTTGCGGCCTTGCTGACGCTTGGCGTAGTGAACAGCAATACGACGCTGACCACGCTCAATGAACACCACGAAACCGATAATCGCTACTGCCAGCAAACCGATGGCAACCAGGGCGAAAATATTGATATCACCCTGACGCGCAGACTCGAAAGACTGCCCGATCGCTCTCGGAAGACCGGCGACGATACCTGCGAAGATCAACATCGAGATACCGTTGCCAACACCACGCTCAGTAATCTGCTCACCCAGCCACATCATGAACATCGCGCCTGCCACAAATGTGGTAACCGCGACGAAATAGAAGCTCAGGTCAGCAGTGAACGAAACGCCCTGCCCTGCCAGGCCAATGGACATGCCAATGGCCTGGACGAGAGCGAGTACGACAGTGCCGTAGCGGGTGTACTGGCTGATCTTGCGACGGCCAGCTTCACCTTCCTTCTTCAACTGCTCCAGCTGCGGGCTGACGGCCGTCATCAGTTGCATGATGATCGATGCCGAAATGTACGGCATGATCCCCAGTGCAAAGATGCTCATCCGCTCCAGCGCGCCGCCGGAAAACATGTTGAACAAGCTAAGAATGGTCCCCTCATTCTGTCGAAACAGGTCTGCGAGTCGGTCCGGGTTGATACCTGGAACCGGGATGTGTGCGCCTATTCGGTAGACGATAATCGCCAGGAACAGAAAACGCAGACGAGCCCAGAGTTCAGACATACCGCCTTTGCCGAGCGCAGAGAGAGCACCTTGCTTAGCCATTTATTCCTCGAACTTGCCGCCAGCTGCTTCGATAGCCGCACGCGCACCTTTGGTGGCGCCGATTCCCTTTCCGATGGTGACAGCACGAGCAACTTCGCCCGACAGCATGATTTTCACACGCTGTACGTTCTGGTTGATCACGTTGGCATCCTTCAGGGACTGCACGGTGACGATGTCGCCGTCCACTTTAGCCAGCTCGGACAGACGCACTTCTGCGCGGTCCATGGCCTTCAGGGAAACGAAACCGAACTTCGGCAGGCGACGATGCAGCGGCTGTTGACCGCCTTCAAAGCCTGGAGCAATAGTGCCACCGGAGCGGGAGGTCTGACCTTTGTGGCCACGGCCACCGGTCTTGCCCAAACCACTACCGATACCACGGCCCGGACGATGCTTTTCGCGACGGGAACCCGGCGCTGGACTCAGATCATTGAGTTTCATCGATTAACCCTCGACACGCAGCATGTAGTAAGCCTTGTTGATCATCCCGCGATTCTCGGGAGTATCCTGGACTTCTACAGTGTGACCGATGCGACGCAGACCCAGACCCTTAACGCACAGTTTGTGGTTAGGGATGCGGCCGGTCATGCTTTTGATCAGCGTAACTTTTACGGTAGCCATGATCAGAAGATCTCCTTGACGCTTTTGCCACGCTTGGCGGCAATGGATTCAGGAGACTGCATTGCCTTCAAACCCTTGAAAGTGGCGTGAACCACGTTTACAGGGTTAGTCGAGCCGTAGCACTTGGCCAGAACGTTCTGAACGCCAGCAACTTCGAGGACAGCACGCATAGCGCCGCCAGCGATGATACCGGTACCTTCAGAAGCAGGCTGCATGTACACCTTCGAAGCGCCATGGGCGGACTTCATTGCGTACTGCAGGGTGGTGCCGTTCAGATCAACCTGGATCATGTTGCGGCGAGCAGCTTCCATTGCCTTCTGGATCGCAGCAGGCACTTCACGCGACTTGCCACGGCCGAAGCCAACACGGCCCTTACCATCACCCACCACGGTCAGCGCGGTGAAAGTGAAGATACGGCCGCCTTTAACGGTTTTGGCTACGCGGTTAACTTGAACCAGCTTCTCGATGTAGCCTTCGTCGCGCTTTTGGTCGTTATTTGACATAACTTAGAACTCCAGCCCAGCTTCACGAGCAGCATCAGCCAGCGCCTTGACGCGGCCGTGGTACTTGAAGCCAGAGCGGTCGAAAGCCACCTGCGAGACGCCAGCGGCTTTAGCACGCGTAGCGACCAGCTGGCCAACCTTAGTGGCCGCGTCGATGTTGCCGGTGGCACCATCACGCAGTTCTTTATCCAAAGTCGAGGCACTTGCCAGGACCTTGTTGCCGTCGGCCGAAATGACCTGGGCGTAGATGTGCTGCGAAGAGCGGAACACGCAGAGACGCACGACTTCGAGTTCGTGCATTTTCAGGCGTGCTTTGCGAGCGCGACGCAGTCGAGTAACTTTTTTGTCGGTCATTTGCTATGCCCTACTTCTTCTTGGCTTCTTTACGACGGACGACTTCGTCCGCGTAGCGCACACCTTTGCCTTTGTACGGCTCTGGTGGACGGAAGTCGCGGATCTCGGCGGCCACTTGACCTACCAGCTGCTTGTCGATGCCCTTGATCAGGATATCGGTCTGGCTAGGAGTCTCAGCGGTGATGCCTTCCGGCAGTTCGTAATCCACTGGGTGCGAGAAGCCAAGAGCCAGGTTCAGAACCGAGCCTTTTGCTTGCGCTTTGTAACCAACACCGACCAGCTGGAGCTTGCGCTCGAAGCCTTGGCTTACGCCTTGGACCATGTTGTTTACCAACGCACGAGTGGTACCAGCCATTGCGCGAGTCTGTTGATCGCCATTGCGAGCAGCGAAACGCAGCTCACCGGCTTCTTCAACGATCTCAACGGACGAATGGATGTTCAGTTCAAGAGTACCCTTGGCACCCTTCACCGAAAGCTGTTGGCCTGCGAATTTGACTTCGACACCGGCTGGCAGCTTAACGGGGTTCTTAGCGACGCGAGACATGCTTATCCCCCCTTAGAACACAGTGCAAAGAACTTCGCCGCCGACACCGGCAGCGCGCGCAGCACGATCAGTCATCACACCCTTGTTGGTGGAGACGATAGACACGCCCAGACCGCCGCGAACTTTCGGCAGATCCTCGACGGACTTGTACTGACGCAGGCCTGGACGGCTAACGCGCTTCACTTCCTCGATGACCGGACGGCCTTCGAAGTATTTCAGCTCGATGGACAGCAGAGGCTTGATTTCGCTGCTGATCTGATAACCCGCAATGTAACCTTCGTCCTTCAGGACTTTGGCAACAGCTACCTTCAAAGTAGAAGATGGCATGCTTACGACGGACTTTTCAGCCATCTGGGCATTACGGATACGAGTTAGCATGTCCGCTAACGGGTCCTGCATACTCATGGGCTAGACGCTCCTAATACACAAAAAATTAGCCTTTCGGCTAGTACGTGTCGCCGAGTGCAACCGCGCAATAAAAACACGGGCTCAGGCGAGCCGGGTATTCTAGACACACCCCAGAAATGAATCAAGCCCCAAAAGGGGCTTGATCCAGATTCAAGGCCACCGGCGGTCAGGATCCTGGGATCCCGAACGCCGAGGCTTTGACAGTGCTTACCAGCTGGCTTTAACCAGACCTGGAACGTCACCACGCATTGCAGCTTGGCGCAGCATGTTACGGCCGAGGCCGAACTTGCGGTATACGCCGTGCGGACGACCAGTCAGGCGGCAGCGGTTACGCATGCGCGAGGCGCTTGCGTCACGAGGCTGCTTCTGCAGTGCTACGGTAGCTTCCCAACGTGCTTCTGGACTTGCGTTCAGATCAACGATGATAGCTTTCAGCGCTGCACGCTTGGTGGCGTACTTGGCAACGGTGAGCTGACGCTTCAGCTCACGGTTCTTCATGCTCTTCTTGGCCATTTTCCTACTCCAATCAGTTGCGGAACGGGAATTTGAAAGCACGCAGCAGAGCGCGACCTTCGTCATCCGATTTGGCAGTGGTGGTCAGGGTAATGTCCAGACCGCGCAGAGCATCGATCTTGTCGTAATCGATTTCCGGGAAAATGATCTGCTCTTTCACGCCCATGCTGTAGTTGCCACGACCATCGAAGGACTTGGCATTCAGGCCGCGGAAGTCGCGAACCCGAGGCAGGGAGATCGACAGCAGACGATCCAGGAACTCGTACATACGATCGCGACGCAGGGTCACTTTGACACCGATCGGCCAACCTTCGCGGACTTTGAAGCCGGCGATGGATTTGCGAGCGTGAGTCACAACGACTTTCTGGCCGGTGATCTTCTCCAGGTCAGCTACCGCGTGCTCGATGACTTTCTTGTCGCCGATCGCTTCGCCCAGACCCATGTTCAGGGTGATCTTGGTAATGCGCGGAACTTCCATCACGTTCGCCAGCTTAAGTTCTTCCTTAAGCTTCGGTGCGATTTCCTTCCGGTAAATCTCTTTCAGTCGTGCCATGGTCTTCTACCTAGCAGTGTTCAAGCATCAACCGCTTTTTGGGTCGACTTGAAGACACGAATTTTTTTGCCGTCTTCTACTTTGAAACCAACGCGGTCAGCCTTGTTGGTTTCGCCGTTGAAAATGGCGACGTTGGAAGCGTGCAGTGGCGCTTCTTTCTCGACGATACCGCCCTGTACGCCCGACATCGGGTTAGGCTTGGTATGGCGCTTGACCAGGTTCAGACCACCAACAACCAGACGGTTGTCAGCGAGAACCTTGAGCACCTTACCGCGCTTGCCCTTGTCTTTGCCGGCGATCACGATGATCTCGTCGTCACGACGAATCTTTTGCATGTCGGATCTCCTTACAGCACTTCTGGGGCGAGCGAGACGATCTTCATGAACTTCTCAGTACGAAGTTCACGAGTCACTGGCCCAAAGATACGGGTGCCGATTGGCTCTTGCTTGTTGTTCAACAGAACAGCAGCGTTGCCATCAAAGCGGATGATGGAGCCGTCAGCGCGACGAACACCGTGGCGAGTGCGGACTACAACAGCAGTCATCACTTGGCCTTTTTTCACCTTGCCGCGAGGAATTGCTTCCTTGACGGTAACTTTGATGATGTCGCCAATAGCAGCGTAACGACGATGGGAGCCACCCAGCACCTTGATGCACATAACGCGGCGAGCGCCGCTGTTATCGGCCACATCAAGCATGGATTGAGTCTGAATCATATAATTTCTCCGACCCCTAGCCCTTAGACTTCCACAGCGCGTTCGAGAACATCAACCAGCGCCCAAGATTTGGTCTTGGCCATCGGACGGGTTTCACGAATAGTGACCTTGTCGCCGATGTGGCATTGATTGGTTTCGTCGTGCGCGTGCAGCTTAGTCGAACGCTTAACGTATTTACCGTAGATCGGGTGCTTAACGCGACGCTCGATCAGAACGGTGATGGTTTTGTCCATCTTGTCGCTGACAACACGGCCAGTCAGCGTACGGACAGTTTTTTCGGCTTCAGCCATGATTACTTACCTGCCTGCTGGTTGAGCACAGTTTTCACGCGAGCGATGTCACGCTTAACTTGCGAGAGCAGATGAGACTGCCCCAACTGGCCAGTTGCTTTCTGCATACGCAGATTGAACTGGTCGCGCAGCAGGCCGAGCAGTTGCTCGTTCAGCTGCTGTGCTGATTTTTCACGAAGTTCATTCGCTTTCATCACATCACCGTCCGTTTAACAAAGGAGGTGGCGAGCGGCAGCTTTGCAGCAGCCAGGGCGAAAGCCTCACGCGCCAGCTCTTCAGAAACACCCTCGATTTCATACAGGACTTTGCCTGGCTGAATCTGGGCAACCCAGTACTCCACGTTACCCTTACCTTTACCCATCCGAACTTCGAGTGGCTTCTTGGTGACAGGCTTGTCCGGGAATACACGGATCCAGATCTTGCCGCCACGTTTTACGTGACGGGTCAGAGCACGACGCGCTGACTCGATCTGACGAGCGGTGAGACGACCACGAGCAACAGACTTCAGCGCGAACTCGCCGAAGCTGACTTTGCTACCGCGCAATGCCAGGCCACGATTGTGACCGGTCATCTGCTTGCGGAACTTCGTACGCTTTGGTTGCAACATTTGGCGTACCCCTTACTTAGCAGCTTTTTTACGAGGCGCTGGTGCTTGTGGTTTCAGCTCTTCTTGGCGACCACCAATTACTTCGCCTTTGAAGATCCAAACCTTTACACCGATCACACCGTAGGTGGTGTGAGCTTCGTAGTTGGCATAGTCGATGTCGGCACGCAGGGTGTGCAGTGGCACACGACCTTCGCGATACCATTCAGTACGTGCGATTTCAGCACCGCCGAGACGACCGCTCACTTGGATTTTGATGCCTTTGGCACCAATGCGAATTGCGTTCTGTACAGCGCGCTTCATAGCGCGACGGAACATGACGCGACGCTCCAGCTGCTGAGCTACGCTCTGCGCAACCAGCATACCGTCGAGTTCCGGCTTGCGGATCTCTTCGATATTGATGTGCACAGGCACACCCATTTGCTTGGTCAGGTCCTGACGCAGTTTCTCAACATCTTCACCTTTCTTCCCGATAACGATACCTGGACGAGCAGTGTGGATGGTGATACGTGCAGTCTGAGCCGGACGATGGATATCGATACGGCTTACGGACGCGCTTTTTAGTTTGTCTTGGAGATACTCACGCACCTTCAGATCAGCGAACAAGTAGTCCGCATAAGTCCGACCGTCTGCGTACCAGACGGAGGTGTGCTCCTTGACGATTCCCAGGCGAATGCCAATGGGATGTACTTTCTGACCCATCTCTTCGACTCCGTTACTTGTCAGCAACCTTGACAGTGATATGGCAAGACCGCTTGACGATGCGATCAGCACGGCCTTTGGCACGTGGCATGATGCGCTTCAGCGAACGCCCTTCGTTGACGAAAACGGTGCTGACCTTGAGGTCATCAACGTCTGCGCCTTCGTTATGCTCGGCGTTGGCTACGGCCGACTCCAGCACTTTTTTCATGATCTCGGCGGCTTTCTTACTGCTGAAAGCCAACAGGTTGAGCGCTTCGCCCACCTTCTTCCCGCGGATCTGGTCGGCGACCAAGCGGGCTTTCTGGGCGGAGATTCGAGCGCCCGACAACTTAGCGGCTACTTCCATTTCCTTACCCCTTAACGCTTGGCTTTCTTGTCAGCCACGTGCCCACGATATGTGCGGGTACCGGCGAACTCGCCCAGTTTGTGGCCGACCATGTCTTCGTTCACGAGAACTGGGACGTGCTGGCGACCGTTGTGTACAGCGATGGTCAGACCGACCATTTGTGGCAGGATCATCGAACGACGCGACCAGGTCTTAACTGGTTTGCGATCGTTCTTTTCCGCCGCCACTTCGATCTTCTTCAGTAGGTGAAGATCAATAAAAGGACCTTTTTTCAGAGAACGTGGCACTGTCGTATCCCTCTATTTACTTGCGACGACGGACGATCATTTTGTCGGTACGCTTATTACCACGAGTCTTCGCGCCCTTAGTCGGGAAGCCCCATGGCGATACCGGATGACGACCACCAGAGGTACGACCTTCACCACCACCATGTGGGTGGTCAACCGGGTTCATGGCAACACCACGAACGGTTGGGCGAACGCCACGCCAGCGCTTGGCGCCAGCTTTACCCAACGAACGCAGGCTGTGCTCGGAGTTCGAGACTTCGCCCAGGGTCGCACGGCATTCAGCCAGGACTTTACGCATCTCACCAGAACGCAGACGCAGGGTCACATAGACACCTTCACGAGCGATCAGCTGAGCCGAAGCACCAGCGGAACGAGCGATTTGCGCGCCTTTACCTGGCTTCAATTCGATGCCGTGTACGGTGCTACCAACTGGAATGTTACGCAGTTGCAGAGCGTTGCCCGGCTTGATCGGTGCCAGGGCACCTGCGATCAGCTGGTCGCCAGCGCTGACGCCTTTAGGGGCGATGATGTAGCGACGCTCGCCATCTGCGTACAGCAGCAGAGCGATGTGAGCAGTACGGTTTGGATCGTATTCGATACGCTCGACGGTGGCAGCGATGCCATCCTTGTCGTTGCGTCGGAAGTCGACCAGACGATAATGCTGCTTATGACCACCACCCACGTGACGTGTAGTGATACGACCATTGTTGTTACGACCACCAGACTTCGATTTTTTCTCGAGCAGCGGTGCGTGAGGAGCGCCTTTATGCAGCTCCTGGTTGACCACCTTGACCACAAAACGGCGGCCAGGGGAAGTCGGTTTGCATTTAACGATTGCCATGATGCACCCCCTCCTTACTCAGCACTGCTGCTGAAATCGAGATCTTGGCCTGGCTGAAGGGAGATAACTGCCTTCTTCCAGTCATTACGCTTGCCCAGACCGCGAGCAGTGCGCTTGCTTTTACCCAGAACGTTCAGGGTAGTCACGCGCTCTACTTTCACGCTGAACAGGCTTTCGACGGCCTTCTTGATTTCCAGCTTGGTTGCGTCGGTAGCAACCTTGAAAACGAACTGGCCTTTCTTGTCTGCCAGAACCGTAGCCTTCTCGGAAACGTGCGGGCCAAGCAGAACTTTAAATACGCGTTCCTGGTTCATCCCAGCAGCTCCTCGAATTTCTTCACGGCCGACACGGTGATCAACACCTTGTCGTATGCGATCAGACTGACCGGATCGGAACCCTGTACGTCACGAACATCGACGTGCGGCAGGTTGCGAGCAGCCAGGTACAGGTTCTGATCAACAGCGTCAGACACGATCAGGACGTCAGTCAGGCCCATGCCGTTCAGCTTGTTCAGCAGATCTTTGGTTTTCGGTGCTTCAACAGCGAAGTCCTGAACCACGACCAGACGATCAGTACGCACCAGCTCAGCAAGGATGGAACGCATTGCTGCGCGATACATCTTCTTGTTCAGCTTCTGGGAGTGATCCTGAGGACGAGCTGCGAAAGTGGTACCGCCGCCACGCCAGATTGGGCTACGGATAGTACCGGCACGAGCACGGCCAGTACCTTTCTGACGCCATGGGCGCTTACCGCCACCGGAAACGTCGGAACGGGTCTTTTGCTGCTTGCTACCTTGACGGCCGCCGGCCATGTAGGCCACGACTGCTTGGTGAACCAGCGTCTCGTTGAATTCGCCGCCAAATGTCAGTTCGGAAACTTCGATCGCTTGAGCGTCATTTACATTTAATTGCATGTCAGCTTCCCCTTAACCGCGAGCCTTGGCTGCTGGACGTACAACCACGTTGCCGCCAGTAGCGCCAGGAACAGCGCCCTTGACCAACAACAGATTGCGTTCAGCGTCCACGCGCACTACTTCGAGGGACTGCACGGTCACGCGCTCGGCGCCCATATGACCGGACATTTTCTTGCCCTTGAATACACGACCAGGAGTCTGGCACTGGCCGATAGAGCCTGGAACGCGGTGGGATACGGAGTTACCGTGGGTGTTATCTTGCCCGCGGAAGTTCCAACGCTTGATCGTACCCTGGAAGCCTTTACCTTTGGACTGACCGGTTACATCAACCAGTTGACCAGCAGCGAAGATTTCAGCGTTGATCAGATCGCCGGCCTGGTACTCGCCTTCTTCAAGGCGGAATTCCAATACGGTACGACCAGCGGCAACGTTCGCCTTGGCGAAGTGGCCAGCTTGAGCAGCTGTTACACGCGAAGCACGACGCTCGCCGACAGTGACTTGCACTGCACGATAGCCATCGGTCTCTTCAGTTTTGAACTGGGTGACGCGATTCGGCTCGATCTCAATGACCGTGACCGGAATGGAGACACCTTCTTCGGTGAAAATACGGGTCATACCGCATTTACGACCGACTACACCAATAGTCATGTTGTAAACCTCATGAGTGTACGGGGCTTTCACCCGCTATGGCCGCCCATTTCAGAGCGTTACACGACTAAGACCGAGTCTTAGCCGAGGCTGATCTGTACTTCCACACCGGCCGCAAGATCAAGCTTCATAAGTGCATCAACGGTTTTATCCGTTGGCTGGACGATGTCCAGAACGCGCTTATGAGTACGGATCTCGTACTGGTCACGCGCGTCTTTGTTGACGTGCGGGGAGACCAGAACGGTGAACCGCTCTTTACGGGTAGGCAGTGGAATTGGACCACGCACTTGAGCACCAGTACGTTTCGCGGTTTCCACGATTTCCTGGGTGGATTGGTCGATCAGGCGATGGTCAAAGGCCTTCAACCTGATACGGATTTGCTGATTTTGCATTGGATTTCAGACTCCGGCTGCTATTCCCACCGGGCGCAATACGCCCGTTAAAAGGAGGCGCAATTCTATAGACGCCCCCGATGGGTGTCAACCCAATAAAAAAGCCCCCGCTTGGCGGGGGCTTTTTCAACTCATCAAGCTGACTCTAAAAGAGACTTACTCGATGACTTTGGCTACGACGCCGGCGCCGACGGTACGACCGCCTTCACGGATAGCGAAACGCAGACCGTCTTCCATCGCGATGGTTTTGATCAGAGTGACAGTCATCTGGATGTTGTCACCTGGCATTACCATTTCAACGCCTTCTGGCAGCTCGCAGTTACCAGTCACGTCAGTAGTACGGAAGTAGAACTGTGGACGGTAGCCTTTGAAGAACGGAGTATGACGACCGCCTTCTTCCTTGCTCAGAACGTAGACTTCTGCAACGAACTTGGTGTGCGGCTTGACGGTGCCTGGCTTGACCAGAACCTGGCCACGCTCAACGTCGTCACGCTTGGTGCCGCGCAGCAGTACGCCGCAGTTCTCGCCAGCACGACCTTCGTCGAGCAGCTTGCGGAACATTTCAACGCCGGTGCAGGTAGTTTTCTGAGTGTCGCGCAGACCGACGATCTCAACTTCTTCCTGGATACGGACGATGCCACGCTCAACACGACCGGTCACAACAGTACCGCGACCGGAGATCGAGAATACGTCTTCGATTGGCATCAGGAACGGCTTGTCGATAGCGCGCTCTGGCTCTGGGATGTAGCTGTCCAGAGTTTCCACCAGCTTCTTGACAGCAGAGGTGCCCATTTCGTTGTCGTCTTGGCCGTTCAGAGCCATCAGAGCCGAACCGATGATGATTGGAGTGTCATCACCTGGGAAGTCGTAAGTGCTCAGCAGGTCGCGCACTTCCATCTCAACCAGTTCCAGCAGCTCAGCGTCGTCAACCATGTCAGCCTTGTTCAGGAAGACAACGATGTACGGAACGCCTACCTGACGGGACAGCAGGATGTGCTCACGGGTTTGTGGCATCGGACCATCGGCGGCCGAGCAAACCAGGATCGCGCCATCCATCTGGGCAGCACCGGTGATCATGTTTTTTACGTAGTCGGCGTGACCTGGGCAGTCAACGTGTGCGTAGTGACGCACGGCCGAATCGTATTCAACGTGAGCGGTGTTGATGGTGATACCACGAGCTTTCTCTTCCGGGGCGCTGTCGATCTTGTCGAAGTCAACCTTGGCCGAACCGAAAACTTCGGAGCAGACGCGGGTCAGAGCAGCGGTCAGAGTGGTTTTACCGTGGTCAACGTGACCGATGGTGCCAACGTTGACGTGCGGTTTGTTACGTTCAAATTTTTCTTTAGCCACGACAATTAACTCCTAGCCTAAAGGGGCTGAATCAGCCTTGTTTTTTAACGATAGCTTCGACGACGTTCGACGGAGCCTCGGAGTATTTGGAGAATTCCATAGAGTAGCTCGCGCGACCCTGGGACATGGAACGAACGTCGGTTGCGTAACCGAACATCTCGCCCAGCGGAACCTCGGCACGGATAACCTTACCGGAAACCGTGTCTTCCATACCCTGGATCAGACCGCGACGACGGTTCAGGTCACCCATCACGTCGCCCATGTAGTCCTCAGGTGTTACGACTTCAACCTTCATGATCGGCTCAAGAACAACACCACCACCTTTGGTAGCCAGTTGCTTGGTCGCCATGGAGGCCGCCACCTTGAACGCCATCTCGTTGGAGTCGACGTCGTGGTAAGAACCATCGAACACGGTAGCCTTCAGGCCGATCAGCGGATAGCCGGCAACAACGCCGTTCTTCATCTGCTCTTCGATACCCTTCTGGATAGCTGGGATGTATTCCTTCGGAACCACACCACCGACTACTTCGTTCACGAATTGCAGACCTTCCTGACCTTCGTCAGCAGGGGCAAAACGGATCCAGCAGTGGCCGAACTGACCACGACCGCCGGACTGGCGAACGAACTTGCCTTCGATCTCACAAGCCTTCGTGATCTTCTCACGATAGGAAACCTGTGGCTTACCGATGTTGGCTTCGACGTTGAACTCACGGCGCATCCGGTCAACCAGGATGTCCAGGTGCAACTCGCCCATGCCAGAGATGATCGTTTGACCAGTCTCTTCATCGGTCTTGACGCGGAAAGACGGGTCTTCCTGAGCGAGCTTGCCCAGAGCGATACCCATTTTTTCCTGGTCATCCTTGGTTTTAGGCTCAACGGCAACCGAGATAACCGGCTCCGGGAAGTCCATGCGAACCAGGATGATTGGCTTGTCAGCGGAGCACAGGGTGTCACCAGTGGTGACGTCCTTCATGCCGATCAGGGCCGCGATGTCGCCAGCGCGCACTTCCTTGATCTCTTCGCGGGTGTTTGCGTGCATCTGCACCATACGACCCACGCGCTCTTTCTTACCCTTGACCGAGTTGATCACGCCGTCGCCGGAGTTCAACACGCCCGAGTAAACGCGAGCAAAGGTCAGGGTACCCACGAATGGGTCGGTAGCGATCTTGAACGCCAGAGCCGAGAACGGCTCGTTGTCGTCTGCATGACGCTCCATTTCGACAGTCTCGTCATCCGGGTCGGAACCCTTGATGGCTGGAATGTCGACCGGTGCAGGCAGGTAGTCGATAACGGCGTCGAGAACCAGGGGAACACCCTTGTTCTTGAAGGAAGAACCGCAAACAGCCAGAACGATTTCGCCAGCGATAGTACGCTGACGCAGAGCGGCCTTGATCTCTTCGATCGACAGCTCTTCGCCTTCCAGGTACTTGTTCATCAGCTCTTCGTTGGCTTCGGCCGCAGCCTCAACCATGTTGCTGCGCCACTCTTCAGCCAGCTCTTGCAGCTCAGCCGGGATCGGACCACGAATGGCAGCCATACCCTTGTCGCCGTCGTTCCAACGAACAGCTTCCATGGTCATCAGATCGATCTGACCTTCGAAGTTGTCTTCGGAACCGATAGCCAGCTGGATAGGCACCGGGGTGTGACCCAGACGCTGCTTGATCTGACCGATTACACGCAGGAAGTTGGCACCGGCACGGTCCATCTTGTTTACGTAAACAAGACGCGGAACACCGTACTTGTTGGCCTGACGCCATACGGTTTCGGACTGAGGCTCAACGCCCGAAGTACCGCAGAACACAACGACAGCGCCGTCGAGTACGCGCAGCGAACGCTCTACTTCAATGGTGAAGTCAACGTGGCCAGGGGTATCGATGATGTTGAAGCGGTGCTTAGGGAACTGCTTGTTCGAGCCTTCCCAGAAAGCAGTAGTAGCAGCGGAGGTAATGGTAATACCCCGCTCCTGCTCTTGTACCATCCAGTCCATGGTCGCGGCGCCATCATGCACCTCGCCCATTTTGTGGTTTACGCCCGTGTAGAACAGGACGCGCTCGGTGGTAGTGGTTTTACCCGCATCCACGTGAGCAACGATACCAATGTTACGGTAGCGTTTAATATCGGTTGTACGAGCCATAAAGCCCTCGCAAATTGAGTGACGCTAAAATTAGAAGCGGTAGTGCGAGAAAGCCTTGTTGGCCTCAGCCATACGGTGCACGTCTTCACGCTTCTTAACTGCAGCACCTTTACCTTCAGCAGCGTCCAGCAGCTCACCAGCCAAACGCAGAGCCATGGACTTCTCGCCGCGCTTGCGGGCGAAGTCTACGAGCCAGCGCATGGCCAGAGCGTTACGACGGGACGGACGAACTTCAACCGGAACCTGGTAGGTAGCACCGCCTACGCGGCGCGACTTCACTTCGACCAGCGGAGCGATGGCGTCGAGTGCTTTTTCGAAGAGTTCCAGGGGATCGGAGTTCTTACGCTCTTTAACTTTTTCCAGCGCGCCATAAACGATACGTTCGGCAACGGCTTTCTTGCCGCTTTCCATTACGTGGTTCATGAACTTGGCGAGAATCTGGCTTCCGTATTTCGGATCGTCCAGAATCTCACGTTTGGCTGCTACGCGACGTCTTGGCATGATAAGCCCTCAAGCGGTCTTCAGGTTAGCCCGGGACAGCAAACGCGTGCCCGACCTTACTCTTATCGACTCAATAAAAATGAAAAACTGCAAAACGGCCGATTACTTCGGACGCTTGGTACCGTACTTCGAACGACCTTGGTTACGGCCTTTAACGCCGGAGGTATCCAAGGAGCCGCGAACGGTGTGGTAACGAACACCTGGCAAGTCTTTTACACGACCGCCGCGGATCAGTACCACGCTGTGCTCTTGCAGGTTGTGGCCTTCACCACCGATGTACGAGGAAACCTCGAAACCGTTGGTCAGACGCACACGGCATACTTTACGCAGTGCCGAGTTAGGTTTTTTCGGCGTGGTGGTATACACACGGGTGCATACGCCACGACGTTGCGGGCAGTTCTGCAGCGCAGGTACGTCGGATTTCTCGACGATACGCTTACGCGGCTGACGTACCAGCTGGTTGATAGTTGCCATCTACTAGCTCCACTGTTGTCTTGCGACGCTATTGTCTTACAAGAAAAGCAAAATGGCAGGAACGAATTCCCGCCAAATTTAGGGGATCAAGAGTCTAAAGAGGATCTTGTCCCCAGTCAAGGCAAGGCCCCGACCTCCTCGCTCGCCGGATCTCGACAATTTGTCTCGATCCGGCGAATGAGGCGACCAGGGCCAGGCACTTAATTACCGCAGAACTCAGTTACCGCTCGAGTTCAACGCTTCGGTCAGTGCAGCTTCCACTTCACTGGCGCTTACGCGCAACGGCTTGTCTGCATCACGGCGACGCTTGCGCTCGCTGTGATAGGCCAAACCGGTACCGGCCGGGATCAGACGACCCACGACCACGTTTTCTTTCAGGCCGCGCAGGTAATCGCGCTTGCCGGTGACTGCCGCTTCGGTCAACACCCGGGTGGTTTCCTGGAAGGAAGCCGCCGAGATGAACGATTCGGTGGACAACGACGCCTTGGTGATACCCAGCAGAACGCGAGTGAACTTGGCGACAAACTTGTCTTCCGTGCTCAGACGCTCGTTCTCCACCAGTACGTGAGTCAGTTCCATCTGGTCGCCCTTGATGAAGCTGGAATCGCCGGACTCGGAGATCTCAACTTTACGCAGCATCTGACGCAGGATGGTCTCGATGTGCTTATCGTTGATCTTCACGCCCTGCAGACGGTAAACGTCCTGGATCTCGTTCACGATGTACTTGGCCAGCGCACTCACACCCAGCAGACGCAGGATGTCGTGTGGATCGCTCGGGCCGTCGGAGATAACTTCGCCGCGGTTTACCTGTTCGCCTTCGAAGACGTTCAGGTGACGCCACTTCGGAATCAGCTCTTCGTACGGATCGCTACCGTCGTTCGGAGTGATAACCAGACGGCGCTTGCCCTTGGTCTCTTTACCGAACGCGATGGTGCCGCTGACTTCAGCCAGAATCGACGCTTCTTTCGGACGACGGGCTTCGAACAGGTCGGCAACACGCGGCAGACCACCGGTGATGTCGCGAGTCTTCGAAGTTTCTTGCGGGATACGAGCGATAACATCACCGATCGCGATCCGCGCACCGTCCGCTACACCGACCAGGGCGTTGGCTGGCAGGAAGTACTGAGCGATTACGTCAGTGCCTGGCAGCAACAGGTCCTTGCCGTTGTCGTCGACCATCTTCACGGCTGGACGGATGTCCTTGCCGGCAGCTGGACGATCTTTGGCGTCGAGTACTTCAATGTTGGTCATACCGGTCAATTCGTCGGTCTGACGCTTGATCGTGATGCCTTCTTCCATGCCCACGTAGGTCACGGTACCTTTCATCTCGGTGACGATCGGGTGAGTGTGCGGGTCCCACTTGGCGACGATTGCGCCAGCTTCGACCTTGTCACCTTCCTTCACCGAAATCACAGCACCGTAAGGCAGCTTGTAACGCTCGCGCTCACGACCGAAGTCGTCCGCGATCGCCAGCTCACCGGAACGGGACACAGCCACCAGGTGACCGTCCACGCGTTCAACGTGCTTCAGGTTGTGCAGACGGACAGTACCGCCATTCTTCACCTGAACGCTGTCGGCTGCGGAGGTCCGGCTTGCCGCACCACCGATGTGGAACGTACGCATCGTCAGCTGGGTACCCGGCTCACCGATGGACTGGGCAGCGATAACGCCGACCGCTTCACCGATGTTCACCTGGTGACCACGAGCCAGGTCGCGACCGTAGCACTTGGCGCAGATGCCGTAGCGGGTTTCGCAGCTGATCGGCGAACGTACGATCACTTCGTCGATGCTGTTGAGCTCGATGAACTCGACCCACTTCTCGTCGACCAGGGTGCCAGCAGGAACGATGACGTCCTCGGTACCCGGCTTGAAGACGTCACGGGCAATGACACGGCCCAGTACGCGCTCACCCAGCGGCTCGACAACGTCACCGCCTTCAATGTGCGGTGTCATCAGCAGGCCGTGTTCGGTGCCGCAATCGATCTCGGTCACGACCAGATCCTGCGCCACGTCCACCAGACGACGAGTCAGGTAACCGGAGTTCGCCGTTTTCAACGCGGTATCCGCAAGACCCTTACGAGCACCGTGCGTGGAGATGAAGTACTGGAGTACGCTCAAACCTTCACGGAAGTTCGCAGTAATCGGGGTCTCGATGATGGAGCCGTCCGGCTTGGCCATCAGGCCACGCATACCGGCGAGCTGACGGATCTGCGCAGCAGAACCCCGTGCGCCCGAGTCGGCCATCATGTACATCGAGTTGAAGGATTCCTGGTCGACTTCGTCGCCATGACGGTCGATGACTTTCTCTTTCGAGAGGTTGGCCATCATCGCCTTGGAAACTTCGTCGTTCGCCTTGGACCAGAGGTCGATCACCTTGTTGTACTTCTCGCCCTGGGTTACCAGGCCGGAGGCGTACTGACTTTCGATCTCTTTCACTTCCTCGGTAGCAGTACCGATGATGCGGGCTTTTTCATCCGGGATAACGAAGTCGTTAACACCGATGGAAACGCCGGAAATGGTCGAATAGGCAAAACCGGTGTACATCAGCTGGTCAGCGAAGATCACAGTCTCTTTCAGACCCACCACGCGGTAGCACTGGTTGATCAGCTTGGAGATCGCCTTTTTCTTCATCGGCAGGTTGACGACGTCGAAGGACAGGCCCTTAGGCACCACCTGGAACAACAGCGCACGGCCGACAGTAGTGTCGACGATACGGGTGTTGGTCACGCTGTTGCCATCACGATCGTTCACGGTTTCGTTGATCCGCACCTTGACCTTGGCGTGCAGTGCGGCTTCGCCGGCACGGAACACACGGTCAACTTCCTGCAGATCCGCGAACACACGACCTTCGCCCTTGGCGTTGATCGCTTCACGAGTCATGTAGTACAGACCCAATACAACGTCCTGCGACGGAACGATGATCGGCTCACCGTTGGCTGGCGACAGGATGTTGTTGGTAGACATCATCAACGCGCGCGCTTCGAGCTGGGCTTCCAGCGTCAGCGGCACGTGCACGGCCATCTGGTCACCGTCGAAGTCGGCGTTGTAAGCAGCACAGACCAGCGGGTGCAGCTGGATAGCCTTACCTTCGATCAGTACCGGTTCAAACGCCTGGATGCCCAGACGGTGAAGGGTCGGTGCACGGTTGAGCAGCACTGGGTGTTCGCGAATCACTTCGGCGAGAACGTCCCAGACCTCTGGCAGCTCGCGCTCGACCATCTTCTTGGCGGCCTTGATGGTGGTCGCCAGACCACGCATTTCCAGCTTGCCGAAGATGAACGGCTTGAACAGTTCCAGAGCCATTTTCTTAGGCAGGCCGCACTGGTGCAGACGCAGGGTCGGGCCTACGGTAATTACCGAACGACCGGAGTAGTCAACACGCTTACCGAGCAAGTTCTGACGGAAACGACCCTGCTTACCCTTGATCATGTCAGCCAGGGATTTCAGAGGACGCTTGTTGGAACCAGTGATAGCGCGGCCACGACGACCGTTGTCGAGCAATGCGTCGACCGCTTCCTGCAACATACGCTTTTCGTTGCGCACGATGATGTCCGGAGCGGACAGGTCGAGCAGGCGCTTCAAGCGGTTGTTACGGTTGATCACCCGACGATACAGATCGTTGAGGTCGGAAGTCGCGAAACGACCGCCATCGAGCGGAACCAATGGACGCAGGTCTGGCGGCAGAACCGGCAGAACGGTCAGCACCATCCACTCTGGCAGGTTGCCGGAGCCCTGGAAGGCTTCCATCAACTTCAGACGCTTGGACAGTTTCTTGATCTTGGTTTCGGAGTTGGTTTGCGGAATTTCTTCGCGCAGACGGCCGATCTCGTGCTCCAGGTCGATCGCGTGCAGCAGTTCGCGGACAGCTTCGGCACCCATGCGGGCATCGAAATCGTCGCCGAACTCTTCCAGCGCTTCGAAATACTGCTCGTCGTTCAGCAACTGGCCTTTTTCAAGGGTGGTCATGCCTGGATCGATAACGACATAGCTCTCGAAGTAGAGAACACGTTCGATATCACGCAGGGTCATGTCCATCAGCAGGCCGATACGGGACGGCAGCGATTTCAGGAACCAGATGTGGGCAACCGGCGACGCCAGCTCGATGTGCGCCATGCGCTCACGACGAACTTTGGCCAGTGCAACTTCAACGCCGCACTTCTCGCAGATCACGCCGCGATGCTTCAAGCGCTTGTACTTACCGCACAGGCACTCGTAATCCTTTACCGGGCCAAAGATCTTGGCGCAGAACAGGCCGTCACGCTCAGGTTTGAACGTACGGTAGTTGATGGTTTCCGGCTTTTTAACTTCACCGAACGACCACGAACGGATCATCTCAGGCGAGGCCAATCCGATACGGATGGCGTCGAACTCTTCGACTTGACCCTGGTTTTTCAGCAAATTCAGTAGGTCTTTCAAGGCCTTTCCTCCTGGCGGAGCAGAGAGCGGGCAAGACAGCCCCGCTCTCGATTCGCGTCACGTGTTATTCGGTTTCCAGATCGATATCGATGCCGAGGGAACGAATTTCCTTGATCAACACGTTGAAGGACTCGGGCATGCCCGGCTCCATACGGTGATCGCCGTCCACGATGTTCTTGTACATCTTGGTCCGGCCGTTCACATCGTCCGACTTCACTGTGAGCATTTCTTGCAGAGTGTATGCAGCACCGTACGCTTCCAGTGCCCAGACCTCCATCTCCCCGAAACGCTGACCACCGAACTGCGCCTTACCACCCAGCGGTTGCTGGGTAACCAGGCTGTAAGAACCGGTAGAACGAGCGTGCATCTTGTCGTCCACCAAGTGGTTCAGCTTCAGCATGTACATGTAGCCAACGGTAACCGGGCGCTCGAACTTGTTGCCGGTACGACCATCGAACAGCTGCATCTGGCCGCTTTCTGGCAGGTCCGCCAGTTTCAGCATGGCCTTGATTTCAACTTCCTTGGCACCGTCGAACACCGGAGTGGCCATTGGAACGCCGCCCTTGAGGTTCTTCGCCAGATCCAGGATTTCCTGGTCGGAGAAGCTGTCGAGCTCTTCGTTACGACCGCCGATCTCGTTGTAGATCTCGTGCAGGAACTTGCGCAGGTCAGCGACCTTGCGCTGCTCTTCGAGCATGCGGTTGATCTTCTCGCCCAGGCCCTTGGCCGCGAGGCCCAGGTGGGTTTCAAGGATCTGACCGACGTTCATACGCGAAGGTACGCCCAGCGGGTTGAGAACGACGTCGACCGGGGTGCCGTTGGCATCGTGCGGCATGTCTTCAACCGGCATGATCACGGAGACCACACCCTTGTTACCGTGACGACCGGCCATCTTGTCGCCCGGCTGGATGCGACGACGGATTGCCAGGTAGACCTTGACGATCTTCAGTACGCCCGGAGCCAGGTCATCGCCCTGCTGCAGCTTGCGCTTCTTGTCTTCGAACTTGTCGTCCAGCAGACGACGGCGATCAACGATATAGGCCTGAGCTTTCTCGAGCTGCTCGTTCAACGCGTCCTCAGCCATGCGCAGTTTGAACCACTGGCCATGCTCAAGACCGTCGAGGACTTCGTCGGTGATTTCCTGACCTTTCTTCAGGCCGGCGCCGCCTTCGGCCTTGTGGCCAACCAGCGCTGCGCGCAGACGTTCGAAAGTTGCGCCTTCAACGATACGGAACTCTTCGTTCAGGTCCTTGCGGATCTCGTCGAGCTGAGTCTTCTCGATGGACAGTGCACGCGCATCACGCTCAACGCCGTCACGAGTGAAGACCTGTACGTCGATGACAGTACCCTTGGTGCCGGTAGGCACGCGCAGGGAAGTGTCCTTAACGTCGCTGGCCTTCTCACCGAAGATGGCACGCAGCAGTTTTTCTTCCGGAGTCAGCTGGGTCTCGCCTTTCGGGGTGACCTTGCCGACCAGGATGTCGCCAGCGCCTACTTCGGCACCCACATAAACGATACCGGCTTCGTCCAGCTTGTTCAGTGCAGCTTCACCCACGTTCGGGATGTCCGCAGTGATTTCCTCTGGGCCAAGCTTGGTGTCACGGGCCACGCAGGTCAGTTCCTGGATGTGGATCGTGGTGAAACGGTCTTCCTGGACCACACGCTCGGACAGGCAGATGGAGTCTTCGAAGTTGAAGCCGTTCCACGCCATGAACGCGATGCGCATGTTCTGACCCAGTGCCAGTTCACCCATATCGGTGGACGGGCCGTCGGCCATGATGTCGCTGCGCTGTACCCGATCACCCTTGCTCACCAGCGGACGCTGGTTGATGCAGGTGTTCTGGTTCGAGCGGGTGTATTTGGTCAGGTTGTAGATGTCGACACCGGCTTCGCCCGGCTCAACTTCGTCATCAGCAACACGAACCACGATACGGCTGGCATCGACAGAGTCGATCACGCCGCCACGACGAGCAACGACGCAAACGCCGGAGTCACGGGCAACGTTGCGCTCCATGCCGGTACCTACCAGCGGCTTGTCGGCACGCAGGGTCGGTACAGCCTGACGCTGCATGTTCGAACCCATCAACGCACGGTTGGCGTCGTCGTGCTCGAGGAACGGGATCAGCGACGCGGCGACCGAAACAACCTGCTTGGGCGATACGTCCATCAGGGTGACGTCTTCCGGCGCCTTGACGGTGAACTCGTTCAGGTGACGAACAGCTACCAGCTCGTCGATCAGGACTTTCTTGTCGTTCATCGTGGCCGAAGCCTGGGCGATCACGTGATCGGCCTCTTCAATGGCGGACAGGAATACGATCTCGTCGGTGACCAGAGCGTCTTTCACCACACGGTAAGGGCTCTCGAGGAAGCCGTACTGGTTGGTGCGCGCATAGGCGGCCAGGGAGTTGATCAGACCGATGTTCGGACCTTCCGGCGTTTCGATCGGGCAGACACGACCGTAGTGGGTCGGGTGTACGTCACGAACTTCGAAGCCTGCACGCTCACGGGTCAGACCACCTGGGCCGAGTGCGGAGACACGACGCTTGTGGGTGATCTCGGACAGCGGGTTGTTCTGGTCCATGAACTGGGACAGCTGGCTGGAACCGAAGAACTCTTTCACCGCCGCTGCAACCGGCTTGGCGTTGATCAGGTCTTGCGGCATCAGGCCTTCGCTTTCAGCCATCGACAGACGTTCCTTGACCGCGCGCTCTACACGCACCAAGCCAACACGGAACTGGTTCTCGGCCATTTCGCCTACGCAGCGAACACGACGGTTACCCAGGTGGTCGATGTCATCGACGATGCCCTTGCCGTTACGGATGTCGACCAGGGTCTTCAGCACTGCAACGATGTCGTCCTTGTTCAGTACGCCCGAACCTTCGATCTCGGTACGACCGATACGACGGTTGAACTTCATCCGGCCGACCGCAGACAGGTCATAGCGCTCAGGACTGAAGAACAGGTTGTTGAACAGGGTTTCGGCGGCATCCTTGGTTGGCGGCTCGCCAGGACGCATCATGCGATAGATCTCGACCAGCGCTTCCAGTTGGTTGCTGGTGGAGTCGATCTTCAACGTATCGGAAATGAACGGACCGCAATCGATATCGTTGGTGTACAGAGTTTCGATCCGAACGACCTGGGCCTTGACGATTTTCGCCAGGATCTCGGTGCTCAGCTCGGTGTTGCACTCTGCGAGGATTTCGCCGGTGGCCGGATGCACGATGACCTTGGCAGTGGTGCGACCCAGGACGTAGTCCAGCGGCACCTGCAGCTCTTTGATCCCGGCCTTTTCCAGCTGGTTGATGTGGCGAGCAGTGATACGACGACCCTGCTCGACAATAACCTTGCCCTTGTCGTCCTGGATATCGAGGACCGCGATCTCACCACGCAGGCGCTGAGGCACCAGTTCCAGGCTGAGGTTTTCACCCTGCACGTGGAAGACGTTGGTGGTGTAGAACGCGTCCAGCACTTCTTCAGTGGTGTAGCCGAGCGCACGCAGCAGTACCGATGCAGGCAGCTTGCGGCGACGGTCGATACGCACGAATACGCAGTCTTTCGGGTCGAACTCGAAGTCCAGCCAGGAACCGCGGTAAGGAATGATGCGCGCGGAGTAAAGCAGTTTGCCGGAGCTGTGCGTCTTGCCACGGTCGTGGTCGAAGAACACGCCCGGAGAACGGTGCAGCTGGGAAACGATTACACGCTCGGTACCGTTGATTACGAAGGTACCGTTCTCAGTCATCAGGGGGATTTCACCCATGTAGACTTCTTGCTCTTTGATGTCCTTGATCGCTTTGTTCGACGATTCTTTGTCGAAAATGATCAGGCGCACTTTTACCCGCAACGGTACGGCGTAAGTTACACCGCGCAACACGCATTCTTTGACATCAAATGCCGGTTCGCCCAGGCGATAACCGACGTACTCCAGCGCAGCATTGCCGGAGTAGCTGATGATCGGGAAAACGGATTTGAAGGCCGCATGCAGGCCCACGTCGCGGATCAACTGATCTTTAGTCGCTCCCGCTTGCAAGAATTCACGATACGAATCCAGCTGGATGGCCAGGAGGTACGGCACATCCATGACGTCCGGCAACTTGCTAAAGTCCTTGCGGATACGTTTTTTCTCAGTATATGAGTAAGCCATCAGCGTTCCCCAGCTTGGTCACCTGCTTGTTTGGCTCCCCCCGACGGGAGCAGCCAGAAAATCGTGCAAACCCCATGGTTTGCGCCACCGCCTCGGGTGGTTACAGCTCGTTACCAGCACCGACCCAATCGGCTGCCAATAACGGAAAAAGGCCGGTGGCAAGAGCCACCAGCCATCAGCCTTTCGCTTGACGCTCGGGCTGGAGACGCAAGGTCGAAGTTACTTAACTTCGACGGAAGCGCCTGCTTCTTCCAGCTTCTTCTTCGCGTCTTCAGCAGCTTCTTTCGAAACGCCTTCAGCGATAACCTGAGGAGCGGTGTCAACCTTCTCCTTGGCTTCTTTCAGACCCAGACCGGTCAGTTCGCGAACAGCCTTGATCACGTTGACTTTCTTCTCGCCAGCGGAAGTCAGAACAACGTTGAATTCGGTTTGCTCTTCAACGACAGCAGCTGGACCAGCAGCAGCAACGGTAGCAGCAGCGGCGGTAACGCCGAACTTCTCTTCCATTGCCTTGATCAGCTCAACGATTTCCATTACGGATTTTTCGCCGATTGCTTCGATGATTTGTTCGTTAGTCAGAGACATGACTCAATTCCTGAATTGGGGGATAGCCGGCACGGCCATCGAAATAAACAAAAATACGCGAGAGAGGAAACGCTCAGCCTCAGGCTGCAGCGGCTTCTTTCTGATCGCGAATTGCCGCCAGAGTACGAGCCAATTTGCTGGTAGCGCCTTGAATCACGCTCATCAGCTGAGAAATTGCTTCGTCACGGGTCGGCAGAGTTGCCAGTACGTCGATTTGGTTAGCTGCGAGGAACTTGCCCTCGAACGCAGCTGCCTTGATCTCGAACTTATCCTGACCCTTTGCGAACTCTTTGAAGATGCGGGCAGCAGCGCCCGGATGTTCTTTCGAGAATGCAATCAGGGTCGGGCCGACGAACGCGTCGTTGAGCACGTCATATTGAGTGCCTTCAACAGCGCGCTTCAGCAGGGTGTTACGTACGACACGTACATAAACACCAGCTTCGCGGGCCTCTTTACGGAGTCCGGTCATAGCGCCTACTGTTACGCCACGGGCATCAGCCACGACAGCGGACAGAGCGACTTTGGCAGCCTCGTTGACTTCAGCGACGATGGCCTTCTTGTCTTCGAGTTTAATTGCCACGGGTTTAACTCCTGCTTGTTACCGTTTCATCCGATCGAAACCGAATGTCGTTTTGGTGTCTGATTCGGTAAGGAACCGGGAGCACCATCTGCGTAGGCTTTTGGTTTAAGACTTGCGTCGCCTACGGTCTTGGATAGCCCCCGCCAGGCAGGGACCCCAATTTTTCAATTGGCGCAATTGCTTGCGCCAATCCGTGTCTTACGCGTCGAGCGAGCTCTGGTCGATGACCAGGCCTGGGCCCATGGTGGTGCTCAGGGTAACGCGCTTGACGTAGATACCTTTCGAGGAAGCTGGCTTGATACGCTTCAGATCAGCGATCAGGGCTTCAACGTTTTCCTTCAGCTTGACGGCGTCGAAACCGATCTTGCCAACGGAGGTGTGGATGATGCCGTTTTTGTCGGTGCGATAACGAACCTGACCAGCCTTGGCGTTCTTGACCGCGGTAGCTACGTCTGGCGTTACGGTGCCGACTTTCGGGTTAGGCATCAGGCCACGTGGACCGAGAATCTGACCCAACTGACCTACAACGCGCATGGCATCGGGGGATGCAATCACTACGTCATAGTTCAGGTCGCCGCCTTTCATTTCAGCAGCCAGATCGTCCATGCCTACGCGATCAGCGCCAGCAGCCAGAGCAGCTTCAGCTGCTGGGCCCTGGGTGAAAACAGCGACACGAACGGTCTTGCCAGTGCCGTGTGGCAGCACGGTAGCGCTACGAACGACCTGGTCGGATTTACGTGGGTCAACGCCCAGGTTTACAGCAACGTCGAACGACTCGCTGAACTTGACAGTCGACAGCTCAGCCAGCAGGGCTGCGGCGTCTACAAAATTGTAGGCCTTGCCTGCTTCGATTTTGCCGGCGATAGCCTTTTGACGCTTGGTCAGCTTAGCCATTACACACCCTCCACGTTAAGGCCCATGCTACGAGCAGAACCGGCGATAGTACGCACGGCTGCATCCATATCAGCTGCAGTCAGATCCGCGTTTTTGGTTTTCGCGATTTCTTCCAGCTGAGCACGGGTAACGGTGCCAACCTTAACGGTGTTTGGACGAGCGGAGCCGCTGGTCAAACCTGCAGCCTTCTTCAGCAGAACCGAAGCAGGGGTGCTCTTTGTTTCGAAAGTGAAGCTACGGTCGCTGTAGACAGTGATGATCACTGGAGTCGGCAGACCTGGCTCAAGACCCTGGGTACGGGCGTTGAAAGCCTTGCAGAATTCCATGATGTTCACGCCGTGCTGACCCAGAGCAGGACCAACGGGTGGGCTTGGGTTAGCCTGAGCGGCCTTCACTTGCAGCTTGATGTAAGCGGTAATCTTCTTGGCCATGAGGCACTCCAATTACGGGTTCGAACGCCTCGAAAGGCTCCCCGGTTACTTGCGCGTTTATCCCAGTGACGACAAAACCCCACAGCCTTGGGCTGCGGGGTTGGGATGCCTGTTCGATCAGACCTTTTCGACCTGACTGAACTCGAGCTCTACCGGAGTAGAGCGACCGAAAATGAGCACTGCGACCTGGATCCGGCTCTTTTCGTAGTTAACTTCTTCGACCGTGCCGTTGAAATCAGCGAATGGACCATCAGTGACGCGTACCACCTCACCTGGCTCAAACAATGTCTTCGGCTTCGGCTTGTCGCTACCATCAGCAACACGACGCAGAATCGCTTCTGCTTCTTTATCCGTGATTGGTGCCGGCTTATCAGCAGTACCGCCGATGAAGCCCATCACCCGGGGGGTATCCTTGACCAAGTGCCAAGTCCCTTCGTTCATATCCATCTGTACCAGCACGTAACCTGGGAAGAACTTACGCTCGCTTTTGCGCTTCTGGCCATTACGCATTTCAACCACTTCTTCAGTGGGAACCAGAATCTCGCCAAAGCCATCTTCCATGCCAGCCAGCTTCACACGCTCTATCAGCGAGCGCATAACATGCTTCTCGTAACCCGAGTAAGCATGCACAACGTACCAACGCTTAGCCACGGGACACCCTTAGCCAACAATCAAGGAAACAAGCCAACCGAGCAGGGAATCAAGCCCCCACAACAGCAACGCCATAACCAGAACGACAGCCACAACGATCAGCGTGGTCTGCGTGGTTTCTTGACGAGTCGGCCATACGACTTTACGGATCTCGGTGCGAGCTTCCTTAGCGAGTACAAAGAAAGACTTGCCCTTGGCTGTCTGCAGGCCTACAAAGGCAGCAACAGCAGCGATAGCAAGCAATGCAAGTACACGGTACAGGATCGGCGAAGCAGAAAAATACTGATTGCCAACAACGCCAACAACCACCAAAGCGACTACCACTAGCCACTTGAGCAGATCGAAGCGAGAGCCTTGAGCTTCAGCTTTAGGAGTCATCTATGAAGATCCTGTGAAAAGAAAGCCAGACACACTGAGTGAATCTGGCAGGTCAGGAGGGAATCGAACCCCCAACCTACGGTTTTGGAGACCGTCGCTCTGCCAATTGAGCTACTGACCTAAAACAAAATCAGGCCGACCATTATGCCGGCCCGAAAAAGACATTACAACTATTTACTCGATAACCTTGGCTACGACGCCGGCGCCGACGGTACGACCGCCTTCACGGATAGCGAAACGCAGACCGTCTTCCATCGCGATGGTTTTGATCAGAGTGACAGTCATCTGGATGTTGTCACCTGGCATTACCATTTCAACGCCTTCTGGCAGCTCGCAGTTACCAGTCACGTCAGTAGTACGGAAGTAGAACTGTGGACGGTAGCCTTTGAAGAACGGAGTATGACGACCGCCTTCTTCCTTGCTCAGAACGTAGACTTCTGCAACGAACTTGGTGTGCGGCTTGACGGTGCCTGGCTTGACCAGAACCTGGCCACGCTCAACGTCGTCACGCTTGGTGCCGCGCAGCAGTACGCCGCAGTTCTCGCCAGCACGACCTTCGTCGAGCAGCTTGCGGAACATTTCAACGCCGGTGCAGGTAGTTTTCTGAGTGTCGCGCAGACCGACGATCTCAACTTCTTCCTGGATACGGACGATGCCACGCTCAACACGACCGGTCACAACAGTACCGCGACCGGAGATCGAGAATACGTCTTCGATTGGCATCAGGAACGGCTTGTCGATAGCGCGCTCTGGCTCTGGGATGTAGCTGTCCAGAGTTTCCACCAGCTTCTTGACAGCAGAGGTGCCCATTTCGTTGTCGTCTTGGCCGTTCAGAGCCATCAGAGCCGAACCGATGATGATTGGAGTGTCATCACCTGGGAAGTCGTAAGTGCTCAACAGGTCGCGCACTTCCATCTCAACCAGTTCCAGCAGCTCAGCGTCATCAACCATGTCAGCCTTGTTCAGGAAGACAACGATGTACGGAACGCCTACCTGACGGGACAGCAGAATGTGCTCACGGGTTTGTGGCATCGGACCATCGGCGGCCGAGCAAACCAGGATCGCGCCGTCCATCTGGGCAGCACCGGTGATCATGTTTTTTACGTAGTCGGCGTGACCTGGGCAGTCAACGTGTGCGTAGTGACGCACGGCCGAATCGTATTCAACGTGAGCGGTGTTGATGGTGATACCACGAGCTTTCTCTTCCGGGGCGCTGTCGATCTTGTCGAAGTCAACCTTGGCCGAACCGAAAACTTCGGAGCAGACGCGGGTCAGAGCAGCGGTCAGCGTGGTTTTACCGTGGTCGACGTGACCGATGGTACCGACGTTGACGTGCGGCTTGTTACGTTCGAACTTTTCCTTAGCCATCGAAATCACCCCTAGGAGAAGAATTTAGCAAGTCACATAAGCCATTAAAACAAAGGCAGATATTTTCATATCTGCCTTGTTATATGGAGCTCTTGAGCGGATTTGAACCGCTGACCTCACCCTTACCAAGGGTGTGCTCTACCAACTGAGCTACAAGAGCAAAACACTTCGCACAACCTGCAAACTTGGAGCGGGTAGCGGGAATCGAACCCGCATCATCAGCTTGGAAGGCTGAGGTTCTACCACTAAACTATACCCGCGGAGCTTGCAGCTCACGCTAAAACTGGTGGAGGGGGAAGGATTCGAACCTTCGAAGTCGTAGACGTCAGATTTACAGTCTGATCCCTTTGGCCGCTCGGGAACCCCTCCTAAGCGAGCCGGCATTCTATATCATGCCAGCCTTCTGTCAAGCATTTTCTCATTAAAAACCTGAGCTTAGCTGCGTTGACTACGCTCCGCATCGTTAACCGTTAAAGGTCTTCGCTGCGAAGCGGGCGCCATTCTATGCAAACTACCCCGTGGGTGCAACCCCCTCACAAGGCATTATTTTATGTTTTAACTCATTGAATTCTTTAGAAAGGTTTTGAATGAGCGTTTCATTCACCTTCCCGGCACTTTCTGGCAGAACCTGGACCCAGAACCCGGCCTCAGGCGACCCAGCAGCAGTGGCACGAGCCACAACACCCAGCGTTGTCAGTTTCTGCTCCAACTGCCTGTTCGTTTCCGCACGAGTAAAACCACCCAGATAAACACATGTCTTTTGCGCCTCACCGGGCTTACCCGAGTCGCGCCTGGCAAGCGCATCTGCCGTCTCGCTCAAAAGGTGAATGTCCTGCTGCGAGCCGCGGTACAAACTCAGCGGAGTGACATCCTTGGCTCGAAGCGGAGCCTCCTGCTGATGCCAGACGTAATAGAAAACATTCAAGACCAGCAATAACAGGAACAGCCACCGCATAGGAACCTCAAGACAAAGGACAGGCCATCGCCAAGCCGACAAAAACCAGGTCAGGCACCACCCTGGCGTCAGGGACAATACCGGAAACCAGATTAGCGTCCCCTCCCGTTAGAAACACAACGAAATCCTCCCCCCAATACTGTCGCGCCATTTCAAGCTGAGTCATGACGAACCCCCTGAGCATCAACATGCAACCACGCTCCACGGCCTCGACGGTGGCCCGCCCCGGAGCAAGACTCTCATGGGCACGCTCAGCAGCCATATCGTCATAGCGAATCCGTCGGGTATGGGTGCGCAACTGGCTGCGCATCAAAGGCATGCCCGGACAAATGAAGCCTCCGAGATGCTCACCATCTGGCGCCACGAAATCGGCTGTAACAGCGGTACCAAAATCGAGGACCAGACAGGCTCCCGATGCCAGGTGAAACCCTCCAAGCAGGGCCAACCATCGGTCCAGCCCCAGCCGCTCGTAATCCTCATAACCATTGCGCACACCGGCCATTTCACGGATCGGTATCGCTCGCGCCACGGATACCCCGAATGCATCAACTAACGAAGAAACCAGAGACTCGGTTTCCTCCTGGGTGCGCACACTGACAAGACGACATTTCTTGAGCTGAAACCTCCCGGCATCGCTCAAACAAACCAGTAGATCGCTATCCGAACCGACCACCCCTCCGTCAACCGGCGTGACACCGTCAGAGCCAAGTACACGCCACTTGATAAAGCTATTACCGCAATCGAGCTCAAGAATCATCACGCAACCTCAAACTGAGCTCACCACCACTGAAATTTCTTTCCACGCCATCCACCTTCAAACGCAGCGCGCCCTGGTGATCGATACCCAGCACAACACCATCGATTTGATTGACTCCCGCAATCAATGATACCGCCCGCCCCTGCCACAAATGATGTCGCTCCCACTCTGGCTGTATTGCGGAAAATCCGGATGCCTGGTGAAGCTTCAGATATTGCTGGAGATTCGCCCCCAAGCGCGCCACCAGCTCATTCCGATCAAAACACCTGCCCACCTCAAGATTCATCGACGTCCATTGCTGATCAACCTCATCGCTGGCCTGCATATTGACATTGACCCCGACCCCCAGGACAACATGGCAGACATCGGCCGGATCCCCCACCAACTCGAGCAATATGCCCGCAATCTTTCTATCGCCGACCAGAACATCGTTAGGCCATTTCAGCCCCGCCTGCAGAATCCCCATATCGTGCAAGGCATGCAACACAGCCAGCCCCACGACGAGACTCAACCCCTCTATTTGTCGCATGCCGCCGTCAATGCGCAGCACCAGGCTGTAATAGAGATTTTCTGCAAAAGGACTGACCCACTTTCGACCGCGACGACCGCGACCAGCAGTCTGCCGCTCAGCCAAAACCAGGAACGGCGCCGCCACCCCGCGCTCGATGGAGCGCAACGCCTCTGCATTGGTGGAGTCGATGGAATCGAATATATGAACAGGCCATTCGCAAGATTCTTTGGCATCAATCTCAGCCGCATCCAAAAGCAGTAATGGCTTGGCTAACTGATACCCCCTGCCCCTGACCTTATGAACAGAAAGGCCCAGCTCTGCCTCCAGGTGCTGTAGTTGCTTCCACACAGCACTACGACTGACACCCAGCGCAGCACCTAGCGCCTGCCCCGAATGAAAGCGGCCATCCTTCAGAAGTTTTAGCAACGTGAGCATGCGAACTGCGCCCTGACAATGAGGCCCGCATGATAGCCATGCACAAGACTGTTGCATAGAAACACAGCGGAACCCTTCCTGCGGCCAAAAACAAAACCCCTACCTGCATCAGCAGATAGGGGTTTCGGAATTTAATCTTGACGATGACCTACTCTCACATGGGGAAACCCCACACTACCATCGGCGATGCATCGTTTCACTGCTGAGTTCGGGATGGGATCAGGTGGTTCCAACGCTCTATGGTCGTCAAGAAATTCGGGTACTGAGTCGCGACCGGTTGGCCTCGCTTCAGCAAATTGGGTATGTGACAGTCGGTGTTTTGTGCGTCAGTCGAACTTTCGGTTCACTTCGTCTTCACACACCGCAATCTGGTGCCCTTTCGGGTCAGCAAATTGCTTGGGTGTTATATGGTCAAGCCTCACGGGCAATTAGTACAGGTTAGCTCAACGCCTCACAGCGCTTACACACCCTGCCTATCAACGTCGTAGTCTTCGACGGCCCTTCAGGGAGCTCAAGGCTCCAGTGAGATCTCATCTTGAGGCAAGTTTCCCGCTTAGATGCTTTCAGCGGTTATCTTTTCCGAACATAGCTACCCGGCAATGCCACTGGCGTGACAACCGGAACACCAGAGGTTCGTCCACTCCGGTCCTCTCGTACTAGGAGCAGCCCCTCTCAAATCTCAAACGTCCACGGCAGATAGGGACCGAACTGTCTCACGACGTTCTAAACCCAGCTCGCGTACCACTTTAAATGGCGAACAGCCATACCCTTGGGACCGGCTTCAGCCCCAGGATGTGATGAGCCGACATCGAGGTGCCAAACACCGCCGTCGATATGAACTCTTGGGCGGTATCAGCCTGTTATCCCCGGAGTACCTTTTATCCGTTGAGCGATGGCCCTTCCATACAGAACCACCGGATCACTAAGACCTACTTTCGTACCTGCTCGACGTGTCTGTCTCGCAGTCAAGCGCGCTTTTGCCTTTATACTCTACGACCGATTTCCGACCGGTCTGAGCGCACCTTCGTACTCCTCCGTTACTCTTTAGGAGGAGACCGCCCCAGTCAAACTACCCACCATACACTGTCCTCGATCCGGATAACGGACCTGAGTTAGAACCTCAAAGTTGCCAGGGTGGTATTTCAAGGATGGCTCCACGCAGACTGGCGTCCACGCTTCAAAGCCTCCCACCTATCCTACACAAGCAAATTCAAAGTCCAGTGCAAAGCTATAGTAAAGGTTCACGGGGTCTTTCCGTCTAGCCGCGGATACACTGCATCTTCACAGCGATTTCAATTTCACTGAGTCTCGGGTGGAGACAGCGCCGCCATCGTTACGCCATTCGTGCAGGTCGGAACTTACCCGACAAGGAATTTCGCTACCTTAGGACCGTTATAGTTACGGCCGCCGTTTACCGGGGCTTCGATCAAGAGCTTCGCGTTAGCTAACCCCATCAATTAACCTTCCGGCACCGGGCAGGCGTCACACCCTATACGTCCACTTTCGTGTTTGCAGAGTGCTGTGTTTTTAATAAACAGTCGCAGCGGCCTGGTATCTTCGACCGGCGTGGGCTTACGCAGCAAGTGCTTCACCCTCACCGGCGCACCTTCTCCCGAAGTTACGGTGCCATTTTGCCTAGTTCCTTCACCCGAGTTCTCTCAAGCGCCTTGGTATTCTCTACCCAACCACCTGTGTCGGTTTGGGGTACGGTTCCTGGTTACCTGAAGCTTAGAAGCTTTTCTTGGAAGCATGGCATCAACCACTTCGTCACCCAGAGGGTAACTCGTCATCAGCTCTCGGCCTTGGAATCCCGGATTTACCTAAGATTCCAGCCTACCACCTTAAACTTGGACAACCAACGCCAAGCTGGCCTAGCCTTCTCCGTCCCTCCATCGCAATAACCAGAAGTACAGGAATATTAACCTGTTTTCCATCGACTACGCTTTTCAGCCTCGCCTTAGGGACCGACTAACCCTGCGTCGATTAACGTTGCGCAGGAAACCTTGGTCTTTCGGCGTGGGTGTTTTTCACACCCATTGTCGTTACTCATGTCAGCATTCGCACTTCTGATACCTCCAGCAAGCTTCTCAACTCACCTTCACAGGCTTACAGAACGCTCCTCTACCGCATCACTTACGTGATACCCGTAGCTTCGGTGTATGGTTTGAGCCCCGTTACATCTTCCGCGCAGGCCGACTCGACTAGTGAGCTATTACGCTTTCTTTAAAGGGTGGCTGCTTCTAAGCCAACCTCCTAGCTGTCTAAGCCTTCCCACATCGTTTCCCACTTAACCATAACTTTGGGACCTTAGCTGACGGTCTGGGTTGTTTCCCTTTTCACGACGGACGTTAGCACCCGCCGTGTGTCTCCCATGCTCGGCACTTGTAGGTATTCGGAGTTTGCATCGGTTTGGTAAGTCGGGATGACCCCCTAGCCGAAACAGTGCTCTACCCCCTACAGTGATACATGAGGCGCTACCTAAATAGCTTTCGAGGAGAACCAGCTATCTCCGAGCTTGATTAGCCTTTCACTCCGATCCACAGGTCATCCGCTAACTTTTCAACGGTAGTCGGTTCGGTCCTCCAGTCAGTGTTACCTAACCTTCAACCTGCCCATGGATAGATCGCCCGGTTTCGGGTCTATTCCCAGCGACTAGACGCCCTATTAAGACTCGCTTTCGCTACGCCTCCCCTATTCGGTTAAGCTCGCCACTGAAAATAAGTCGCTGACCCATTATACAAAAGGTACGCAGTCACCCAACAAAGTGGGCTCCCACTGCTTGTACGCATACGGTTTCAGGATCTATTTCACTCCCCTCTCCGGGGTTCTTTTCGCCTTTCCCTCACGGTACTGGTTCACTATCGGTCAGTCAGTAGTATTTAGCCTTGGAGGATGGTCCCCCCATATTCAGACAAAGTTTCTCGTGCTCCGTCCTACTCGATTTCACTGCTAAGATCTTTCGCGTACAGGGCTATCACCCACTATGGCCGCACTTTCCAGAGCGTTCCGCTAAAATCAAAGAAGCTTAAGGGCTAGTCCCCGTTCGCTCGCCACTACTAAGGGAATCTCGGTTGATTTCTTTTCCTCAGGGTACTTAGATGTTTCAGTTCCCCTGGTTCGCCTCTTGCACCTATGTATTCAGTACAAGATAACCATCTTGTGATGGCTGGGTTCCCCCATTCAGACATCTCCGGATCACAGTCTGTTTGCCGACTCCCCGAAGCTTTTCGCAGGCTACCACGTCTTTCATCGCCTCTGACTGCCAAGGCATCCACCGTATGCGCTTCTTCACTTGACCATATAACCCCAAGCAATCTGGTTATACTGTGAAGACGACATTCGCCGAAAATTCGAATTTCTCAATTACGAGAACTCACAAATTTTACCTTAGCCTGAACAACACCAGTGAAAGTGCCATCCAGTCTATCTTTCTATCACATACCCAAATTTTTAAAGAACGATCTAATCAAAAGACTAGAAATCAACACTCACCATCGTCGATGGAATGCTCATTTCTAAGCTTTCAGCAGCAGAAGCAGTTAGTGGTGGAGCCAAGCGGGATCGAACCGCTGACCTCCTGCGTGCAAGGCAGGCGCTCTCCCAGCTGAGCTATGGCCCCGTATTTCTACAGGCGTTCCCACACAAAATTGGTGGGTCTGGGCAGATTCGAACTGCCGACCTCACCCTTATCAGGGGTGCGCTCTAACCAACTGAGCTACAGACCCAATTTCGAGCTACCAGGCCGACCTCACCCTGCTCTTTACCTCAAAGCGTGGGGTGCACTCTAACCAACTGAGCTACAACCTCTAACGGCTGCTTCTAATCGTCTTCTTCAATGAATCAAGCAATTCGTGTGGGAGCTCATGGAGCAGCTGCTGTCGTCGATTAAGGAGGTGATCCAGCCGCAGGTTCCCCTACGGCTACCTTGTTACGACTTCACCCCAGTCATGAATCACACCGTGGTAACCGTCCCCCCGAAGGTTAGACTAGCTACTTCTGGTGCAACCCACTCCCATGGTGTGACGGGCGGTGTGTACAAGGCCCGGGAACGTATTCACCGCGACATTCTGATTCGCGATTACTAGCGATTCCGACTTCACGCAGTCGAGTTGCAGACTGCGATCCGGACTACGATCGGTTTTATGGGATTAGCTCCACCTCGCGGCTTGGCAACCCTCTGTACCGACCATTGTAGCACGTGTGTAGCCCAGGCCGTAAGGGCCATGATGACTTGACGTCATCCCCACCTTCCTCCGGTTTGTCACCGGCAGTCTCCTTAGAGTGCCCACCTTAACGTGCTGGTAACTAAGGACAAGGGTTGCGCTCGTTACGGGACTTAACCCAACATCTCACGACACGAGCTGACGACAGCCATGCAGCACCTGTCTCAATGCTCCCGAAGGCACCAATCCATCTCTGGAAAGTTCATTGGATGTCAAGGCCTGGTAAGGTTCTTCGCGTTGCTTCGAATTAAACCACATGCTCCACCGCTTGTGCGGGCCCCCGTCAATTCATTTGAGTTTTAACCTTGCGGCCGTACTCCCCAGGCGGTCAACTTAATGCGTTAGCTGCGCCACTAAGAGCTCAAGGCTCCCAACGGCTAGTTGACATCGTTTACGGCGTGGACTACCAGGGTATCTAATCCTGTTTGCTCCCCACGCTTTCGCACCTCAGTGTCAGTATCAGTCCAGGTGGTCGCCTTCGCCACTGGTGTTCCTTCCTATATCTACGCATTTCACCGCTACACAGGAAATTCCACCACCCTCTACCATACTCTAGCTCGACAGTTTTGAATGCAGTTCCCAGGTTGAGCCCGGGGCTTTCACATCCAACTTAACGAACCACCTACGCGCGCTTTACGCCCAGTAATTCCGATTAACGCTTGCACCCTCTGTATTACCGCGGCTGCTGGCACAGAGTTAGCCGGTGCTTATTCTGTCGGTAACGTCAAAACCATCACGTATTAGGTAACGGCCCTTCCTCCCAACTTAAAGTGCTTTACAATCCGAAGACCTTCTTCACACACGCGGCATGGCTGGATCAGGCTTTCGCCCATTGTCCAATATTCCCCACTGCTGCCTCCCGTAGGAGTCTGGACCGTGTCTCAGTTCCAGTGTGACTGATCATCCTCTCAGACCAGTTACGGATCGTCGCCTTGGTGAGCCATTACCTCACCAACTAGCTAATCCGACCTAGGCTCATCTGATAGCGCAAGGCCCGAAGGTCCCCTGCTTTCTCCCGTAGGACGTATGCGGTATTAGCGTCCGTTTCCGAACGTTATCCCCCACTACCAGGCAGATTCCTAGGCATTACTCACCCGTCCGCCGCTCTCAAGAGGTGCAAGCACCTCTCTACCGCTCGACTTGCATGTGTTAGGCCTGCCGCCAGCGTTCAATCTGAGCCATGATCAAACTCTTCAGTTCAAACATCTTTGGGTTTTGAGAAAACCCTAAACTTGGCTCAGCAATCGTTGGTTACATCTTTGATTTCTCGCGGAGTAACTTGTGATGCTGATAATCTGTTGACTAGCAGTCTGACTCCACAAGCACCCACACGAATTGCTTGATTCAGTTGTTAAAGAGCGGTTGGCTGAGCCTTTCGTCTCAACCGAGGCGCGCATTCTACAGCGCCTGGCATTACTGTCAAGCGGTTATTTTAAGAAGTTTTCCAAGTTTCCTTATCAACTTCAACCACTTGCGCTTCCGATCTCTCGTCAGCGGGAGGCGAATTCTACAGCGTTACTCGCTGCTGTCAACACCTCTTTTTCACCGCTTTCGACCGAGACGATCGAACCGTCGATAGAGCCAAACAACACTGCTCTACCCACTCCTTCCGGACTTCGATGAACTGAAGTCCTGCGCCGCCTTAAAACGTTTAACTCATTGAAACTCAAAGAGTTTTCCGTTTCGACTGCGCCGGAAGTGGGGCGAATTATAGAGACTCAGAATCTGCCGTCAACCTATTTACAGTCCTATTCAGATTTCAGCGTAATACGCGCGAAAGCCTTCTTGCCTGCCTGGCAGACATGAGTAGAACCCAGCTCATATATATAGGTGCGATCCACAACCTCACCATCTATGCGCACGCCACCCGAACCCAGAAGATCTCGCGCCACAGCTGCGTTCTTGACCAACCCAGCTTTATTAAGGACTGCAGCGATCGGCATAGCCTCGGTAGCAGACAGCTCGATCTCCGGCAGATCATCCGGGAGTTCGCCATCCTTCATACGATTACCCGCCGCACGATGAGCATTGGCCGCAGCCTCTTCACCATGGAAGCGGGCAACGATTTCTTCAGCCAGCTTGATCTTGATATCACGCGGATTGGCCCCCGCCTCGACATCTGCGCGGAATGCATTGATCTCTTCCATGGAGCGGAAGCTCAACAGCTCGAAATAACGCCACATCAGCGCATCAGGAATGGAGACCAGTTTGCCGTACATCACTCCCGGCGCTTCCTGGATACCTACATAGTTGCCCAACGACTTGGACATCTTCTTCACGCCATCCAGGCCTTCCAGCAACGGCATGGTCAGGATGCACTGAGCCTCCTGACCATAACCACGCTGCAGCTCGCGCCCCATCAACAGATTGAACTTCTGATCCGTACCGCCCAGTTCAACGTCCGCTCGCAACGCGACCGAGTCATAGCCCTGCACAAGTGGGTAGAGGAACTCATGAATGGCAATTGGCTGATTGGTCGTATAGCGCTTATCGAAGTCATCGCGCTCAAGCATGCGAGCCACGGTGTACTGGGACGTCAGGCGGATGAAATCCGCCGGCCCCATCTGATCCATCCAGGTGGAGTTGAAGGCCACTTCGGTCTTGGCCGGATCAAGAATCTTGAACACTTGGGTCTTGTAGGTCTCGGCGTTATCGAGAACCTGCTCACGGGTCAGCGGCGGACGTGTTGCGCTCTTGCCGCTCGGATCACCGATCATCCCGGTGAAGTCACCTATAAGGAAGATAACCTGGTGCCCCAGATCCTGGAACTGGCGCAGCTTGTTAATAAGCACGGTATGGCCCAAGTGCAGATCAGGCGCCGTCGGGTCGAAACCAGCCTTGATACGCAGCGGCTGCCCGCGCTTGAGCTTCTCGATCAGCTCGGACTCGACCAACAGTTCTTCCGCACCACGTTTGATCAGCGCTAGCTGCTCTTCAACCGACTTCATAACAGACCCGTAAGGCTCAGATTCAAAGGGCCCCAACCATACAAGATCGCGCACCAAATACAAGGTTTCCCCGGCGCGCGGACACCAATCCGCAAGCAGAGCGTGTGCGGGCTTGCTTCGCAGGGGATTTGGTTATATTTTATACAGTTATTTCATCTTCATCATGTCATTCATCTTTTCCAATTCATATTTTCAAAAGTCAAATTACTTATGACCACAGAACCGTCTAAAGCGCCGCCGCTTTACCCAAAGACCCACCTGCTTGCCGCAAGCGGCATCGCAGCCCTCCTCAGCCTGGCGCTCCTGGTGTTTCCTTCCAGCGATGTTGAAGCCAAAAAGACGACTCTGAGTCTTGAACTGGAAAGTCCTGCTGAACAACTGACACAAGAACAAGACGCTGCCGAAGCCGTTCAAGCCACAAACGAACCGGCCGCCTCCCCTTTTGCGCAGATTGACGATAGCTCCGAAGACACGACCGAGGCCGCCCAGGCACAACCTCCAGCCGTGGAAGAGAAGAAAGATCCGGGACACCGTGAGGTGATCGTAGCCAAAGGCGACACGCTTTCCACCCTCTTCGAGAAAGTTGGCTTGCCCGCCGCATCAGTCCATGAAGTGCTGGCCAGCGACAAACAAGCCAAGCAGTTCACTCAGTTGAAACACGGTCAGAAGCTCGAATTCGAGCTCGACCCGGAGGGGCAACTGACCAATCTGCACACCAAGCTGAGCGACCTTGAAAGCATCACCCTGACTAAAAATGACAAGGGTTATGCCTTCAACCGCGTGACCGCCAAGCCAACTGTGCGCTCCGCGTACGTTCATGGCGTGATCAACAGCTCACTGTCGCAATCGGCCGCACGTGCCGGTCTTTCCCATAGCCTGACGATGGACATGGCCAGTGTATTTGGCTACGACATCGACTTCGCCCAGGATATTCGCCAGGGCGACGAGTTCGATGTCATCTACGAGCAAAAAGTGGTCAACGGAAAGAGCGTTGGCAACGGCCCGATCCTTTCCGCCCGCTTCACCAATCGCGGCAAGACGTACACCGCAGTGCGCTACACCAACAAACAAGGCAACAGCAGCTACTACACCGCCGACGGCAACAGCATGCGCAAGGCATTCATCCGTACACCGGTTGATTTCGCGCGCATCAGCTCGAAGTTCTCCGCAGGCCGCAAACATCCGATCCTGAACAAGATTCGCGCTCATAAAGGCGTCGACTATGCCGCTCCCCGTGGCACGCCCATCAAGGCTGCCGGCGATGGCAAGGTATTGCTGGCCGGGCGTCGTGGCGGTTATGGCAACACGGTGATCATCCAGCACGGCAACACCTATCGCACCTTGTACGGGCACATGCAGGGCTTCGCCAAAGGCGTGAAGACTGGCGGCACCGTCAAGCAAGGTCAGGTGATCGGGTATATCGGGACCACCGGCCTGTCCACCGGTCCGCATCTGCATTATGAATTCCAGGTCAATGGCGTTCACGTCGATCCACTTGGCCAGAAACTGCCGATGGCCGACCCGATCGCCAAGGCCGAGCGCGCACGCTTCCTGGCTCAAAGCCAACCCCTGATGGCTCGCATGGATCAAGAGAAAGCCACCTTGCTGGCCTCGAGCAAGCGCTAAGCCATGGCGCTCTATATCGGTGTGATGTCCGGAACCAGTCTGGATGGCCTGGATATCGCACTGATCGAACTGACCCCGGCGATCAGATTGATCGCCACGCACTACATCCCCATGCCCGACGCGCTGCGCACCGAGCTGTTTGGCTTGTGCAGCAGCGGGCCGGACGAGATCGCCCGCTCCGCCATTGCCCAGCAGAACTGGGTACGGCTGGCGGCACAAGGCATCCACACCCTGCTCGAAAGCCAGAAGCTCAAGCCGGAAGATGTCAGAGCGATTGGCAGCCATGGCCAGACCATCCGTCACGAGCCAGCACGGGGCTTTACCGTGCAGATCGGCAATCCCGCACTGTTGAGCGAACTGACCGGCATCGCCGTCGTCAGCGATTTCCGCAGCCGCGATGTCGCCGCCGGCGGACAGGGCGCTCCGCTGGTTCCTGCATTTCACGAAGCACTGTTTGAAGGGCAGATCGGCCACCGTGCCGTGTTGAATGTCGGTGGTTTCAGCAATCTCAGCCTGATAGAACCTGAAAAGCCCGTGGCCGGCTTCGATTGCGGACCCGGCAATGTATTGCTGGACGCGTGGATCCATCAGCAGCGCAATGAGCATTTCGACCGCGACGGTCAGTGGGCGGCGAGCGGCAAAGTAGAGTCAACATTACTCAAGGCACTGCTCAGCGACCCGTTCTTTGTAACCAAGGGTCCAAAGAGCACCGGGCGGGAAGTGTTCAACCTGCCCTGGTTGACCCGGCATCTGTCGCATTTGCCCGCTTTCGCTGCCGAAGACGTGCAGGCTACGCTGCTCGAACTGACGGCGCTGACCATCGTCGAATCACTGCAAAGCGCCCAACCGAATACTGATGAATTACTGGTTTGTGGTGGTGGCGTGCGCAACCACACGCTCATGAAGCGCCTGGCCGATCTGCTGCCCAACACCAAAGTCAGCAGCACAGCCGTTTACGGCGTAGACCCTGACTGGGTCGAAGCCATGGCTTTCGCGTGGCTCGCCCATTGCTGCCTGGAAAACATCCCGGCAAATCGTCCCAGTGTCACAGGCGCACGCGGCTTGCGTGTACTCGGCGCCATCTACCCCGCTTGATCCCGCGGGCTGATCTCTGGACAGCAAAACGCCGCAGAGCCTTAAGACTCTGCGGCGTTTTGCTGAAGCGCTCGGCAGCGATCAGATCGAGAACGAAGAGCCGCAACCACAAGTGGTGGTAGCGTTCGGGTTCTTGATCACGAAACGCGACCCTTCCAGACCTTCCTGGTAGTCCACCTCGGCACCGGCCAGGTACTGGAAGCTCATTGGATCAACCACCAGGCTCACGCCTTCGCGCTCGACAATGGTGTCGTCTTCGGCCACTTCTTCATCGAAAGTGAAGCCGTACTGAAAACCCGAACAACCTCCGCCCGTCACGAAGACGCGCAGCTTCAAACGATCATTTCCCTCTTCATCGACCAGGCTCTTCACCTTGTGCGCGGCACCGTGGGTGAATTGCAAAGCCGTGGGAGTGAAGGTTTCGACGCTCATGCTGAATATCTCCCGGCGCTTACGCCGCCATAATGCCTAATGGCGGGCATTATCCGCTTCTCCTAGAAAACCGGTCAACTATTAGAAGAGCAGCGGCAAGCCTGAAGCTTGCCGCCCAAGACCACTGTCAAGGCAGCATCCCCGCATGGGACAAGCCCAGCCGCTCATCCAGGCCGAACAGGATGTTCAGGTTCTGCACCGCCTGACCGGACGCGCCCTTGACCAGGTTATCAATGACCGACAACACCACGACCAGATCGCCATCCTGTGGACGATGCACCGCAATCCGGCAGACATTCGCACCCCGCACACTGCGCGTTTCGGGGTGGCTGCCCGCAGGCATCACGTCGACGAACGGTTCGTCGGCATAACGCTTCTCGAACAGTGCTTGCAGGTCCACAGAGCGGTCTACGACAGTTGCATACAGCGTGGAGTGGATGCCACGGATCATTGGCGTCAAATGCGGCACGAACGTCAGGCCGACATCCTTGCCCGCCGCCCGGCGCAGGCCTTGGCGGATTTCCGGCAGATGACGGTGCCCTTTGACGGCGTAGGCCTTCATGCTTTCCGATGTTTCGGAATACAGCGAGCCGACGCTTGCACCACGACCGGCCCCACTGACACCGGACTTGCAGTCGGCGATCAAACGCGAGGCATCGGCAAGGCCGGCCTCCAGCAGCGGCAGGAAACCCAACTGCGTAGCGGTCGGATAACAACCCGGCACCGCAATCAGCCGTGCCTGGCGGATTTTTTCGCGATTGACTTCCGGCAGCCCATAGACCGCTTCGTCCAACAGCTCCGGAGCACCGTGCGGTTGCCCGTACCATTTGGCCCACTCGTCCGCGTCCTGCAGGCGGAAGTCCGCCGACAGGTCGATGACCTTGGTCCCGGCGGCCAGCAGCTCACCCGCCAGGGCATGGGCGACACCATGGGGCGTGGCGAAGAACACCACATCGCAGGCCCCCAGGGTCTTGATGTCCGGAACACTGAACGCCAGGCCATCGTAATGCCCGCGCAGGTTCGGATACATGTCGGCAACGGCCAGGCCGGCCTCGGATCGGGAGGTAATGACCACCACCTCAGCTTGCGGATGTTGCGCCAACAGACGCAGCAGTTCGACACCGGTGTAACCCGTGCCGCCGACGATACCGACCTTGACCATAACCCTGCCCTCAACGAACCCACTGGAAAGCCGTCGATGATAGGGGCCGCGCGGCCTGTCGACAACCGCCAAGGTGACGTGTGACCGCCTGAATGACTACTATCGAGCTACCGTAAATTGGGAATCACCAAAAATGCTCTATCTGTGGCTCAAAGCACTTCATATTGTCAGCATGGTCTGCTGGTTCGCCGGCCTGTTCTATCTGCCTCGCCTGTTCGTCTATCACGCTCAAAGCGAGGACAGCGTCAGCAAGGAGCGCTTCAGCATCATGGAACGCAAGTTGTATCGCGGCATCATGGGGCCGGCGATGATCGCCACCCTGGTATTTGGCATCTGGCTGCTCAGTCTCAACCCCGGTGCCTACTTCAGCCAGGGCGGCTGGATGCACGCAAAGCTGACCCTGGTGGTGGTGCTGATCGGTTATCACCACATATGCGGAGCCCAGGTAAAACGCTTCGCCCGGGGTGAAAACACCCGCAGTCATGTCTTTTATCGCTGGTTCAATGAAGTGCCGGTGCTGATATTGCTGGCTATCGTCATCCTGGTCGTCGTTCGGCCGTTCTAACCACCAATGGCACTTTTCGTTCGGGGCACTCCCAATGTCGCTACCCGCATTGCTTGAACAACGTTTGCGCCTGCCCGTCGTGGCGGCGCCGATGTTCCTGATCTCCAATCCACAGCTGGTGCTGGCTTGCTGTCGTAACGGCATCGTCGGCAGTTTCCCCGCACTGAACCAGCGCGAAAGCAGTGGTTTCAAGGCCTGGCTGGAAGAAATCCAAGCGGGCCTGGCGAGCATGGAGAACCCGGCGCCCTATGCCGTCAACCTGATCGTCCACCAAAGCAATCCGAGGCTTGAGGCCGATCTGGCCATCTGCATCGAGCACAAGGTGCCGATCGTCATCACCAGCCTCGGCGCAGTCAAAGAACTGGTCGATGCCGTCCATGGCTACGGGGGGCTGGTGTTCCACGACGTGACCACCCGTCGTCATGCCGAGAAAGCCGCCGAGGCCGGTGTCGACGGTCTGATCGCCGTTGCCGCCGGTGCAGGCGGACATGCCGGGACCTGGAGCCCTTTTTCGCTGGTCGCCGAAATCCGGCAATTCTTCGATAAGACCGTGCTGCTTGCGGGATGCCTGAACCATGGCCATCAGATTTTGGCGGCACAATTGCTTGGCGCGGATTTGGCCTACCTGGGCACACGCTTTATCGGCACGACTGAAAGTCATGCGCCTGACGCCTATAAAGAGATGTTGCTCACATCCCGAGCCGCAGACATCGTGCATACTCCCGCCGTATCCGGTGTGCCCGCCAGCTTCATGCGCCAAAGCCTGGAAACCGCAGGTTTTGACCTGGCCGCCCTGCAAGGCAAAAGTGACGCGGCTTCCGGTTCGAAACTCAAACCATTGAACGATGAAGCCAAGGCCTGGAAAACCGTCTGGTCCGCCGGCCAGGGTGTCGGGGAAATCAATGATTTGCCAAGCGTTGACCAGTTGGTGGCGCGCCTGAATGAAGAATACCGCGAGGCCCAGGCCCGAGCGGTACAGCTTGGTGGCCGATGGCCTCGCTGAAATCGACCTGATCAAACATAAAACTTTCAAAGACAAGGATGCCCGGCATGAGCGAAACCCGTTTCAACATCGTATTCGACGGAGCCCTGCTGCCGGGTGTCGATGCGGCCACAGCCAAACTCAACCTCGCCAATCTGTTCAGGAGCGACATCAGCGCCATCGAGCGACTGTTCGGCGGACACAAGGTGGCCCTGAAAAGCAACCTTTCCCAGGCCGAGGCGCAGAAGTATCTGGAAGCCCTCAACCAGAGCGGGATCGATGCACGCATCGAAGCCGAGCCGGCCCTCCAGTTGAATCTCGACGAGGTACAGCAATCATCGGCCCCAACAAACGGGCGCCCCCCTGAATCGCTCATCGAACCCACCTCCCCGTATGCGCCACCCCGGGCCCATGTCGGTGAAGCCGTTGCCGAATACGCCACGCTCAAGCCGTTCAGCTTCGACGGACGCATCGGACGTCTGCGATACCTGGCCTGGACCATGTCCCTGACCTTGGTCGTTATGCTGGTGGTCGGCGTGGCCTTTGCGCTCGGGGCGGCATGGATCTTCACCTCGGGCTCGATAGCGGCAATGATCGTCGGCGGTTTGTTGGCAACGGTCGTGTTTCTCGGCTTTGCCTTCGTCAGCATCCAGTTCAACGTCCAGCGCCTGCATGACCTTGGCTGGTCCGGCTGGCTGTGGCTGCTCAACCTCATCCCATTCGTGGGCAGCGTCTTTCCGTTCGTGCTCATTTTCGCTCCCGGCAATGAGGGCGCCAATCGCTATGGCCCGCCTCCGCCGCGTAACAACACCGGGGTGAAGGTACTTGCGTCGCTCTGGCTCGTCATGATCGTGCTGATCATCTTCGCCACAGTGGCTGGTGTCTTCAGCGCCATCGAACAGGACTACGGCAGCAGCTCGCTGAGCAGCTACGAAAGCAGCGAATCCATGGATGAAAACGCTGCGGAACCAGCCGAAGAACCTGCCGAGGCAGAGGCACCTTCTGTAGACTCCGAGGAACAGTAAGCGCCCCTCGTTCCGGTGACAGTCAAGTCCGCTGGCGACGGGCCGTTGCGATGGAGAACTGCATGACCCGTTACGCCCTGATCACTGGGGCCTCCAGTGGCATTGGCCTGGCCATGGCCGAAGCTTTGGCCCGGCGCGGCCGCAATCTGCTGCTGGTGGCCCGACAGCGTGATCGGTTGGAAAGCATTGCGATAGAACTGACCCAGCGATTTGGCGTGGAAGTGCTTTTCCGGGCCTGCGACCTGGGGGAGCCGCTACGACTTTCAGGTTTCCTGCTGGAACTGGAAGAAAGCGAGCGCCAGATCGACCTGCTGGTCAACTGCGCCGGGATGGGTACCTGTGGCCCGTTCCTGGGCCAGGACTGGATGACCGAGCAGGACCTGATCGAAGTCAATATTCTCGCCCTGACACGCCTCTGTCATGCCGTTGGCAATAGTATGGCCTTGCATGGCGGCGGACAGATCCTGAACGTCGCCTCGATCGCAGCATTCCGGCCGGGCCCCTGGATGAGCACCTATTCCGCCAGCAAGGCTTATGTGCTGAACTTCTCCGAAGCCCTGCGAGTCGAGCTGAAGAAATGCGCAATCAAGGTGTCGGTACTTTGCCCCGGCCCGACCCAGACCGGTTTCTTCGCCAAGGCGCATCTCGACGAACAGAAACTCAAGGACAATAACCTGCTGATGAGCCCGGAAGAAGTGGCGCTGTATGCCGTGTGCGCGCTCGACAGAAACCAAGCGATCATCATCCCCGGACACCGCAATCGCTGGCTTGCCGCGCTGCCACGACTGGGTTCGCGATGGATGGTGCGGAGCATCGCCGGCCTGATCAACAAGGCGTACTGCCCACGCTGAATGAAATTTGAATGGAAACCCGGGCTCACCCACCAAACCTTCAGTACACTCGACTTCCACAACCAAAGGGAGAAACAGCTGTGGATACTTTGTTTACCAAGATCATCAACCGGGAAATCCCGGCGAAGATCATCTATGAGGATGACCAGGTCCTGGCCTTCCACGACATCGCCCCACAGGCGCCAGTGCATTTCCTCGTAGTACCGAAAAAACCGATCCGTACCCTCAATGACCTGACCGAAGAAGACAAGGGCCTGGCCGGGCATATCCTGTTCACCGCCCAGCGCCTGGCACTTGAACTGGGCTGCGAGGACGGCTTCCGGGTGGTGATGAACTGCAATGAACTTGGCGGGCAGACCGTCTATCACATTCATATGCACGTACTCGGGCAGCGCCAGATGAACTGGCCACCGGGTTGATACCCTGACCCAACGCAAATCCTGAGCGGCCGGTTGGGTTAAACTGGCCGCCATGATTTTTTCCGGAGGTAAGCATGACTACCCAACGTCACTACTCGCCGATTGACCGCCTGCTGTTGCAAGCCGATGCCGCGATGCGCACGCTGTTGCCCTTCAGTGGTCAACCGTACCGCCCATCACCGGCCATCGTGCAGCCGGACGCGCAACTGAGTGACGAGCAAACCCGCCATATTGCCGGGCTGATGCGCATCAACCACACCGGCGAAGTCTGCGCCCAGGCGCTGTATCAGGGCCAGGCGCTGACAGCGAAGCTGCCGAAGGTACGCGAGGCGATGGAACATGCCGCCGAGGAAGAAGTCGACCACCTCGCCTGGTGCGAACAACGCATTCACCAGCTGGGCAGCCATACCAGTGTGCTGAACCCGCTGTTCTACGGGATGTCATTCGGAATCGGCGCAGTGGCCGGGCTGATCAGCGATAAGGTCAGCCTCGGTTTCGTTGCGGCGACCGAACATCAAGTGTGTAAACACTTGAACGAGCACCTGGACCAACTGCCGGCTGAGGATGAAAAGTCCCGGGCGATTCTGGAACAGATGCGCGAAGATGAAGAGCACCATGCAGAAAGTGCACTGGAAGCCGGTGGCTTCCGCTTTCCGGCACCGGTGAAATTCGGTATGAGCCTGCTGGCGAAGGTCATGACCAAGAGCACTTATCGGATCTGATAGAAATGTCCCCGTAGCTAGGGGATGCATCAGGAAACAAAAAAAAGGCGACTATCCGTCGCCTTTTTTGTACCCGAAATTTCAGCGCGGCATATTGCGTGCGTAGAAAATCTCCAGCATTTCATGCTTCACACGCTCTTCCACCTGGTCACGCTGTTCAGCGGACAGGTTGCTGGTGGCATCGCCGAACAGGTAGTTGTCCAGCTCGAAATCCTTGAGCAACATCTTGGTGTGGAACAGGTTTTCCTGGTACACGTTCACGTCGGTCATCTGGTACGCGTCGCGGGTGTCTTCGGACAGGTAGTTCTGAATCGAATTGATCTCGTGATCGATGAAGTGCTTGTGGCCTTCCACGTCGCGGGTAAAGCCACGCACGCGGTAGTCCACAGTCACGATGTCCGAGTCGAACTGGTGGATCAGGAAATTGAGCGCCTTGAGCGGTGAAATGACGCCACAGGTCGATACATCGATGTCCACACGGAACGTCGCAATACCGTCCACCGGGTGTATCTCGGGGTAGGTGTGTACCGTGATGTGGCTCTTGTCGAGGTGGGCCAGGATGATTTCGGGCAATGGGCCCGGGGACTCTTCGATCTGGCTGTCGGTCGGTGTCACCGGCTCTTCCGAGATCAGAATGGTCACGCTGGCGCCTTGGGGTTCATAGTCCTGACTGGCGATGTTCAGGATGTTGGCACCAATGATATCGACAACTTCCGTGAGGATCTGCGTGAGGCGCTTGGCGTTGTACTCTTTATTGATGTACTCGACGTAGGCCTGCTGGTCTTGCGGGGTTTCCGCATAGCAGATGTCATAGATGTTGAAGCTCAAGGTCTTTGTCAGGTTGTTGAAACCATGGAGCTTGAGTTTGCTTTTCACCGTTTGAAAACTCTCTGTGTATTGCGGCCCGGCCGCGTGATCAAGCATGCCCGTCAGATGCGAACGACGCATCTGCGTAGGACGGTTAACACCTCTTCGCGATGGCGATTTTGGTTGTCTGTCCAGACAAGCGACCGGTCAAGAGACCGACCACTGCCCTGAAAAAAGTGGCGCATTATGCAGACGTCGGCTTCTGATCGCCAGAGCTTGCACCGCTTTTATGATGGTTGGATGTCGATTCAACCCAATTCGATGATTTCATAATCGTGGGTGATTTCAACACCGGCTGCGCCGAGCATGATCGAAGCCGAGCAGTATTTTTCGGCGGACAGCTCGATGGCACGCTTGACCTGGGCTTCCTTCAGGGCCCGGCCCTTGACCACGAAGTGCATGTGGATCTTGGTGAATACCTTCGGGTCCTCGGTGGCGCGCTCCGCCTCCAGGAAGGCCTCGCAACTTTCGACAGCCTGGCGCGACTTCTTGAGAATGCTGACGACATCGAAATTACTGCAACCTCCTACACCCAGCAGGAGCATTTCCATCGGCCGGACACCCAGGTTCCGACCACCGGCTTCCGGCGGTCCGTCCATGACGACCACATGACCGCTGCCTGACTCACCGAGGAACATGGCTTCGCCAGCCCATTGGATGCGTGCCTTCATCGCCAAGACTCCACTGTCTAAAAAAAGGGTCGCCAGCTTAGCACAGCCCCCTGGCATGACAGCCCCCGCCGTAAGTCGCCTGGGCCATCTCCATCCAGGTAAATTCTCGAATCAATTGGGAGTGCCTCTGTTAAGCTGGCGCCCAACCGCTGGCGTATCGCCAGCTCGTAGCGATTTGCCATTCGCGCCCATAAAAAAAAACCAGACCAACACATCGCGCAGTATTTCGGGACACAACCATGGTTGCCATTACTCCCACGTTCAAGATCAAGAACCTCGACAAGCTCTTGATGCACTGTCAGCGTCGCCGCTACCCAGCCAAACACAACATCATTTGCGCAGGCGACCGCTCAGACACGCTGTTCTTCATCATCAAGGGATCGGTCACTATCCTGATCGAGGATGACGACGGCCGGGAAATGATCATCGCGTATCTCAACTCCGGGGACTTCTTCGGTGAGTTGGGGCTGTTCGAGCAGGCCGGCAAGGAACAGCAACGCAGTGCCTGGGTTCGAAGCAAGATCGAATGTGAAGTCGCGGAAATCAGCTATAGCAAATTCAGGGAGCTGTCCCTGCAGGACCCCGACATTCTTTACGTCCTCAGCGGACAAATCGCACAGCGCCTGCGTAATACCACCCGCAAGGTAGGCGACCTGGCCTTCTTCGACGTGACCGGTCGCGTCGCCCGTTGCCTGCTGGAGCTGTGCAAGCAGCCCGACGCCATGACCCACCCGGACGGCATGCAGATCAAGGTCACCCGGCAGGAAATCGGTCGGATTGTCGGTTGCTCGCGGGAGATGGTGGGTCGTGTGCTCAAGGATCTGGAAGAACGCAACCTGGTCAACGTCAAAGGCAAGACCATGGTGGTGTTCGGAACGCGCTAGACCTGCGCGCTGAATAGATCCCGATAAAGCCCCTCGAGCCGCTCCAGCGCGTGGGGAGCCGGGAATTTCTCATGCAGGGCGATATGGCTCTCGGCCCGCACTCGTTGCTCCAGGCCGCAGGCCTGATTGAAGTGGTTGACCGCGGTGACCATCGATTCGCGCTCGTTTTCCAGCAACAGCGCCCCATGCACCAGACCTACCGGGCGCTGCCCACCTTTGCTCTGACGCCAGCGCTGAGCGGTGCCGACCATTTTCCGGCCGTCGAGATTGACATTGAATCGCCCGTCGCAAAACGCCCCGTCCACCTCTCCCAACGAAGCCACACCGCCCAGTTCATCCAGCAACTGGCAGATAGGGTCGCACAACCGGCGATACGCGGTTTCGATCCGGCCATGGTCGCCTTCGCTGCGGGGTGGCGCGTAGACCAGCGCGATATTGACGGTAGCGGCCGATTGCGGCACCGGCTCACCACCGGTTTCGCGCAGCAGCACAGGCCAACCGTTGGCAGCCGAAACTTCGCAGGCCAGTTCGAACCCCGGCAGGCGACTCAAACGGCGCGGCATCACCAGCGCACGGTCATTGGGCCGCCAGAACAGCAGGCCGAACTCGGCGTCGCCAGCGCAGATACTCGCCAACAGATCCTGTTCGGCTTGCAGGCCGGCTTCGACGCAAAGGGAGATCGCCGACGGCATCGGATCAATCCAGCGCCGAACCCGTCACGGGAGTGCCGCGCTCGGGGAAGAACAGGCGTTGCAGCTCAGTACCCGGACTTTCGGCGCGCATGAATGCCTCGCCCACCAGGAACGAGTACACATCGCTGACTTCCATCAGCTCGACATCGGCCCGATTGAGAATGCCACTCTCGGTGATGACCAGACGATCGCGCGGGATACGCGGCAGCAGGTCCAGGGTGGTTTCCAGGCTGACTTCAAAGGTGTGCAGGTTGCGGTTGTTCACGCCGACCAGCTTGGTATCGAGGGTTTTCAGGGCCCGCTCCAGCTCGTCGCCGTCATGCACTTCCACCAGCACATCCAGCCCTGCATCCTTGGCGACGGAGGCCAGTTCGGCCATTTTCACGTCGTCCAGCGCGGAGACGATCAACAGCACGCAGTCGGCACCCAGGGCGCGGGCTTCCACGATCTGATACGGATCGACCATGAAATCCTTGCGGATCACCGGCAGCTTGCACGCCGCACGCGCCTGTTTCAGGTACTCGTCGTGCCCCTGGAAAAAATCGATATCGGTGAGCACCGAGAGGCAAGTCGCACCGCCCTTCTCGTAGCTGCGGGCGATATCGGCCGGTACGAAATGCTCACGGATCACACCCTTGCTGGGAGAAGCCTTCTTGATTTCGGCAATCACCGCCGGATGCTTTTTCTTCGCCTGATCGATCAAGGCGTTGGCAAAGCCACGGGGGGCATCCGCCGCACGCGCCAGGCCTTCCAACTCGGCCAGACTGACCCGCGCCCTGCGCTCGGCCACTTCCTCGGCCTTGCGAGCCAGAATTTTCTCCAGAACCGTTGGCACGCTCATCCTTCGTTCTCCACTTTGAATACAGCAGTAAAGGCACCCAGCTCTTCAAGCTTCTCCCGAGCCAGGCCGGTGTGCAATGCATCATGGGCCAGTTCCACGCCTTGCTTGAGGCTGCTGGCGTGGTCGGCGGCATACAACGCAGCGCCAGCGTTGAGCACAATCATTTCCGCGGCTTTCTGGCCATTCTCGGTCTTGCGACGCCCCAGGGCATCACGAATCAGCTCCAGTGACTGGGCCGGGCCGTCCACGGCCAGGCCGTGCAGGCTCTGGCTCTTCATGCCCAGGTCTTCAGGTTCGACCCAGTATTCGCTGATCTGATCATTTTTAAGTTCAGCCACGAACGTCGGCGCCGCCAGGCTGAACTCGTCCAGGCCGTCCTTCGAATGGACCACCAGGACATGCTTGCTGCCCAGCCGTTGCAGGACTTCCGCCAACGGCCGGCACAACGCCTGACTGAACACACCGACCACCTGATGTTTCACGCCGGCCGGATTCGTAAGCGGGCCGAGCATGTTGAACAGGGTACGCAGGCCCAGGTCCCGACGCGGTGCGGCGGCATGCTTCATGGCACGGTGATGGGTCTGGGCAAACATGAAGCCGATGCCCACGTTATCGATGCAGCGCGCCACCTGGACCGGCGTCAGGTTCAGGTAGATACCGGCCGCTTCCAGCAGGTCGGCGCTGCCGCTCTTGCCTGAAACCGCGCGGTTGCCGTGCTTGGCGACGGTGCAACCGGCGGCCGCGACCACGAAGGCCGAGGCAGTGGAGACGTTGAAGATATTGGCCCCATCACCGCCAGTACCCACCACATCCACCACGCCGTCCAGGGTCTTGAGTTCGACCTTGTCCGCCAGCTCACGCATCACCGAGACCGCGCCGACGATTTCGTCGATGCTTTCACTCTTCATGCGCATGGCCATCATGAATGCGCCAATCTGCGCCTCTGTGCACTGTCCGGTCATGATTTCGCGCATCACGTCGCGCATCTCATCGGTGCTCAGGTCGAGATGACCAACGATACGCCCCAGGGCTGTCTTGATATCCATGGAAAGTCCTTAGCGCGTGCCGCCGGTTTGTTTGAGGAAGTTGGCGAACAGCTCGTGGCCCTGTTCGGTCAGAATGGATTCGGGGTGGAACTGCACGCCCTCGATATTCAGCGTCTTGTGGCGCAGCCCCATGATTTCATCCACCGAACCGTCTTCCAACTGGGTCCAGGCGGTCAGTTCCAGGCAGTCGGGCAGGGTTTCGCGCTTGACGATCAGGGAGTGATAGCGGGTGACGGTGAGCGGCCGGTTCAGGCCTTCGAACACACCCTTGTCCTCATGAAATACCGGACTGGTCTTGCCGTGCATGACCTGCCGGGCCCGCACCACATCGCCGCCAAAGGCCTGGCCGATCGACTGATGGCCCAGGCAGACACCGAGGATGGGCAGCTTTCCGGCGAAGTACTTGATGGCCTCGATGGAGACGCCCGCTTCGGTCGGCGTGCACGGGCCCGGTGAAACCACAATGCGCTCAGGCTTGAGGGCTTCGATCTCGGCAATGGTCAATTCGTCGTTGCGCACCACCTTCACTTCGGAGCCCAGCTCGCCGAGGTACTGCACAACGTTGTAGGTAAAAGAGTCGTAGTTATCGATCATCAGCAACATGGCGTAAGCAACCTATTGAATTCACTGACTTTAAATACAGCCTTCGAAGAGAACCCGCACGGTGCTGCGCTTGGCCGGGCAAATCATGCGCCAGCGAAACGGCTTTCAAGCGGGTAAAGAAGGCAAATCGGTACAGGTCCGGCAAGGCCGGCAGAGAACGGTCAGGCGCGCCAACGCCAACGGGCGTGAGCCTTGATCAGTTGATCCAGAAGTTTGCTGACAATCGACACGTGGAAGGTCTCGTTCATACGTTCCGGCACAGTAGCTTAGCTGGACGGAGCGCGCAATATGAGCGACCCGAAGGGTCCGCAAACAATCGTGACGCTCCGGATAGAACACTGAAGGGGTGAGCCTGCTCGCGATGGCGACACATCAGATAGCTTGATCTTGAATGTGCCGCCGTCATCGCGAGCAGGCTCGCCCCCACATGGGCTGAGTTCACAGCAAGCCGGTTAACTCAGTCGTTCGAGGTCTGCTCCGCCAGCGCCACGGCGCGGAACATCGCCCGGCGCTTGTTCAGGGTTTCTTCCCATTCCAGCACCGGCACCGAGTCGGCAACGATGCCACCACCGGCCTGCACATGCAGTTCGCCGTTCTTGATCACCGCGGTGCGGATGGCAATGGCGGTGTCCATGTTGCCGTTCCAGGCGAAATAACCCACGGCACCGCCGTACACGCCACGCTTGACCGGCTCCAGTTCATCGATGATTTCCATCGCGCGGATTTTCGGCGCGCCGGACAAGGTCCCCGCCGGCAGGATCGCCCGCAAGGCGTCCATGGCCGTCAGCCCGGCCTTCAACTGGCCGGTGACGTTCGACACGATGTGCATCACGTTGGAGTAACGCTCGATGACCATCTTCTCGGTAAGCTTCACCGAGCCGACCTCCGAGACCCGCCCGGTGTCGTTGCGGCCCAGGTCGATCAGCATCAGGTGCTCGGCGATTTCCTTGGCATCCGACAACAGGTCCTCTTCCAGGGCCCGATCTGCTTCCTCCGTGGCGCCGCGAGGGCGGGTACCGGCAATCGGTCGCACGGTGATCAGGTTGTCCTCGACCCGCACCAGCACTTCCGGCGAACTGCCCACGACGTGGAAATCACCGAAATTGAAGAAGTACATGTAAGGCGTCGGGTTGAAGCAGCGCAGTGCCCGGTACAGATCGATGGGCGCGGCCTTGAAGTCGATGGACATCCGTTGCGACGGCACCACTTGCATGCAGTCGCCCGCCAGGATGTATTCCTTGATGGTATCGACGGCCCTTTCGTAATCGGCCTGGGTAAAGCTGGAACGGAACACCGGATCGGCCGCTCCCTGCTTGCTGAAATCCAGCCCCGGACGCGGGGTGATCGGCTGGCGGAGTTTTTCCAACAGCGCCTGCAGGCTTTGCTGACCTTGCTCGTAGGCATCTTCCCGGGAAGGATCCGCCAGGACGATCGCGTGCATTTTGCCGGCCAGGTTGTCGAAGACCACCACCGCGTCGGAGACCATCAACAGAATGTCCGGCACGCCCAGCGGATCCGGGTTCGGGCAGGTGCCCAGGCGTTTTTCCACGTAGCGCACGCAGTCGTAGCCGAAATACCCCACCAGGCCACCGTTGAAGCGCGGCAGGCCGGCAATGGTCGGCACGTTGTAGCGGGCCTTGAAGGTTTCGACGAAGGCCAGCGGGTCTTCGACTTCGTGGCTTTCGATCTCGACACCGTCGTGGGTCACGCTGATGCGGTGGTCATGGACCCGCAGCACCGTGCGGCACGGCAGGCCGATGATGGAATAACGGCCCCATTTCTCGCCGCCCTGCACCGATTCGAGCAGGTAGGAGTTGGGCTGGTCGGCCAGCTTGAGGTAGATCGACAGCGGTGTGTCGAAGTCGGCCAGGGTTTCGCAGGCGAGCGGGATACGGTTGTAGCCGGCAGCGGCCAGGCGCAGGAATTCTTCGCGGATCATGAGGGTGCCTCGTGGCAAGAGGAGCTGACAGTCAGGTATGCAAACGCGCCGGGTAACCGGCCAGGATCAAGTCAGGCGCGCCAACGCCAGCGGGCCAGGGCCTTCATGACTTTCATCCAGAGTTTGCGAGTGACCACCACGATGGCGTTTCCAGAAGAGGATTGAACAGCGTCGGGCAACGTTATCTCAGCGGCCGGGTCCAGGCAACCGGGAATTAACAGGCGCAGGTCGTCGATCACCAGCGAAGGAAACTCTTCAGCGATCGGCCGGCCGTGGTTGTAGCCATAACTCAGCGCCACGCATTTGACCCCCGCCGCTTTCGCCGCCAGCACGTCACTGCGCGAGTCGCCGACAAATAACGATTGGGAAGCCGGGATGTTGGCCATTTTCATGACGAAGAACAGCGCCGCCGGATCGGGCTTCTTCTGCGGCAAGGTATCGCCGCCGATGATCCAGCGGAAGTAGCGGCCGATTTTCATCTGGTCCAGCAACGGCGCAACGAAGCGTTCCGGCTTGTTGGTGATCAGCGCCATCTCCACGCCTTGCTTGTGCAGCCACTTGAGGGTGGAGCGCACGCCGGGGTAGACCACCGTCAGAGGGTGATTGCCTTCATAGGCTTCGTTGAACAACTCCAACGCCCGTTCAGCCTCGGCGTCATCGACCCCCTGGGCATCGATGTGGTTGGCCAGCGCCCGGCGCACCAGCATCGGCGCACCGTTGCCGACCCAGTGGCGCACCGCATCGAGGCCGGCAGCCGGGCGTCCGAGCTTGAGCAGCATGTCGTCCACCGCTGCCGCGAGGTCCGGGACCGAATCGACCAGTGTGCCATCGAGGTCGAACATCACCAGACGCGGCAGGCAGCCGGGGAACAGCTGCTCGAAACCGCTCATGGGCGGGCCAGGGCCAGTTCGGCGCGCATTTTCTCGATGACTTCCTTGTAGTCCGGCGCGTTGAAGATCGCCGAGCCAGCCACAAAGGTGTCGGCACCGGCCGCCGCGATTTCGCGGATGTTGCCCACATTCACGCCGCCGTCGATCTCCAGGCGGATGTTTCGTCCCGACGCATCGATCAGGGCACGGGCTTCGCGCAGCTTGTCGAGGGTCGCCGGGATGAACTTCTGGCCGCCGAAACCGGGGTTGACGCTCATCAGCAGGATCATGTCGACCTTGTCCATCACGTACTTGAGCACGTCCAGCGGTGTCGCCGGGTTGAACACCAGGCCGGCCTTGCAGCCGCCTTCACGAATCAACTGCAGGGAGCGATCGACGTGCAGCGTGGCTTCGGGGTGGAAGGTGATGTAGGTGGCACCGGCTTCGATGAAGTCGCCAACGATGCGGTCCACCGGGCTGACCATCAGGTGCGCGTCGATCGGTGCCGTGATGCCGTACTTGCGCAGTGCCGCGCAGACCATCGGGCCGATGGTCAGGTTGGGTACGTAGTGGTTGTCCATGACATCGAAGTGCACGATGTCGGCCCCGGCGGCCAGGACGTTGTCCACTTCTTCGCCCAGGCGGGCGAAGTCGGCGGAGAGAATCGACGGAGCAATGGCGAAGGGCTGCATGACGCACCTGTTTTGAGCGGAATCGCGATGGCGCGCATTGTATACCTCAAGATTTGGCGCGCCCACCGTGGCCGACGATCAATACGCTGCGCGGTAGATCTTCTCGATATCAGCGACGGTCAACTTGCGCGGATTGTTGCGCATCAACCGCTCGATCCCGGCCGCCTCCACGGCCATGGACGGAATCACGCCCTCGGTAACGCCCAGGCCGCTCAGGCCCTTGGGAATCTCTACGGCGCTACACAACGCCGCCATGGCCTCCACCGCTTCGTCGGCGGCCTCAAGATCACTCAGGTGGCCGGTCTTTATGCCCATCGCTTCGGCAATGTCGCGCATGCGCTCTACGCAGGCCATCTTGTTCCACTGCATGACATACGGCAGCAACAAGGCGTTGGCGACGCCATGGGACACGTGGAAGCGCCCGCCCAGCGGATAGGCCAGTGCGTGCACCGCCCCGACCCCGGCATTGCCGAACGCCATGCCGGCCATCAGGCTAGCGGTGGCCATATCCTCGCGGGCCTGCAAGTGAGCAGGGTTGGCAAAGGCCTTGGGCAATGCGCGGCTGATCAGTTTGATCGCGCCGATGGCCAGGGCATCAGTGATCGGCGAGGCATTGAGCGAAAGGTAGGATTCGACGGCATGAGCCAGGGCATCGACACCGCTGGCGGCGGTCACGCCGGGCGGGCAGGTGAGGGTCATCTGCGGGCTGACCAGCGCCACGTCCGGCAACAGAAAGTCGCTGACGATGCCCTTTTTCAGTTGTGCCGCCTTGTCGGAGAGGATCGCCACGTTGGTGACCTCCGAGCCCGTCCCCGCCGTGGTCGGAATGGCAATCATCGGCGGGCCCTTGCGGGGTACCTGGTCGACACCGAACATGTCCTGCAGCTCGCCGTGATAACCGGCGTAGACGCCCACGCACTTGGCGATGTCGATGGCACTGCCGCCGCCCAGGCCGATCAGGCCGTCATGGCCGCCGTCGCGGTAGGCCTGCATGCAATCTTCGACGATGGCGATTTCCGGGTCCGGCATGACCCGGTCGAAAATCTCGTAGTCGCGCCCGCCCAGGTGTTGCAGGGCCAGCTCCACGGTGCCGGACCTGACCAGCGCGGCATCGGTGACGATCAGCGGGTTGTCGACATCCAGCCGCGTCAGCTCGTCCGCCAGTTGCTCAATGGCAGCTGCACCGGTGATCAGTTTGTGGGCGATCTTGAATGAGGAAAGACTCATGTGCGCGGCCTCTTGTTCGAGTATGGCTGGCACAAGGATAGCTCGGTATTGCGGATCGTGAATACGCCGCAAATCCCTGTGGGAGCGAGCCTGCTCGCGATAGCGGTGGCACATTCACTATTGATGTGTCAGACAGACCGCTATCGCGAGCAGGCTCGCTCCCACATTCGTCAGGCTTGGGTGGTACGCAGTTTTTCGCTACGCCCACGCAACCACTCCAGGGTCAGCAGCAGGATCACCGAGAAGGCGATCAACAGCGTCGCCGCCGCCGCGATGGTAGGGCTGAGGTTTTCGCGGATGCCGCTGAACATCTGCCGTGGCAGGGTTGCCTGCTCGGGACCGGCGAGGAACAGAGTCACCACCACTTCGTCGAACGAGGTCGCGAAGGCGAACAGTGCTCCGGAGATCACACCCGGGGCGATCAACGGCAGGGTCACCCGACGAAACGTCGTCAATGGTGAAGCCCCAAGACTGGCCGCCGCGCGCACCAGGTTATGGTTGAACCCTTGCAACGTCGCCGAGACGGTAATGATGACGAACGGTACGCCAAGCACCGCGTGAACCACGATCAACGAGATGAAACTGTTGCCCATCCCCAGCGGCGCGAAGAACAGGTAGCTGGCCACGCCGATGATCACCACCGGTACCACCATCGGTGAGATCACCAGGGCCATGACCAGTGCCTTGCCCGGAAAATCGCCACGGGTCAGGCCAATGGCGGCCAGCGTACCGAAGACCATCGCCAGCAACGTGGCCGCCGGGGCCACGATGATGCTGTTCTTCAGCGCCCGCATCCATTCGGCCGAAGCGAAGAAATCGTGGTACCACTGCAGTGAAAAGCCTTGCAGCGGGTACACCAGGAAGCTGCCGGAGTTGAACGACAGCGGGACGATCACCAGCACCGGCAGGATCAGGAACAACAGGATCAGCCCGCAGAGCGTGCGCAAGCAGTAGAACCACACCCGTTCGACGGGGGACATGTAAGGACTCAGCATTTCGATCTCCCCTTAGCTCAGGCGCAGGCGACTGGCGCCCACCAGCCAGCTGTAAATCAGATAAAGCACGATGGTCGCCAGCAACAGCAGCCCGCCAAGCGCCGTGGCCATGCCCCAGTTGATGCTGGTGTTGGTGTAGAACGCGACGAAGTAGCTGACCATCTGGTCGTTCGGGCTGCCCAGCAATGCCGGGGTGATGTAGTAGCCGATGGCAAGGATGAACACCAATAGGCAACCGGCGCCGACACCGGCATAGGTCTGCGGGAAGTACACCCGCCAGAAACTGGCGAACGGATGACAGCCCAGAGAAATCGCCGCCCGCATGTAGGTGGGCGAGATGCCCTTCATCACGCTGTAGATCGGCAGGATCATGAACGGCAGCAGGATGTGGACCATCGAGATGTAGACGCCGGTACGGTTGAAGACCAACTCCAGGGGCTTGTCGATAACACCCATGGCCAGCAGTGCACTGTTGATCAGCCCACCGGACTGCAACAGCACGATCCACGCGGCCACCCGCACCAGGATCGAGGTCCAGAACGGCAGCAGCACCAGGATCATCAGCAGGTTGCTCTGGCGCGACGGCAGGTTCGCCAGCAGGTAGGCCAGTGGATAAGCCAGCACCAGGCAGATCGCGGTGATGATCAGGCCCATCCAGAACGTACGGGCGAAAATGTCGAGGTAGATCGCCTGGTCAGGCGTGGCCGGGGCCAGTTCGCCGAGGTCGTCGATGCGGTGATCGACGGACGCCAGCAGGTAATAGGGGGTGACGTTGCTGGTGTTGCGACGGATGACCTGCCAATACGCGGGATCGCCCCAGCGCTCATCGAGGTTTTCCAGTGCTTCTTTATAAGAAGCCGGCTCGCTGGCAAATGGCAGCGCACGAGCGGTCTTGGTCAGCAGGCTGCGATAGCCGGCCGATTCCATGTTCAGGCGCTTGGACAAGTCGCCCAGGGTCTGATTCTTGCGGGCTTCGGCCAGGTCTTCACTGGCGGCCTTGTACACCGGCTCCCCAGGCAACCCGCGCCCATCCCACGTTGCAATCGCGGCAACGGTGCGCGGCATGGCGCCTACCACTTCCGGGTTGCTGACGCTTTTGAACAACAGCGCCACGATCGGCACCAGGAACACCAGCAACAGAAACAGCACCAGCGGCGCGATCAAGGCCTGGGCCTTCCAGCGGTTGACCCGCTCGGCGCGCTTGAGCCGCTGCTTCAAGGTGGGGCTGGTGCCCGCGTTCAGTGGAACGGCGATGGCCATGGCGAACTCCGCAAATCTTTTTTTTATCGTTACAGAGGCGGTGTGCCGCCTCTGTTCTTTTGAAACAGTGACTGATCGTTCCCACGCTCTGCGTGGGCATGCATCCGGTGACGCTCTGCGTCACAGAGGACGCGGAGCGTCCTTAGTGGCATTCCCACGCAGAGCGTGGGAACGATCCTGTGTCAGCAGTTACTTCGCAGCCCAGGAGTTGAAGCGCTGCTCCAGTTGCTCACCGTTGTCAGCCCAGAAGCTGACGTCGATCTGCACCTGGTTGGCGATGTTTTCCGGGGTGGTCGGCATGTCTTTCAAGACATCCTTGGACAGCAACGGTACTGCCTGGGTGTTGGCCGGGCCGTAGGCGATGTTTTCCGAGTAGGTCTTCTGCTGCTGCGGCGCCACCGAGTAGGCGATGAATTTCTTCGCCGCTTCGGCACGGGTCTTGTCCAGGCCACGTGGGATGGCCCAGGCGTCGAAGTCGTAGATGCCGCCGTTCCACACCACTTTCAGGTTGCTTTCTTTCTGTACCGCGGCGATCCGGCCGTTGTAGGCCGAGCTCATGACCACGTCACCGGATGCCAGGTACTGCGGCGGCTGTGCGCCGGCTTCCCACCACTGGATATTCGGCTTGAGTTCGTCGAGTTTCTTGAACGCGCGATCCTGGCCATCCTTGCCAGCCAGTACCTTGTAGACGTCTTTTGGCGCGACACCGTCGGCCATCAGGGCGAACTCCAGGGTGTACTTGGCACCCTTGCGCAGGCCACGCTTGCCCGGGAACTGCTTGGTGTCCCAGAAATCCGCCCAGCTGGTTGGTGCGGTTTTCAGTTTGTCGGCGTTGTACGCCAGTACCGTCGACCACACGAAGAAACCTACGCCGCACGGCTGGATGGCACCCTTGACGTAGTCTTCGGTCTTGCCAAACAGTTTCGGGTCCAATTGTTCGAACATGTCTTCGTCGCAGCCACGGGACAGCTCAGGGGACTCGACTTCAACCAGGTCCCACGAGACGCTCTTGGTGTCGACCATGGCCTTGACCTTGGCCATTTCGCCGTTGTACTCACCAGCCACGATCTTGCCGTTGCCGGCCGCTTCCCACGGTGCGTAAAAGGCTTTGACCTGAGCCGCCTTGTTCGCCCCGCCAAAAGACACCACGGTCAGGTCCGGGCCCGCCGCCATCGCGCTTGCCGCACCCATCATGCCCAGGGTCAGGGCGGTGAACTTCAGGGATCTCAACATTTATTGTTCTCTCCACGTGCAGGGTTGGTGTGTTGATTACAGCAGGGGGGCGATCAATTCGCCTCTAGAAGTGGGTCGAGCGCACGCACATGCTCGACCTGCCAGCCAAGCGGAACCACGTCGCCAACGGCCAGCTCGGGATCGAGCTCGGCAATCGGCTGTTTCACGAAGAAGTCGTTCTTGCCACAGACTTCCAGGCGAACCCGGACGTGGTCGCCCAGATAGATGAATTCCGCCACCCTCCCTGAGAAGCGGTTGACACATTGTTCGCTTGCGCCGTTGAGGCTCACCCGCTCCGGACGGATCGACAGGGTCACCGGCTCGCCGGGCTTGCCGACGTTGACCGCCAGTGCCTCGACCTTCTCGCCACGGCCCAGCTCCACCAGGCAGCGATCACCGGTATGGCTGTGCAGACGACCGCTGAGGCGGTTGTTTTCGCCGATGAAGTTGGCAACGAAGGTGTTCTTGGGTTCTTCGTAGAGCGTGCGCGGCGGGGCGATCTGCTGGATCTCGCCCTGGTGGAACACCGCCACGCGGTCGGACATGGTCAAGGCTTCGCCCTGGTCGTGGGTCACGTAGACCACGGTCACGCCGAGGCGCTGGTGCAGGTGCTTGATTTCCATCTGCATGTGTTCACGCAATTGCTTGTCCAGTGCGCCGAGGGGTTCGTCCATCAGCACCAACTGTGGCTCGAACACCAGCGCCCGAGCCAGGGCGACACGCTGCTGCTGGCCGCCGGACAATTGCGCCGGGTAACGCTGGGCGAAGGTGTCCAGCTGGACCATGCTCAGTACCCGCTTGACGCGGTCGCTGACATCGCTCTTGTTCAGGCCACGCACGGTCAGTGGGAACGCCAGGTTCTCGGCAACGGTCATGTGGGGGAACAGGGCATAGTTCTGGAACACCATGCCGATGTCACGCTTGTGGGGCGGCACATGATTGATCGCGCGGCCGGCCAGCTGGATCTCGCCGGCGGTCGGGGTTTCAAACCCGGCGAGCATCATCAGGCTGGTGGTCTTGCCGGAGCCGGACGGCCCGAGCAAGGTCAGGAATTCGCCTTTGCGAATGTCCAGGTTGAGGTCCTTGACGATCAGGTTCTCGCCGTCGTAGCTCTTTTGCACACCACGAAAGCTGACCAGCACATCGCTGGCCCCCGCGCTTGAATCAACCTGGCTCATACCCGCACCTTTTGTATTGATGACTGCTTGTGAATCAAGCCTAGTGGAGCCTCGTGTCCACGCAAATCGGGGCGCAGGAGAGAATCGCCTCAGCCGGATGGAAGAGTCGGGGTAGGGATTGCCCTACAAGGGCGGCGGGATTGGATAAAAGCGCTGGAAAGTTTGGGGATACACGCTGAAATTGCGGGCTCTGAGGCATGTCGCAAATGGACATGCCAACTCGAGTTCCCTGATTGGGTGGAGGCAACAAGCTGGTGCTCGTTGCCCCTCCCACACCACCGGACGTGCGGTTTTCCGCATCCGGCGGTTGAACAGCTCAGCAAACTGCTGAGGCGAAGTCCTGTGGCGTCCACAGTCCCCAACGTTGCATTACCTTCAGACTCATCGCCTGATGCATCACCGGGTGGCGCGCCGCTCGCCAGGAACCGTCGTGAAAACTCACTCGCGTAAGCTGGCGATTTGAGATACCAAGTCCGCGCAGTTTGCGTATTCGACCCTCACGACTGTGCCAGCGTTGCCAGAAACATTTGCGCATATGTCGGCGGGTCCATTGAGATAACCCTTTGAAGTCGTCCTTCACCCAACGGAAGTATTCGTACCAGCCTCGGACGTAATCCCCCCATTGAGCGATAAGCTCAGTGCTCGTCAGGCTTTGCCTGGCCGACCAAAGCTCGCGGACCTTCTTGCGGTATTTCTTCACCGTCTTGCCCGACAGCTGCCCATTCCCTTGTTCGTCGATGTTGTAGCCAAGGAAGTCGCGATCCCAAGGACGGCCCGTTCCACTTTTGCTGGCGCTCACCTTAAGCTTGAGGTGTTTCTCTATCCAAGCCGTCACACTCTTCAGCACACGGTCCGCGCTGCGTTCGCTGGTGACGTAAATCATCAGGTCGTCAGCGTAGCGGCAGAAACTCAGCCCTCGGGCCTCCAACTCTTTATCCAGTGCATCCAGATAGAGATTGGCAAGCAGCGGACTTATCGGTCCCCCTTGTGGCGTTCCTGCCGTCCTTTTGACCCGCTGGCCGTCCAACAACATATCCGCTCGAAGCGTCTGACCCAGATACCTCATCAGCCGCTTGTCATGGACATCCTGGGATATGAGGCTCATCAGCCTGTCGTGGTTGACCTGATCGAAGAAGGCTTCGATGTCGATATCAACAACCCACGTCTTGCCTTCCAGAACAAAAGCTTTGGCCGCTCGTATGGCATCGAGATTGCTCCGGCCGGGCCGAAAACCGTAACTGTGTTCGCTGAACCTTACATCCCACAGTTGAGTCAGGAGCTGTTGAACTGATTGCTGGATCAAGCGATCCTGCGTATTCGCTATGCCCAACAGCCGCTCCCCGCCTTGCGGCTTGGGGATCCTGAGGCCTTTGATCGGTCCCGGTTTGTAGGTCCCATCCAAAAGCTTGCCCTTGATGGCCGGCCAATGCGCTTGCAGGTGCGCCTCAAGCTCTTCGGTAGTGATTCCGTCGACCCCTGGCGCACCCTTGTTCGACCGGACCTTCTTGAGCGCTCGGTGCATATTCTCCTTTTCGACGATCGTTTCCATGCAGATTTCGCTAAACACGTCTCTAATCCTGTTCCGTCTGCCTGCTGACTCGCCCCCTCCTTGCATGTGTTGATCGAGGTCCACTCGACTTCTCCATGCCTGGCCATCCCGCTACATGCCACATGGCATTTCCGGGTGCAGTTTCAAAGGGCTCTCGCTTTGTAGGCAGTAGTCTATGGTGAGTGTTTCTGTTCTTCAGCCCTTCGTTCCAGATCCATTACGATCCTTCTTCACTACTACGGCTTCTGCTGACTTCTCGTGGGCTACGCCCACGAGATCTCCCCGGGTAAGGTGCCAAAACCTTCGGCTCGGGCCGCCAAGCTCTACCTGATGCGTCTTTCGGTGACCGTTGGATTTCGTGGCTCCCAGCACACTTATCGCCCGCATCCGGCCTCACTGCTTGTTCGTGTTCCTGCGGTCGCGCCTTTGCTACACGCTTCTTTCAGGATGGCCTCGCGGTTTCCCCCTTGCGTTTCACTACAGTTCTTGTCACTCATTCTGGTCACCACTTCTCAGGTGACTGGCTTTGGCCCATGCCGGGCACACTGGGAGCGAGCCTGCTCGCGATGGCGGCGGCACATTCAGCATTGTTGCAAGCTGACCCACCGCTATCGCGAGCAGGCTCGCTCCCACAAGGGATCTGTGACGGGCTTAGAGCAGCTTGTGCTCCATCGCATACTTCACCAGCTCCGCCAGCGAAGTGATGTTGAGTTTCTGCATCAACCGCGCCTTGTGAGTACTGATGGTTTTACTGCTCAGGGCCAGTTGCTGGGCGATGTCGTTGACGTTGGCGCCTTGGGCAAGACGCTCGAAGACCGAGAACTCGCGCTCGGACAGCAGCGAATGCAGCGGACGCGTATCGGTCAGGCCGACTTCGAACACCATGCGGTCGGCCAGGTCCGGGTCGATGTAACGTCCGCCGGCCGCGACTTTGCGAATCGCCATGAGCAGCAACGCCGGGTCGCTGTCCTTGGTCGCATAGCCCGCCGCGCCAACCTTCAGCGCCCGGGCCGCCATCTGCGCCTCGTCATGCATCGACAACACCAGGATCGCCGGCGGATTGTTCAACGCCCGGATCCTGGGGATCGCCTCCAGACCATTGACCCCCGGCATGGAAATATCCAGCAGCACCACTTCGCAGGGCACATGCCGCAGGGTCTCGAGCAACTGCTCGCCGTTGCTCGCCTCGCCCGCCACCACCAGATCCTTCGCCAGGCCGATCAACTGCTTGATGCCTTCACGGACGATGGTGTGGTCTTCGGCTACCAGTACACGGATCACGTTCTTCTCCAGATTCAGAATCCAATCGCGAGCAGGCTCGTTCCCACAGTGGTTGAGGCAAATCCATCACCCTGTGGGAGCGAGCCTGCTCGCGAAAGCGTCAGCTCAGACAACCCAAAACCCTCAGGCCTCCGCCAGAGGCACCCACACCACCAGGGCAGTCCCCTCCCCCGGCTCACTTTCCAGGGACAACCGCCCCCCCATGATCAGCACCCGCTCGCGCATCCCCACCAGCCCAAAGGATGTCGACCGACCTGTGTCGGCAATAAATCCTACACCGTCATCGCTGATGGTCAGACACAATTCATCGCCTTCGCGAGCCAGCGTCAGTTCCACGGTGTGCGCCTGGGCGTGGCGCATCACGTTGGTCAGCGCTTCCTGGAGAATCCGGAACAGACCAATAGCCTTGGCATCACTGAGGGGCGGCAGGTTGTCGGGCACCTGCACCAGACACGGGATCTGTGTCCGTGCCTCGAAGCGCCGGGCCTGCCATTCGATGGCCGAGGCGATACCTGCATCGAGGATAGGCGGTCGCAGCGCCGTCGCCACATCTCGCACCAGCTGGAACAACTGAGCGATCAAACGCTTCATGCTGTTGAGTCGTTCCTGCAGGCCTGGGTCCAACTGCGCGTAGGCCAATTCGCACATGGACGTTTCCAGCTTCAGTACCGTCAACATCTGACCCAGTTCGTCGTGGACTTCCCGGGCGATACGGGCCTTTTCCTCTTCCCGCACACTTTCCAGGTGCGCCGACAACTCACGTAGCTGCTCCCGGGAGCTGGCCAGTTCCAGCTCGATACGCTTGCTTTCGGTGATGTCCCAGACGATGCCGTCCCAGACGTAGGCGCCGTCCTCGAGACGACGGGTGATCGCCTTGATCTCGGCCCAGCGCTCCCGGCCTTCACGGGTCAGGATGCGCCCCTGCCATGACCAGTCGCTGTCGCTGTCCAGTGCCTGGTCCTGGGTGCGGTGATAATCGGCCTTGTCCTCCGGATGCACCAGGCTGCGCAAGCCGGTGTCGCTACGCGCCAGGGTTGCGGGGGAGTAACCCACCAGGCTTTCGCTGCCTTCGCTGATGTAGGCAAAATCGATCTGACCGGTCACCGGTGCCCGCTCCAGGCGAAAGACCAGGCCCGGCACGTTGGCCGCGATGCCTTGCAGGCGCGCTTCGCTTTCGCGCAACGCCGCCAGCGCACGACGGCGCTCGGTCACGTCGTTGAGGTAGACCACCAGGTATTCGGCATCCCGAAAACGCAGGAAGCTCAGGGAAACATCGGCCGGCAGGATACTGCCGTCGGCCCGCACACATTCGGTCTCGAAGCTCTGCGGACCGTCTTCACTGGCCCGGGCACGCTTCCACAGGTTCAGCCAGCGATCCATGTGCAGGCCCGGCTCGAAGTCGATCAAGGGACGTTCGATGATCGCACCAGGTCCATAGCCGAGCATGGTTTCAGCGGCGCGGTTGGCATAGCGCACATGGCTGTCCCAGTTGACCCAGAGAATGCCGACCGTGCTCTGGTCGATGGAAAACTGGGTGAGGCGCAAGGCTTCTTCGCTGGCGGCACGCTGGGCGATGTCTTCGCGTGCGGAGCGCAGGCGACGCTCCAACCCGCGTTGCTGGCGACGCTGCCAGAATACGACGGCGACGCAGCTCAGCAGCAAGGCCAGCATCAACAACGTCAGGTTCTGCCAGAAACCCGGGGTCTCGGTCAGGCGCGGGTACTTGGGTTTCAGCCAGCGACTGTGCAGTTGCTCCAGCTCCTTGGCGGGGATCGCCTGCAGACCGCTGTCGATGATTTCGGCCAGCTCAGGCCAGTCCCGGCGCGTGGCGACCCGCAGCAGTTGCGGCAGACCGATGTCGCCCACCACCACCAACTCGGCGAATTCCGGTTCGACCATGAGCCTTCCCAACTGCGCCTCATCGACCACGGCATACCGCGCCTGCTGGGTGAGCAGCAGTTGCAGGGCCTCACGCTCCATCGGTACGCCTTGCAGATTCAACATCGGATACGTGCCATGCAGATAATCCGCCGTGGCACTGGGCATGCGCACGGCGACCCGAGCCTGGGCGTCGAGTTTTTCCAACTCCACGCCCTCGGCGCCTTTCTGCTCACCGACGATCAATTGCGGCACGCGCATGTACGGATCGGAAAACAACCAGAGCCTGAGCCCGCCCGGGGTCTGGGTCAGGCCCGGGGCGATATCCACTTCGCCGTCGCGCAGCGCAGCTTCCAGTTGCGCCACGTCCTGGAAATTGCGCCAGGTCAGTTCGACATGCAATAGCTTGCCCAGCCATTGCATCAACTCGACGTTGGTGCCGGACAGACGCTGCAAGCGTCGATCATATTGCGCATAGGGCGCCTGCAAGACCAGGCCAACCCGTAACTGGGGATGCTGCGCCAACCACTCGCGTTGCCCGGCATTCAATTGCACCCCATGGGCCGAGGGCGCGGGCGCAGCCCACGTCATCAAGGGAAGCCATAAACAGCCGATAACCCACAGGCAGCAAAAACGCATCATTGAAGTCTCGTGCACTGACAAATACTGACCAACCCATTAGGCTGCCGGAAATACTTCTGGCCCTGGAATATCCGATGCCCTTTGTCCACCGCCTGGCATTGCCAGCATTGTGCCTGTCACTGATCCTGCCGAGTGCGTTTTCTGTACAGGCTGACGAACCGGCGCCTGCCGCTACGGATCAACCCACCGAAGCAAAACCGGTCGAGCGCCAACCTCTGCTCGAGCGTAGCCAGGAAGACGCGGTCGCACTGGAGCGAAAAGTCCCGTCCCAGGAACAACAACAGTTGCAGACTGGCAGCGACACGTTCCTGGCGCTCTGGAAACCGGCCAACACCAGCGACCCCAAGGGCGCGGTCATCATAATCCCCGGGGCCGGCGAAACCGCTGACTGGCCTCAAGTCATCGGACCGCTGCGTAAAAAACTGCCCGATGTCGAGTGGAACACCCTGAGTATTACCCTGCCGGACCCGCAAAGCGATGTCATCGCACCGCGCGCAGTAGAAACCCCGCCGCAAACCAAACCCGCCGACACGGCTGCCGCTGCCCCGGACGCCACAACTGCGGCACCGATTGAACAGGTGGCGGGCGGTGAGGCAGACGCCGTCGACCCGGTCGTTGCCGAAGCCGATGAAGAACATGCCAAGGCCGACGCCGAACGTATTTTCGCTCGCATCGATGCAGCCCTCGCCTACGCCGAGCAGCAGAGCTCGCGCCGCATTGTGCTGCTGGGCCACGGTACCGGAGCCTACTGGGCGGCGCGTTACCTCAGCGAAAAACAGCCCTCGCAGATCGAACGCTTCGTGATGGTCGCCGCGCAGACCCCGGTCACCGCCAAACCCGGCCTGGCCGAACTGACGCCGACTTTGAAGCTGGCAACCGCCGATGTCTTCTATATGGATAGACCATTGGATCGCAATGCGGCGCTGGAACGCCTGCAGGCGAGCAAACGCCTGAAGGGTTCGAATTTCAGCCAGGTTTCCCTGAAGGCCTTGCCCAACGCGGCGGCGCAGCAGGAGCAGTTGTTTCGGCGCGTTAGGGGGTGGTTGAACCCGCAGAATCCTGGTGACTGAAACCGGATAGAACCTAGCGAAAATCCCGCCGCTCCCGGATCAACCGATAGGCGTTATGCAACTCCCGGGTCTTGTCGGTGGCCTCGCGCACCTGCAACGGCGTGGCGCCGCTGCCGGCAATCTTGTCCGGATGATGACGACTGAGCAGCCGACGGTAGGCTCGCTTGATCTGCGACGGCTCGGTGGTGGCTGACACTCCCAGCAAACGCAACGCTTCCTGATAGGTCACACCGCTGTTGGGCAGTGACGGCTTGTGTGGTTCGTAATCAATCGCCAGCGCCTGGACCTGCTGGGGAGTCCAGCCCAGCCACTTGCCCCACTGGACCAACAACTCACGCTCACTGGCGCCTGCGCGACCGTCGGCCCAGACCATCCGCCAACAGGCCCGCAGCACGCCTTCGGCGGCATAGGGCTGAGTGGCAAGACGACGCAGATAACGACGCAGCCGGTCGTTTCCCGACTTGCCTCGGTTGAACGCTGCGATGGCCCGACGCCGTGCCGGCTCACTCAGGTCCAGTGAGCGCATTTCCTGGCGAGCCTGCTGGATGTGACCGTCGACCACCCGACCATCGATTTTCGCCAGCCGCCCCAACAAGACAAACAGCAATTCATCATTGCGCAGCGCCGGGCGTCCACCCAGGCGCTCGCGTACCTGCGCCCAGTCTTGCAGGTTCAGGCGCCGGTCCAGCGCCTGCCCCAACAACGCACCGAGCATGGCCCCCGGAATACTGGCTATGGCAAAGCCCGCTCCGGCTCCGATCAGAGTCCCTGGCCACCACATATCAACGGCTCGCTTCTATCAAGGTTTCGACTTGCACCAAACGTTCATGGGTCCCCACATCGACCCAGTGCCCTTCCAGGCGCTCGCCACTGACCTGCCCTTCTGCTATGGCTTGACGCAGCAGCGGTGCGAGCTTGAACGCGCCATCCGAGCAGCCCTTGAACAGCCTTGGGTGCAGGACGGCAATGCCGCTATAGGTCAGTTTGTCGGCAGCCGGCGCTCCTTCGTGAACCTTTCCGTCGGCCAGGATGAAATCACCGCCCGGGTGATGCTCCGGATTATCCACCAACACCAGGTGCGCCAGGCCTTCGAGCGGCCCACGCAAGGTGCTGAAAGCATAATCGGTCCAGATATCGCCATTGACCACCACGAACGCGTCGTCGCCCAACAGCGGCAAAGCCCGGAAAATCCCACCGCCGGTTTCCAGCGGCTCACCTTCGGGTGAATAACGAATCCGCACGCCAAATCGCGAGCCATCCCCCAGATGATCCTCGATCTGCTGACCGAGCCAGGCGTGATTGATCACGATATCGCTGAAGCCGGCCGCGACCAGCCCCCGCAGATGGTATTCGATCAAGGGAATGCCGCCGACGCGAATCAGTGGCTTGGGGGTGGTCAGGGTCAGGGGACGCATGCGCTCACCCTTGCCCGCCGCCAGGATCATCGCCTTCATGCCGTCGCTCCGGCTGGGCGACGCAGGCTGGACAACAATGCCTGCAGTTGCGCCAGTTCAGGACGACGAGCGATGACAGCTTCTATATAGGCAAAGAAACGCGGCACATCACCCAGGTAACGTGGCTTGCCATCGCGGTGGCAGATACGCGCGAAGATCCCGATGACCTTGAGATGGCGCTGCACGCCCATCAGGTCGCTGGCCCGCAGGAAGTCTTCGATGTCCGGTTGGACCGGGATGCCGAGCGCGCCGGCCTGGCGCCAGTAATCCTCCAGCCAGCCACGCACACGCGCCTCGGGCCAGCTGAGGAAGGCATCCTTGAACAGGCAGGTCACGTCGTAAGTCACAGGGCCGTAGACCGCATCCTGAAAATCCAGCACGCCGGGGTTCGGCTCGCTGAGCATCAGATTGCGCGGCATGTAGTCGCGATGCACCAGCACTTTGGGCTGAGCCAGGGCGCTGTCGATCAGCAGGTCGCTCGCCTCCTGCCAGAGCTGTTGCTGGGTCGAATCGAACTCGATGCCCAGTTCGCGCTTGACGTACCACTCGGGGAACAGCTCAAGCTCCCGGCGCAGCAACGCAACGTCGTAGCTGGGCAGCGGCGCTACCATCGGCAACTGCTGGAAAGCCAGCAGCGCCTGCTGGGCATCACGGAACAAATCGTCGGCATTCTCCCCGTCGATTACGTCCAGGTATGTCTGGTTGCCCAAGTCATTGAGCAAAAGAAAGCCGTGTTCGAGATCTTCTGCATAAATTTTTGGCACGTTGATCCCGGATTTCGCCAGTAAAAACGCAATATCCACGAAGGGTTTGCAGTTTTCCTGGGGCGGTGGCGCATCCATCACGATCAGGCTGCGGCCCTCGCCTTCCCAGCGGAAATAACGCCGGAAACTCGCGTCGCTACTGGCCGCGGTCAATGTGGCCGGGGGTACGACACCCCAGCCTTGTGCGGCAAAAAGGCTCGGAAGTTGCTCATCGAGCCAAACTTTCAGGTGTTGCAAGCGTACATCTTGGTCGGGCATTACAAGGGTCTCCGACGGCCCTAGCCGTCAAGCGGGTCATGCTTTATTATCACGCATCTTTTTCAGACCATCGAGAGGCGTGCGGCCCACACCGCGGGCAGATGGCACGCAGGAAGCCCGGACTAATAAGATGGCATTGAAATCCCCCGCGTTTCGTAGAAAATTCCCGTTGCTGGTCACCGGCAGCCTGCTGGCCCTGCAACCCCTGGCCTCTTCATTCGTTGTCGCGGCGCAGCAGTATGACTGCTCCGTCTCCGCTTCGGGTGCCTGGGACTGTTCCCCCAAGACACCGGCCGCCGCATTGCCACCGCGTCCGGTGCATGAAGGCAGTGCCGTTGCCGACAGCGGCGACACTCCGGCCGGTAGCAATTCGGTTGAAGCAGCCGGCGACAAGCCGGTGCTGGTCACCGAAGCCAAGGGCCGCGGCCTGAAGTCGCGCAGTGCAGACTACAGCCACCTGGATTGGGTTCCACGGGAGAACCTCACCCCTGCGCAATTGGCCGAAACCGGCCCTTATTGCTCCGGTGCCTATATCGAGCCGACCCGTCCTGGCATGAATGACAAGACGGCCAAGAGCGACGCCCCCACCTTCCTCGGCGCCAAGGCTTCACGCTACGAGCAGGAGCAACAGGTGGCGACCCTGGCCGGTGACGTGGTCATGCGCCAGGGCAGCATGCAGGTCGAGGCGGACGAAGCCAGTCTTTACCAAGCCGAGAACCGTGGCGAGCTGAGCGGCAATGTGCGGGTCCGCGACAACGGCGCACTGATCGTCGGCGACCACGCCGATGTCCAGCTGGACACCGGCGAAGCCAAGGTCGACAACGCCGAATACGTGATGCACAAGTCGCGTATCCGCGGTAACGCGCTGTACGCCAAGCGTGCCGAAAACGCGATCATCCGCCTCAAGGACGGCACGTACACCACGTGCGAACCGAACAGCAACGCCTGGACGCTCAAGGGCAACAACATCACCCTGAACCCGGCCACCGGCTTCGGTACCGCGACCAACGTGACGCTGCGGGTCAAGGACATCCCGGTCCTCTATACACCTTATATCTACTTCCCGATCGACGACCGTCGCCAGTCCGGCTTCCTGCCACCGACTATCGGCAGCGGCAGCGACACCGGCTTCCTGTTGGTCACCCCGTACTACTTCAACCTGGCACCGAACTACGACGCCACGTTGTATCCGCGCTACATGAGCAAGCGCGGCCTGTTGATGGAAGGCGAATTCCGTTACCTGACCAAGTCCAGCGAAGGTCAGTTCGGCGCTGCGTACCTCAACGATGAAGAGGACGAGCGCGCCAAGCAGTCCGACTACAGCAAGACCCGCTACATGTACAACTGGCAGCACAAGGGCGGGCTGGACTCGCGCGTGCTGACGGAAGTCGACTACACCAAAATCAGCGACCCGTATTACTTCCAGGATTTGCAGACCGACCAGATCGGTGTCGAATCCAGGGATTACGTGAACCAGCAGGGTGCAGTCAGCTATCGCGGAGATAACTACACGGCGCGGGTGAATGCCCAGGCGTATCAGATGGCGACGATCTCGAAGATCACGCCGTATAACCGCCTGCCGCAGATCACCTTCAACGGCACCCTGCCACAGCATCCGTATGGGCTGGATTTCGCCTACAAGACGGAGGCGGTGCGGTTTGATCGTAATTTGCGAGACGGCCTCTACAGCGATGAAGACGGCGTCACGACGCCGTGGCTGGATACCCGGGTCTGGGGCCTTGCCCGCGCAAATGGTAATCGCCTGAATCTGGCACCGGTCGTCAGCCTGCCGATGAACGCAAGCTATGGCTATATCAAGCCGTCGCTCAAATACCAGTACACCCAATATGACCTCGACCTTGATGGTGAGGGCAAGTCGGACATCGCCGGGCAGACTGCCGAACAAGACCGCCTGCGAGGCACCTACAGCAGCAGCCAGAGCCGTGGAGTGCCAATCGCCAGCATCGACAGCGGCCTGTATTTCGACCGCGACACGCAGTGGTTCGGTACCAACTACCGTCAGACGCTGGAGCCTCGCCTGTTCTATCTCTACGTACCGGAGAAAGATCAGAGCGACATTCCCGTGTTCGACACCAGCGAATCGACCTTCAGCTACTCCTCGCTGTTCCGGGACAACCGCTTCACCGGTTCCGACCGCGTCGGCGACGAGAACAAGTTGTCCCTGGGCGTGACCAGCCGCTGGATCGAAGAAAACGGTTTCGAACGTCAGCGCGTCAGCGTCGGCCAGGCCCTGTACTTCAAGGATCGCGAAGTCCAGTTGCCAGGCATCGACTTCAAGACCCGCGAAGACGCCAAGTCGAACGTGTCTCCGTACGCCCTGGAATACGAATTCCGCTGGAATCGCGACTGGCGCACCACTGCCACCTATAACTGGGACCCGGACACCCACAGCCCACGCTCGGGCAGTGCGATGTTCCACTATCAGCCGGAAGACAATCCGAACAAGGTCATCAACGCCGGTTATCGCTATCGTAACGACCAGGTCCGTTATGACGAGGCCACCGGTACATGGCAAGTGGGTGGCGGCGACTACGGTACCCCGGGCACACCTGGCTACGTGAAGGACTACTACAAGATCAAGCAGCACGATTTCTCGGTCATCTGGCCGATCGTGCCACAGTGGAACGCTATCAGCCGTTGGCAGTATGACTACAACCGCAACCGTACCCTGGAAGCCTTCGGCGGTTTCGAATACGACAACTGCTGCTGGAAACTGCGCCTGATCAACCGTTACTGGGTCGACTACGAAGAGTTTAGTCAAGCCGCCCCGGAAAACGAAAAAGGCGACCACGGCGTCTTCCTCCAAATTGTCCTGAAGGGACTCGGCGGCCTCACCGGCGCCAAGGTAGAGAGCTTCCTCGACAAAGGCATCCAAGGTTATCGTGAACGTGAAGACCAAGCTTTCTGATTGTCTGCGCCCGCTGATGCTGGGCGCGCTGTTCCTGGGTACCGCGGCCAACGCCGCGGTACAGTCCATCGATAAAGTGGTGGCCATCGTCGATAACGACGTGGTCATGCAGAGCCAGCTGGACCAGCGCGTCCATGAAGTGCAGCAAACCATCGCCAAGCGCGGCGGCGGCCTGCCACCGCCGGGCGTGCTGGATCAGCAAGTGCTCGAACGCCTGATCGTCGAAAACCTGCAATTGCAGATCGGCGAGCGCTCCGGCATCCGCATCACCGACGAAGAGCTGAATCAGGCCGTCGGTACCATTGCCCAGCGCAACAACATGACCATCGACCAGTTCCGCGCTGCATTGGCTCACGATGGCCTGTCCTACGATGACGCCCGTGACCAGATCCGCCGCGAGATGATCATCAGTCGCGTGCGCCAGCGTCGGGTGGCTGAACGCATCCAGGTTTCCGAGCAGGAAGTGAAGAACTTCCTCGCTTCCGACCTGGGCAAGATGCAGCTTTCCGAAGAACTGCACCTGGCGAACATCCTGATTCCTACCCCGGAAAGCGCGAACTCCGAAGCCATTCAGGGCGCTTATCGCCAGGCAATGGATGTCTACCAGCAGCTCAAGCAAGGTGCCGACTTCGGTCAACTGGCCGTCGCCCGCTCAGGCAGTGAAAACGCCCTGGAAGGCGGCGACATGGGCTGGCGCAAACCTGCACAACTGCCGCCTCCATTCGACCGCGAACTGAGCGCCATGGCAGTAGGCGACATTACTCAACCTGCCCGTACTCCCGGCGGTTTCATTATCCTGAAGGTGCTGGAGAAACGCGGTGGCGGTACCCAGGTGCGTGACGAAGTACATGTTCGCCACATCCTGATCAAACCCAGCGAAATTCGCAGCGAAGCCGAAACCAAGCGTCTGGCGGAGAAGCTCTACGACCGCATCGAGGCGGGCGAAGACTTCGCCGAACTGGCGAAGAGCTTCTCGGAAGACCCGGGATCGGCCCTCAACGGCGGCGACCTGAACTGGGTTGACCCGAACGCACTGGTGCCCGAGTTCCGCAAAGTCATGGCCGAAACGCCACAGGGCCAACTGTCCAAGCCGTTCAAGAGCCCTTATGGCTGGCATGTACTGGAAGTCCTTGGCCGTCGCGCCACCGACAGCACCACCCAGGCCCGCGAACAACAGGCAATGACAGTACTGCGTAACCGCAAGTACGACGAAGAGCTGCAAACCTGGTTGCGTCAGATCCGCGACGAAGCCTACGTTGAAATCAAACTCCCTGGTGCAGACCAGGCAGCGCAGTGAAACCCAAGCGTTTCGCGCTGACGCCCGGCGAGCCTGCCGGCATTGGTCCCGACCTGTGCCTGCTGCTCGCCGCGCAACCCCAGCCACATCCCCTGATCGCCATCACCAGCCACGACCTGCTCCTTGAGCGGGCCGTGCAGTTGGGGGTGGCTGTCAACCTGCTGCCGGTGATGCCTGGCGCCTGGCCGGATGTCCCGGCGCCGGCCAATAGCCTGTATGTCTGGGATACGCCTTTGGGCGCCCCCGTCATCACCGGGCGGCTGGACAAGGCCAACGCCGGCTTCGTCCTGGAAACCCTGACCCGTGCCGGCCAGGGCTGCCTGGATGGCACATTCGCCGGCATGATCACCGCACCGGTGCACAAGGGCGTGATCAACGAGTCCGGTATCGCCTTTTCCGGGCACACCGAATTCCTCGCGGACCTGACCCACACCGCACAGGTGGTGATGATGCTCGCTACCCGTGGTCTGCGCGTGGCCCTGGTGACCACTCACCTGCCCTTGCGGGACATTGCCGACGCCATCACCTCGGAACGCCTGGAGCGGGTCACGCGGATACTGCACGCCGACCTGCAGGGAAAGTTCGGCATCGCCCACCCACGCATCCTGGTCTGCGGACTCAACCCCCACGCCGGTGAAGGCGGACATCTGGGTCGCGAAGAAATCGACATCATTGAACCTACATTGGAGCGCTTGCGCAGCGAAGGCATGAACCTGCATGGCCCGCTGCCCGCCGACACTCTGTTTACCCCCAAATATCTGGAGCACTGCGACGCGGTGCTGGCGATGTACCACGACCAGGGGCTGCCCGTGCTGAAGTTCAAAGGCTTCGGTGCGGCAGTCAACGTGACCCTGGGCCTGCCGATCATCCGCACTTCGGTGGACCATGGCACCGCCCTGGACCTGGCCGGCAGCGGCAAGATCGATACCGGCAGCCTGCAGGTCGCGCTGGAAACCGCCTACCAGATGGCCGAGACCCACTTATGACCGAGCAATACCAACACCGCGCGCGCAAGCGTTTCGGCCAGAATTTCTTGCATGACGCCGGCGTGATCGATCGCATCCTGCGCTCCATCAACGCCAAGCCCGACGACCGCATGCTGGAAATCGGACCGGGCCAGGGCGCCCTGACCGAGGGTCTGCTTGGTAGCGGCGCGCAATTGGACGTCGTGGAGCTGGACAAGGACCTGGTTCCGATCCTCAATCAGCAATTCGCCGGCAAGAGCAACTTCAACCTGCACCAGGGCGACGCGCTGAAGTTCGACTTCAACAGCCTGAACGCCGCGCCGAACAGCCTGCGGGTCGTGGGTAACCTGCCGTACAACATCTCCACGCCACTGATCTTCCACCTGCTGAGCAATGCCGGCCTGATTCGCGACATGCACTTCATGCTGCAGAAGGAAGTGGTCGAACGTCTCGCCGCCGGTCCTGGCGGTGGCGATTGGGGCCGTCTATCGATCATGGTCCAGTACCATTGCCGGGTCGAACACCTGTTCAATGTCGGCCCAGGGGCATTCAACCCACCACCGAAGGTCGACTCGGCCATCGTCCGCCTCGTACCCCATGCCGTACTGCCCCACCCGGCCAAGGATCATCGCCTGCTGGAGCGGGTGGTACGCGAAGCCTTCAACCAGCGGCGCAAAACCCTGCGCAATACATTGAAGTTGCTGCTTAGCAGCGCCGAAATCGAAGCCGCAGGCGTCGATGGCAGCCTGCGTCCCGAGCAGCTGGATCTGGCGGCCTTCGTGCGCCTGGCCGACAAGCTCAGCGAGCAGGCCGCACCGAAAGCCGAGGCCATCTGACGGACGACGGCCGTCTCGGGTGGGACGCCCCTCTGGTTTACTACCCGATACTTGGCCTAGACTGATCCCTTCAGCCACGCCCGCGTCCCGCTTCTAAGGCCCTTTTGCATGTCCGATCCTCGTTATCAGGTCGACGTCAGCGTCACCACCCGTTTCCTGGCAGAACAGTCGCAACCCGAACATAACCGTTTCGCCTTCGCCTACACCATTACCGTGCGCAACAACGGCTCGCTGCCGGCCAGGCTGCTGTCGCGGCACTGGGTCATCACCAATGGCGACGGGCATGTCGAAGAGGTGCGTGGCGAGGGCGTGGTCGGCCAGCAACCGCTGATCGACGCCGGAGACAGCCACAGCTACAGCAGCGGTACCGTGATGACGACCCGGGTCGGCACCATGCAAGGTACCTATCAGATGCTGGCCGAGGACGGCAAACGCTTTGATGCGGTCATCAAGCCCTTTCGCCTGGCGGTGCCTGGAGCCTTGCACTGATGGCTACCTATGCGGTCGGTGATCTCCAGGGCTGTCTCACCCCACTCAAATGCCTGTTGGAGCGGGTTGCCTTCGACCCGCAGAAAGACACGCTGTGGCTGGTAGGCGACCTGGTCAACCGCGGTCCGCAATCGCTTGAGACGTTGCGCTTTCTCTTCAGCATCCGCCAGTCGCTGGTGTGTGTGCTCGGCAATCACGACCTGCACCTGCTGGCCGCCTGGCAGAACGTCGAGCGCCTGAAAAAAACCGACACCCTGAAAGAAATCCTCGACGCCCCCGACTGCACCGAGCTGCTTGAATGGCTGCGCCAGCAAAAGCTCATGCACTACGACGAGCAGCGCAACCTGGCGCTGGTACATGCTGGCATCCCGCCTCAATGGTCCCTGCGCAGGGCGCTCAAATGCGCCGAGGAAGTCGAACAGGCGCTGCGCGACGACAACCTGTTCGGTCCCTATCTGGATGGCATGTACGGTAACGATCCGGTCAAATGGGACAATGACCTCAACGGCGTGACGCGCCTTCGGGTCATTACCAATTACTTCACCCGCATGCGTTTCTGCACCCGCGATGGCAAGCTCGACCTCAAGGGCAAGGAAGGCATCGAGACCGCACCACCCGGCTATGCGCCCTGGTTCAAGCACAAGGAGCGCAAGACCCGTCACCTGAAAATCGTTTTCGGCCACTGGGCAGCGCTGCAAGGCGAATGCGACGAACCAGGAGTCTTTGCCCTCGACACCGGCTGCGTGTGGGGCGAAGCGATGACACTGATGAACGTTGATACCGGCGAACAACTGCGTTGCGACTGCGACGAACAGGGCCACGCCAAACCCGATCACCACCCGACCATTGCATCATCGCCGACCGGCACCGCCGTCTGATCGACGCCTGGCCTGCCACAGGAGCCCTCCATGACTGAATTCAAACGCATTCCCCCGGAACAAGCCCAGGCCCTGCGGGAGCACGGCGCGGTTGTCGTCGACGTCCGCGACACCGCCACTTTTTCCGCCCTGCACATCAGTGGGTCCAAGCATCTGGACAACCACTCCCTGCATGATTTCATTACCAACGCCGACCTCGATGCGCCGGTCGTTGTCGTTTGTTATCACGGCAACTCCAGCCAGAGCGCAGCCGCCTACCTGGTCGGCCAGGGCTTCACCGACGTCTATAGCCTGGATGGTGGTTTTGAACTCTGGCGCACGACTTATCCGTCAGAAACGGCGCAAGGCTCCCACGAATAATTTTTTACACCGTCTCAAACCCGCGTGAACCGCGGGCTTGAGCGACAGCAGACGAACGGTCTGCCATAACTTATTACGCATTCCACCTGTGCCTCTCCGATTCCGAACTATTCTTAGCCTCAGGCCATCCAAAACAGGGGAGAGCCGGTACACCGGCGCGCGGATCATCGGGAGTCAGTTTTCAGGGACCTTCATCCTGGAAGCATTCTGGGGGGATAAACGGCAACTGGGTTCCCAGCGGCTGACCAGCAACGACTGATTGATCCGACACCGGCTCCACGTATCGAGCGAGGTGACGTCATGAGTATTTTTAGCCACTTCCAGCAACGTTTCGAGTCCACGCGGCAGGAGGAGTACTCGCTGCAGGAATACCTCGAACTCTGCAAGCAGGACCGCAGTGCCTACGCATCGGCTGCGGAGCGTCTGTTGCTGGCAATCGGAGAACCCGAACTGCTGGATACCTCGACCAACTCGAGGCTGTCGCGGATCTTCTCCAACAAGGTGATACGCCGCTATCCGGCCTTTGAAGACTTCCACGGCATGGAAGAATGCATCGACCAGATCGTGTCCTATTTCCGCCATGCAGCCCAAGGCCTGGAGGAGAAGAAGCAAATCCTCTATCTACTTGGTCCGGTGGGTGGCGGTAAATCGTCCCTGGCCGAAAAACTCAAGCAGTTGATCGAGAAAGTACCCTTCTACGCAATCAAGGGCTCACCGGTGTTCGAATCGCCCCTGGGGCTGTTCAACGCCACCGAGGACGGCGCGATCCTCGAGGAGGACTTCGGCATTCCACGCCGCTACCTCAACACCATCATGTCGCCATGGGCCACCAAGCGTCTGGCCGAGTTCGGCGGCGACATCAGCCAGTTCAAGGTGGTCAAGCTCTACCCATCGATTCTCAACCAGATCGGGGTAGCCAAGACCGAACCGGGTGACGAGAACAACCAGGACATTTCGGCCCTGGTGGGCAAGGTCGATATCCGCAAGCTGGAAGAATTCCCACAGAACGATGCCGATGCCTACAGCTACTCGGGCGCGCTGTGCCGGGCCAACCAGGGCCTGATGGAATTCGTCGAGATGTTCAAGGCGCCCATCAAGGTGCTACACCCTTTGCTGACTGCCACCCAGGAAGGCAACTACAACAGTACCGAGGGCCTGGGGGCGATTCCGTTCAGCGGCATCCTGTTGGCCCACTCCAACGAGTCGGAATGGCACACCTTCCGCAACAACAAGAACAACGAAGCGTTCATCGACCGGATCTACATCGTCAAGGTACCGTACTGCCTGCGGGTCACCGACGAGGTGAAGATCTACGACAAACTGCTGTTCAACAGCTCACTGGCCAAGGCCCACTGCGCCCCTGACACTCTGAAGATGCTGGCCCAGTTCACCGTGCTGTCGCGTCTCAAGGAGCCGGAAAACTCCAACATCTATTCGAAGATGCGGGTGTATGACGGTGAAAACCTCAAGGACACCGATCCGAAGGCCAAGTCGATCCAGGAATACCGCGACAACGCGGGGGTCGACGAAGGCATGAACGGCCTGTCCACGCGTTTCGCGTTCAAGATCCTGTCCAAGGTCTTCAACTTCGACCCCCACGAAATCGCCGCCAACCCGGTTCACCTGTTGTACGTGCTGGAGCAGCAGATCGAGCAGGAGCAGTTCCAGGCCGAAACCCGTGAGCGCTACCTGCGTTTCCTCAAGGAATACCTGGCCCCGCGTTATATCGAGTTCATTGGCAAGGAGATCCAGACTGCGTACCTGGAGTCCTACAGCGAGTATGGCCAGAACATCTTCGACCGCTACGTGCTGTACGCAGACTTCTGGATCCAGGACCAGGAATACCGCGACCCGGAAACCGGAGAAATCCTCAACCGTGTAGCGCTTAACGAGGAACTGGAAAAAATCGAGAAGCCGGCAGGCATCAGCAATCCGAAGGATTTCCGCAACGAAATCGTCAACTTCGTGCTGCGGGCGCGGGCCAACAACAACGGCAAGAACCCCACCTGGCTCAGCTACGAAAAGCTGCGGGTGGTCATCGAGAAGAAAATGTTCTCCAACACCGAGGACCTGTTGCCGGTCATCAGCTTCAATGCCAAGGCCAGCAAGGAGGACCAGCAAAAACACAACGACTTCGTCACACGCATGGTCGAACGTGGCTACACCGACAAACAGGTACGGCTGCTTTCCGAATGGTATCTGCGGGTCCGGAAATCGCAGTGAGGCAGTGAAGCGGCAAGCTTCAAGCCATGGGCTGCAAGGGCGCTCACCGTCCTTGTGCCCACGGCTTGCAGCTTGAAGCTGGGAACTTGAAGCTGCCCCGGAGGGCTCCCCATGAGCTATGTGATCGACCGACGCCTCAATGGCAAGAACAAGAGCACGGTGAACCGTCAGCGATTCCTGCGGCGCTATCGTGACCACATCAAGAAAGCCGTCGAAGAGGCGGTCAGCCGCCGTTCCATTACCGACATGGAACATGGCGAACAGATCAGCATCCCCGGCCGCGACATCGACGAGCCGGTGCTTCACCACGGCCGCGGTGGCAAACAGACCGTCGTGCACCCCGGCAACAAGGAATTCACCAGCGGCGAGCACATCCCCCGCCCACCGGGTGGAGGCGGTGGCAAGGGGCCCGGCAAGGCCGGTAACTCCGGCGAGGGCATGGACGAGTTCGTGTTCCAGATCACCCAGGAGGAGTTCCTGGAGTTCATGTTCGAGGACCTGGAACTGCCAAACCTGGTCAAACGCAACCTGACCGGCACCGACACCTTCAAGACCGTACGCGCCGGTATCAGCAACGAAGGCAACCCGTCACGCATCAACATTATCCGCACGCTTCGCTCGGCCCATGCCCGGCGCATCGCCCTGTCCGGCAGCAGCCGGGCGAAACTGCGCGAGGTCAAGGAGGAGCTTGCCCGTCTCAGACGCGAAGAACCGGACAATTTCGGAGACATTCAGGACCTGGAAGCGGAAATCGAGAAACTCAGCGCCAGAATCCACCGGGTACCGTTTCTCGACACCTTCGACCTCAAGTACAACCTGTTGGTCAAGCAGCCAAACCCTAGCTCCAAGGCCGTGATGTTCTGCCTGATGGACGTGTCCGGCTCCATGACCCAAGCCACCAAGGATATCGCCAAGCGATTCTTCATCCTGCTGTACCTGTTCCTCAAGCGGAACTACGACAAGATCGACGTGGTGTTCATCCGCCACCACACCAGCGCCCGGGAGGTGGACGAAGAAGAGTTCTTCTACTCCAGGGAAACCGGCGGCACCATCGTCTCCAGCGCCTTGAAACTGATGCAGGAAATCATGGCCGAACGTTATCCGGCCAACGAATGGAACATCTACGCAGCCCAGGCGTCCGACGGAGACAACTGGAACGACGACTCCCCCATCTGCCGTGACATTCTGATCAACCAGATCATGCCGTTCGTCCAGTACTACACCTATGTGGAAATTACGCCACGGGAACACCAGGCCCTGTGGTATGAATACGAACGCATCGCCGAAGCCTTTTCCGACACGTTTGCGCAACAGCAACTGGTCTCGGCCGGGGACATCTACCCGGTCTTCCGTGAACTCTTCCAGCGCAGGTTAGTGACATGACCGCCAAAAAAGAGCAGAAGCGCCAGCCCATCTCCACCGGCTCCGAATGGACGTTCGAGCTGATCCAGGCCTACGACCGCGAAATCAGCCGTATCGCGGACCGTTATGCCCTCGACACCTACCCCAACCAGATCGAGGTGATCACCGCCGAACAGATGATGGACGCCTATGCGTCGGTCGGCATGCCGCTGGGTTATCACCACTGGTCCTATGGCAAGCACTTCCTCAGTACCGAAAAATCCTACAGCCGCGGCCAGATGGGACTGGCCTATGAGATCGTGATCAATTCCGACCCCTGCATCGCCTATCTGATGGAAGAAAACACCATCTGCATGCAGGCACTCGTTGTGGCGCATGCGTGCTACGGCCACAACAGTTTTTTCAAGGGCAACTACCTGTTCCGCACCTGGACCGATGCCAGTTCGATCATCGATTACCTGGTGTTCGCCAAGCAGTACATCATGCAGTGTGAGGAGCGCCACGGCATTGATGCCGTGGAAGACCTCCTGGACTCCTGCCATGCCCTGATGAACTACGGGGTGGATCGCTACAAGAGGCCGTATCCGATTTCCGCCGAAGAAGAACGCCGACGCCAGAAGGACCGTGAAGAACACCTGCAAAAGCAGATCAATGACCTGTGGCGCACCATTCCCAAGGGTGCCGACAAGTACAGCGAGAAGGACAACGCGCGTTTTCCCGCCGAACCCCAGGAAAACATTCTCTACTTCATCGAAAAACACGCACCGCTGCTGGAACCGTGGCAGCGCGAAATCGTGCGCATCGTGCGCAAGATTGCCCAGTACTTCTACCCACAACGTCAGACCCAGGTCATGAACGAGGGGTGGGCCACATTCTGGCACTACACGCTGATGAATGACCTGTATGACGAAGGCCTGGTCACCGACGGTTTCATGATGGAGTTCCTGACGTCCCACACCAGCGTGGTGTTCCAACCCGGATTCGACAGCCCCTATTACAGCGGCATCAACCCCTATGCGCTGGGTTTTGCCATGTACCGCGACATACGACGCATGTGCGAAGACCCCACCGAAGAGGACCGTCGCTGGTTTCCGGAAATTGCCGGCTCGGACTGGTTATCCACCATCAAATTCGCCATGAGCAGCTTCAAGGATGAGAGTTTTATCCTGCAGTACCTCTCGCCCAAGGTGATCCGCGACCTGAAACTGTTCAGCATCCTCGATGACGACCAGAAGGACGACCTGCTGGTGCCCGCCATTCATGATGAAGGCGGTTATCGCATCATCCGCGAGACCCTGGCAGCACAGTACAACCTAGGCAACCGCGAGCCTAACGTGCAGATCTACAGCATCGACCGCCGGGGAGATCGCTCGCTGACCTTGCGTCACCAGGCGCACAATCGCAAACCGCTGGGCGACTCCACCGATGAAGTACTCAAGCACCTGCATCGCCTGTGGGGTTTCGACATTCACCTGGAAACCCTGCAAGGCGACCAGGTCATGAAAACCCACCATGTCCCCCCCCGAAACGAACAGACCGAAGGCGATTACGGCCGCCTGGACCTGGCCGTCATCCATCTTTGATCCCGTTTTCGCCTCCGTTGACCCGACGCAAAGGTTATCCTGTCGGATCAACGGAGGTTTTTTATGCAGATCTATAAAGTCGGCGGCGCCGTTCGCGATCGCCTGCTGGGCATCCCCGTCGCCGACATCGACCGGGTCGTGGTGGGTGCCACCGCCGAGGAAATGCTCGCCAAGGGCTTTCGTCCTGTGGGCGCTGACTTTCCTGTATTTCTGGACCCGAACACGGGCGAGGAGTACGCCCTCGCCCGCACGGAACGCAAAAGCGGCCGCGGCTATGGCGGTTTCGTGTTCCATGCCAGCCCTGAAGTGACCCTCGAGGAAGACCTGGTTCGCAGGGACCTGACGATCAACGCCATGGCGGAAGATGATCATGGCAAGCTCACCGATCCCTACCATGGCCAACGCGATCTTGAAGCCCGCTTGCTGCGCCACGTTTCTCCGGCGTTTGCCGAAGATCCCCTCCGAGTCCTACGGGTTGCCCGCTTTGCCGCCCGGTATGCACCACTGGGTTTCAAGGTGGCGGACGAGACCCTGGCGTTGATGCGCCAGCTCAGCGATTCCGGCGAACTGGAAGCATTGACCGCCGAGCGCAGCTGGAAGGAAATTTCCCGCGCCCTCATGGAAAGCCAGCCACAGGTGTTTATCCAGGTCCTGCGCGACTGCGATGCCCTCAAGGTCCTGATGCCCGAGGTCGATGCGCTATTCGGCGTGCCGCAACCCGAAGCCCATCACCCGGAAATCGATACCGGCGCCCACACCCTGCGTGTGCTGGAACAGGCCGCCCTGAATCAACAACCGCTGACGGTCCGCTGGGCCTGCCTGCTGCATGATCTGGGAAAAGGCCTGACTCCCGAGCACGAATGGCCGCGACACATCGCCCATGAGCACAAGGGATTGAAACCGATCAAGGCGGTCAACGAGCGCTTCAAAGCGCCACGCGACTGTCAGGAGTTGGCGTTATTGGTTGGCCAATATCACACCCATGGTCATCGTGCGCTTGAATTGAAAGCGTCCACCTTGCTCGAATTGCTACAGAGCTTTGATGTATACCGCCGCCCCCAGCGCTTCGAAGAGTTTATCGCGGCCTGCGAAATGGATGCCCGAGGCCGCAAAGGCTTGGAAAACCGAAGTTATCCACAGGCGGACTATCTGCGAGGCGCAGCAGCGGCAGCGCGCGGGGTGGCGGTACAGCCATTGCTGGAGAAAGGCTTCAAAGGGCCGGAGCTGGGGGAGGCAATCAAGCGCGAGCGGCTCAGGGCGTTGAAAGCGTACAAGGAGGCGGCGAACTGACAGTAGTCATTTGCCTGTTCAGTCAGGCTCGCGCCCCCAGAATTAAGGCGGACCCTGATATCCGGTTCAACCACGAACACTGTGGGAGCGAGCCTGCTCGCGATGGCGTCAGGAAGACCGCAGCAATTCTGAAGACGTAAGCTGCTCGCCCCGCCACTCAAACGCCACTGGCGCCAGCACCTGATCAATCTGCGCCTCATCCCACAACGTGGCGAAACTCTTGCCTACGCCCGGATGAATACGATCGGGTGCAATCAACGACAATGGCCACAGGACAAAAGCATTTTTCAGGATTTCCGCCCGCGGCAGAGTCAAGCCATCGAAGTTGCCGACCTGCTCTCCATACAACAACACGTCGATATCCAGCGGCAGGCCCTTGCGGCCCGGTGCATAACGACCATTGTCCGCCTCGATGCACTTGAGACGACGGTCCAGCTCCATCAGTGGCAGATCCGTGAAGGCCGACACGACGAAATTGAAGAAAGGACCACTCTTGATGCCCACCGGCTGGCTCTCGAACACCGCCGAACAGCGGATATCCACCAGAAAGCCCGCCAGGGCTTCAAGCCCCGCGCATAAATGGGTTTCGCGCTCGATATTGCTGCCGAGCCCGAGAAAAACCTGTGTCAGCGACATCCGCGCTCGATCTCCACACCCACCCCGCTGGCCGCCGGAACCGCACCAGGCTTGGTCACTTTCAGACGCAGCCAGGTAATCTTGAACTCGTCCATCAACTCCTGGGCCAGCCGCTCGGCGAAGGTCTCGACCAACTGGAACCGGGCCTGCTCGGCAAATGCCTGGATGCGCGACGAGACACTGGCGTAATCGAGCGCCAGATTCAGGTCATCACCCGCGGCGGCCGGGCGGTTATCCCAGGCGAAACTCAGATCGAGCCGCAGGCACTGTCGGATGTCTCGCTCCCAGTCGTAGGCACCGATTACCGTGTCGACTTCCAGGCCCTCGATAAACACTCTGTCCAAGCACTCTTCTCCGCAGCACGACAAGGGCGCAATGCGCCGTTAGAATCAGGGCGTCCTCGCCCGGAATAGTTAGCATGTTTTGGTTACTGGCGGTCCTCGCCTACCTGCTCGGCTCGCTGTCCTTCGCCATTGTGCTCAGCCGCCTGACGGGGCATCCCGATCCGCGAATGAGTGGCTCAGGCAATGCCGGCGCCACCAACATGCTGCGCCTGGCCGGACGCAAACTTGCCGTCCTGACCCTGCTCGGCGACCTCTGCAAAGGCCTTGTGCCGGTATTGATCGCCAGCCTTGCAGGGCTTTCGTTGCAGCAACAGGCCTGGATCGGCGTCTGCGCTGTCATCGGTCATCTGTTCCCGCTGTACTTCCGCTTTCGTGGCGGCAAGGGTGTCGCCACCGCCGCCGGGATGCTGCTGGGCCTGTATCCGCCCGCCGCGCTGCTGGCCGTCGCCGCCTGGCTGCTGATGTTCTACCTGACCCGCACCAGCTCACTGGCCGCACTGATCGCCACCCCGCTGACCCTGCCGTTGCTGGCCTGGCAGGAGCCCGAGGCCCTGGTGCCGATGACCGCACTGGTGGCGCTGATCGTCTGGCGCCACCGGGGCAATCTACGCGACCTGTTCGCCGGGCGCGAACGACATTTCTAAATACTTCACAACGGCGACAACTGCTCCATCGGCCAGCGCGCCTGCACGCTGATCGCCAGGCTTTCGTGCTGGCCGGCCTGCAGGCGCTGACAGCCCGCATAGGCGATCATCGCGCCGTTATCGGTGCAGAATTGCGGCCGAGCGTAGTAAACGTCGCCCTTCATGTCGCCAAGCATTTTTTCCAGTGACACCCGCAGGGCCTTGTTCGCACTCACACCACCGGCGATGACCAGGCGCTTGAGCCCGGCCTGTTTGAGGGCGCGCTTGCATTTGATGGTCAAAGTCTCCACCACGGCCTGCTGGAACGCCAGCGAGATGTCGCAACGGGCTTGCTCATGGTCGCCCCCGGCGCCAACGCACTGCTGCCAGGTGTTCAGGGCGAAGGTCTTCAGGCCGCTGAAACTGAAATCCAGACCCGGCCGGTCGCACATCGGCCGAGGAAACACGAAACGCCCTTCAACCCCTTGGGTCGCAAGCCGTGCGATTTCCGGCCCTCCCGGATAATTGAGGCCCATCATCTTGGCGGTTTTGTCGAAAGCTTCGCCGGCAGCATCGTCCAGGCTTTCACCCATCAGCTCGTACTGACCGATACCGTCGACCCGGACCAGTTGCGTATGGCCGCCGGAAACCAACAAAGCGACGAACGGAAACGCCGGTGGCTGCGGCTCCAGCATGGGCGCCAGCAGGTGGCCTTCCATGTGATGCACGCCCAGGGCCGGGATGCCCCAGGCAAAGGCCAGCGCCTGGGCACAGGAAGCCCCTACCAGCAACGCACCCACCAGGCCCGGGCCGGCGGTATAGGCGACAGCATCGATCTCGGTCGGCACACAGCCGGCTTCGGCCAGTACCTGCCGGATCAGCGGCAGCATGCGCTTGACGTGATCGCGAGAGGCAAGCTCGGGCACCACGCCGCCGTAGGCGCGGTGCAGGTCGATCTGACTGAACAGCGCATCGGCAAGCAGGCCGCGTTCACTGTCGTAGAGCGCGACGCCGGTTTCGTCGCAGGACGTTTCTAATCCCAGTACTAGCATGGGTTTGCGCCTTGTGGAGGCTGAATTCGAAGGCGCGCATAATAGTCGCCACGTGGTGCCCCGACCAGCGGTTTTCGATCAGAGGCTTTGCATTCCTGGCGTTGAGGGGTTAACATCCGCAACCCTTAAAAACCGACGTCTTCAAGTGCTCTTTTGCCGCGAGGATGTTGACCCCGGTAATGAATGAAGGTAGCTCTGGATGCCAGCCGTCAAAGTAAAAGAGAACGAACCCTTCGACGTAGCTCTGCGTCGTTTCAAGCGCTCCTGCGAAAAAGCCGGTGTTCTGGCTGAAGTTCGTAGCCGCGAATTCTACGAGAAGCCGACTTCCGAGCGTAAGCGCAAAGCAGCAGCCGCTGTTAAGCGTCACGCCAAGAAAGTTCAGCGCGAACAGCGCCGCGCCGTACGTCTGTACTAATACACAGACGTTCGTAGCAAGCTTCTGCCAAGCCCGGCCTTCAAGCCGGGCTTATGGCATTTGCGGAATAACGCTTGATGCTTCACTGTCAAAGCCGCAGACGCGACCGAGACAACCGCTTCATCACGTCAGACCTGGCTCTTTTGCCAGCGGTGCACGTCTCTTCTGACGAGCCTTCCAAGGCTACTGACGAGCACACCCTGATTCCTCTAACGACGATCAGCCCATGGCACCTGCTTGCGTGCCCGCTCGATGAGCTATCCGAGGCCTGACCGGCCGTTACCGGATTCAGCGCAACATATTCAAACAGTCGAATACTGATGGTAATTAACGTCAGTGGATTATCGGCAGATACACTTCCCGACAGCAATGATGCAGACAACCCGGTCGAGCCACCGTTTACAGTGTCTCAAGACCAGGACCCGGTTACGCCTGCTGATTCCGGGCCCCTATTTCGCGCAGTGATGATGAGAACGCCATGGCCGGGCTGATTCCCCAGAGCTTTATTGACGACCTCCTGAACCGCACCGACATCGTCGACGTGGTCAGCTCTCGCCTGCAAATGAAAAAGGCCGGCAAGAACTACACCGCCTGCTGTCCGTTCCACAAGGAAAAGACCCCGTCCTTCAGCGTCAGCCCCGACAAGCAGTTCTATTATTGCTTTGGCTGCGGCGCTGGCGGCAATGCCCTCGGCTTCATCATGGACCACGACAACCTGGATTTCCCCCAGGCTGTCGAAGAACTGGCCAAAGCCGCCGGCATGGAAATCCCTCGCGAGGAAAGCGGTCGGGCGCACAAGCCACGCCAACCCACTGACTCGCCGCTCTATCCGCTACTGACCGCGGCGGCTGATTTTTATCGCCAGGCCCTGAAAAGCCATCCGGCCCGCAAGGCCGCAGTGGATTATCTCAAGGGTCGCGGCCTGACCGGCGAGATCGCCCGGGACTTCGGCCTCGGCTTCGCACCGCCCGGCTGGGACAATCTGTACAAGCACTTGAGCAGCGACACGCTGCAGCAGCGCGCCATGATCGACGCCGGCCTGCTGATCGAGAACGCCGAAACCGGCAAGCGCTACGACCGTTTCCGGGACCGGGTCATGTTCCCGATCCGAGACACGCGCGGGCGAATCATCGCCTTCGGCGGCCGCGTCCTGGGCGACGACAAGCCCAAGTACCTGAACTCCCCGGAAACCCCGGTATTCCATAAGGGCCAGGAGCTGTACGGCCTGTATGAGGCCCGCAAGAACAACCGCAACCTTGACGAGATCATCGTCGTCGAAGGCTACATGGACGTCATCGCCCTGGCCCAGCAAGGCCTGCGCAATGCCGTTGCGACGCTGGGCACGGCCACCAGCGAAGAGCACATGAAGCGCCTTTTTCGCGTCGTGCCCAGCGTGCTGTTCTGCTTCGACGGCGACCAGGCCGGCCGCAATGCTGCCTGGCGCGCACTGGAAGCCACGCTGCCATGCCTGCAGGATGGCCGTCGGGCGCGCTTTCTGTTCCTGCCCGAAGGCGAGGACCCGGACACCCTGGTGCGCTCCGAAGGCACCGACGCGTTCCGTGCGCGGATCAACCAACACGCGCAACCATTGGCCGATTATTTTTTCCAGCAGTTGACCGAAGAAGCCGATCCACGCTCCCTCGAAGGCAAGGCCCACATGGTCACCCTCGCGGCACCGCTGATCGACAAGGTACCCGGCGCCAACCTGCGCACACTGATGCGCCAGCGCCTGACCGAAATCACCGGCCTCAACAGCGAAGCGCTCAACCAACTGGCCCATAGCGCCCCGGCGGAGGCACCGCCGGCGTACGACCCGGGCATCGACTACGACGCGGTGCCGGATTTCGCCGACTATCATCATCCTCAGCAGGACTATGCGCCGCAGCAAGAGTGGACACCGAAAAAAACCGGCAGCGGCGGCAAGAAATGGGACAAGAAACCCTGGGACAAGAACGGCAAGCGCGGCGATCGCGACCAGCCACGTGCCCCACGCGTGCCGGCCGCCGTCGAACCACCAACACTGGCCGCGCTGCGTACCTTGCTGCATCACCCGCAACTGGCTGAAAAAGTCGAGGACGCGGGGCACTTCGCCGCCGAGGACCACAGCAATACGCAATTGCTGATCGCACTTCTCGAAGCCGTGCAGAAGAACCCCCGGCTAAACTCTTTCCAGCTGATCGCACGCTGGCATGGCACCGAGCAGGGGCGCCTGTTGAAGGCCTTGGCCGAGAAGGAATGGCTGATTGAAGGAGACAACCTTGAACAACAGTTTTTCGACACCATTACTAGCTTGTCCGCCCGCCAACGCGAGCGAAACCTGGAACAACTTCTGCGAAAAGCTCGCCAGAGCGAGCTGACCAGCGAAGAGAAAAACCAATTGCGCGACTTACTCAACCGCAATGTTTGCGCATCAAACCCGACCTCAACTGGCGCGTGAGGTCACAGCTCAGGTATAATCCTCGGCTTGTTTTTTGCCCGCCAAGACCTTCAGTGGATAGGGTGTTATGTCCGGAAAAGCGCAACAGCAGTCTCGTATCAAAGAGTTGATCCTATTGGGTCGTGAGCAGGGCTACCTGACTTACGCGGAGGTCAACGACCACCTGCCGGAGGATATTTCAGATCCGGAACAGGTGGAAGACATCATCCGCATGATCAACGACATGGGGATCAACGTATTCGAGGTTGCGCCAGATAAGGATGCCCTTATGCTGGCCGACGCCGATACCGACGAGGCGGCCGCTGAAGAAGCGGCCGCAGCGCTGGCGGCGGTCGAGACCGACATTGGTCGCACCACCGACCCCGTGCGCATGTACATGCGTGAAATGGGTACGGTAGAGCTTCTCACGCGTGAAGGCGAAATCGAAATCGCCAAGCGTATTGAAGAAGGCATCCGTGAAGTGATGGGCGCTATCGCGCACTTCCCTGGCACGGTCGACCATATTCTCTCCGAGTACACCCGCGTCACCACCGAAGGTGGCCGCCTGTCCGACGTCCTGAGTGGCTACATCGATCCGGACGACGGCACCACGCCGCCTGCCGCCGAAGTGCCGCCGCCGATCGACGCGAAAGCCGAGAAGGCCGACGACGACAGCGATGACGACGACGCCGAAGCCAGCGATGACGAGGAAGAAGCCGAAAGCGGTCCTGATCCGATCGTCGCCGCCCAGCGTTTCGGCGCCGTGGCCGACCAGATGGAGATCACCCGCAAGGCGCTGAAAAAGCACGGTCGCGACAACAAGCAGGCCATTGCCGAGCTGTTGGCCCTGGCCGAGCTGTTCATGCCGATCAAGCTGGTGCCCAAGCAGTTCGAAGGCCTGGTCGAGCGTGTTCGCAGCGCCCTGGATCGTCTGCGTCAGCAAGAGCGCGCGATCATGCAACTGTGTGTTCGTGATGCCCGCATGCCGCGTGCCGACTTCCTGCGTCAGTTCCCCGGCAACGAAGTCGACGAAAGCTGGACCGATGCACTGGCCAAAGGCAAGACCAAATACGCCGAAGCCATTGCCCGCCTGCAACCGGACATCGTTCGTTGCCAGCAGAAGCTGAGCGTGCTGGAGACCGAAACCGGTCTGAGCATCGCCGAGATCAAGGACATCAACCGTCGCATGTCGATCGGTGAGGCCAAGGCCCGCCGCGCGAAGAAAGAGATGGTCGAAGCGAACTTGCGCCTGGTGATCTCCATTGCCAAGAAGTACACCAACCGCGGCCTGCAATTCCTCGACCTGATCCAGGAAGGCAACATCGGCCTGATGAAAGCGGTGGACAAGTTCGAATACCGTCGCGGCTACAAGTTCTCGACCTATGCCACCTGGTGGATTCGCCAGGCGATCACCCGTTCGATCGCCGACCAGGCCCGCACCATCCGTATTCCGGTGCACATGATCGAGACCATCAACAAGCTCAACCGTATTTCCCGGCAGATGTTGCAGGAAATGGGTCGCGAACCGACCCCGGAAGAGCTGGGCGAACGTATGGAAATGCCTGAGGACAAGATCCGCAAGGTATTGAAGATCGCCAAAGAGCCGATCTCCATGGAAACGCCGATCGGTGATGATGAAGACTCCCATCTGGGTGACTTCATCGAAGACTCCACCATGCAGTCGCCGATCGATGTCGCCACCGTCGAGAGCCTCAAGGAAGCGACTCGTGAAGTACTCTCCGGCCTCACTGCCCGTGAAGCCAAGGTACTGCGCATGCGTTTCGGCATCGATATGAATACCGACCACACCCTCGAGGAAGTCGGCAAACAGTTTGACGTGACGCGCGAGCGGATTCGTCAGATCGAAGCCAAGGCGTTGCGCAAACTGCGCCACCCGACACGAAGCGAGCATCTGCGCTCCTTCCTCGACGAGTGACCTTCAAAACCCCCGGCCCTGCCGGGGGTTTTGTCATGTGCAGATAAAATACCCTTCGCTATGCCCCCCCGCCCCATTGCCCGTCTACACTCGAAACATCCTCCCTATGCCATGACGAGACCGTGATGCCCAGACTGACGGCCCTGCTCCTGCTGTCACTGATGACCTGGTCCGCAACGGCTGGCGCATTGATGCTCACTGACGAAGAGCGCAGCTGGCTCAAGGACCACTCCGACCTTCGCTTGGGAGTCGATGCCTCATGGCCTCCGTTCGAATTTCGCGACGCTCAAGGCCGCTATCAAGGCCTGGCCGCCGATTACGTGGAGGTCATCCGTGAGCGACTGGCCGTCACGCTCACGCCCATCGAGCCCGCCAGCTGGACCGCTGTGCTGGAATTGGTCGCACAAGGCAAGATCGACCTGTTGCCGGGCATCATGTCGACCCCTGAGCGGCAGAATTACCTGGCATTTACACGCCCCTACCTGGATTTCCCGATTGTCATCCTGGCCCATCAAGGCGGGGCCCAGCCTCACAATCTCAAGGACCTGTACGGGTTGAAAATTGCCGTGGTGGAAAACTATGCGCCCCATGAGCTGCTACGCAATCATCACCCCGACCTGAACCTGGTGGCGTTACCCAGCGTCAGTTCAGCCCTGCAGGCCCTGGCGGCCGATGAAGTGGATGCCGTGGTAGGTGACCTGGCTTCCAGCGTCTGGAGCCTGCGCCAGCTCAAGCTCGAAGGTCTCTACGTTAGCGGCGAAACGCCATATCGCTATCAGTTGGCAATGGCCGTTCCTCGCGAGAACAAGATACTGGTGAGCATCCTGGACAAGGTCATCGCCGACATGAGCCCGGCCGAGATCAATGAAATCCAGGAAAAATGGGTCGGCAACGTCCGCGACTACCGACAACTCTGGTCCGACCTGCTGCTGTATGGCCTTCCCGGGATGTTGCTGTTGATGGGCATCCTGGCGGTAGTGATCCGCATCAACCGCCGTCTCAGCTCGGAGATCGCCCGCCGAGTCGACCTGGAGCAGGAACTGCGCAGCAGCGAATACCACTATCGCGGACTGGTGGAGAGCCTCTCGGCGATTGCCTGGGAAGCCAAGGTCAGCGACTTCACTTACACCTATGTGTCACCCCACGCCGAAGATCTACTCGGCTATCCCCTCGCCCATTGGCTGATCCCGGGCTTCTGGCGCAACATCATTCATCCGGCCGACCTGATCCGCGCCCAGACCTATTGCGATCATGAAGTACTCGCCGGACGCGACCATTGCATCGATTACCGAGTCATCACCGCCGACGGCCGCTGCCTGTGGGTACGCGACATTGTCAGCCTGATCGAACACGGTCACGAACCGGTGATGCGCGGACTGATGATCGACATCAGCGAAGCCAAGCGCACCGAGGAGGCGTTGCGTCTCTCGGAGCAGAAGTTCGCCTCGGTATTCCGCCAGTGCCCGGACATCCTCGTGATCGCTCGCCTGTGGGACGGCTGCTTGTTGGAAGTCAACAAGGCTTTCGAAGAACAGATCGGCTTGAGCGCCGACGAGGTGTTGGGCAAGACCGCGACCGAGCTGAACATCTGGGGCATCCAGGGCGTTGGCCCGAGCCTGCTGCAACGCTTGCAGGCCGGGAGCATCCGCAACCTGGAGATGCCTTTTCGCCGCAGCAACGGCCAGGTGTTCACCGGGCTGATCTCCGCCGAACCCTTCGACCTCGATACCACGCCCGCCCTGGTCGTGGTGGTACGCGATATCAGTCAACTCAAGGAAACCCAACAACAACTGCAAACCTCCGAAGAGAAGTTCGCCAAGGCGTTCCATGCCTCACCCGACGGCCTGCTGCTGTCCCGGCAAAGCGACGGCCTGCTGATTGAAGTCAATGAAGGCTTCAGCCGCATCACCGGCTTCAACAGCGCCCTGTCGGTGGACCGCTCCACCCTGGACCTGGGGATCTGGGTCAACCTCAACGAACGCAAGCAGATGCTCGACTTGTTGCAGCGTGACGGCTACGTCAGGGATTTCAGCTGCCATATCCGACGCAACGACGGGCAGATACGGCTCTGCGAAGTCTCCAGCCGCCCACTGCCCATCGGTAATGAAGACTGCATGCTGACCATCGCCCGGGACATCACCGAACGCCATCTGATGCAGGAAAAACTGCAACAGGCCGCCACCGTGTTCGAAAGCACGGCCGAAGGCGTGCTGATCACCGATACGCAACAGCACATCAGCGCCGTGAACCGCGCCTTCAGCGAAATCACCGGCTATAGCGAAACCGAAGCCCTGGGCCATACGCCACGGTTGCTGGCGTCCGGTCTGCACGACAGCGCGTTCTATGCCGCAATGTGGCACCAATTGACAGCAGAGGGACATTGGCAGGGCGAGATCTCCAATCGCCGCAAGAACGGCGAGTTGTACCCCAGTTGGCTGACCATCAGCGCCGTACGCAATCGTGACCGCCAGATTACCCATTTCGTCGCTGTATTCGCCGACATCTCCAGCCTCAAGCACGCCCAGGCCAAACTCGATTACCAGGCTCACCACGACCCGCTCACCGGCCTGCCCAATCGCACCCTGTTCGAAAGCCGCTTGCTGACGGCCCTCAACAACCAGCAGGAGAATGGCGGCCAGGGCGCGGTGCTGTTCCTGGACCTGGATCGCTTCAAGCACATCAATGACAGCCTCGGACACCCGGTCGGCGACCTGCTGCTCAAGGGAATCGCCGTGCGTCTGCGGGAGCAACTGCGCGATATCGACACCGTGGCACGCCTGGGCGGTGACGAGTTCATCATCCTGCTACCGGGCCTGCAGCAACCCAGCGATGCCGAGCACATTGCCCTGAAGCTGCTGAACTGTTTCGCCGCCCCGTTCCAGGCCGGCGAGCACGAGTTCTTCATCAGCGCCAGCATCGGCACCAGCCTCTACCCGCAAGACGGCTGCGACGTCGCCACGCTGGTCAAGAACGCCGACGCAGCGATGTATCGCTCCAAGGCCAAGGGCCGCAACCGAGTGGAAAGCTACACCCGCGACCTTACCGCCCAGGCCAGTGAGCGCGTGGCCATGGAGTACGAACTGCGCCGAGCGATTGAACGCAACGAATTGTCCTTGTCCTTCCAACCGAAATTCAGCCTCGCCGATAACCGGCTGGTGGGCGCCGAAGCCCTGATTCGTTGGACCCATCCGACGTTTGGCGACGTGCCACCGGAACACTTCATTCCCCTGGCGGAAGAAAACGGCATGATCCTGCAGATCGGCGATTGGGTCCTGGAACGCGCCTGCCGACAGCTGTACGAATGGAACAGCGCCTACGAAAGCCTCGGCCCGCTGTCGGTCAACCTGGCCGGAGCACAACTGCGCCAACCCAACCTGCTTGGACGTATCGAGCAACTCCTGCGGGAAAACCATCTCAAGCCCGGTTTACTGCAACTGGAAATTACCGAAAACTTCATCATGAGCCAGGCCGAAGAAGCCCTGGCAGTGCTGCACCAACTCAAGAAACTCGGCGTGCAACTGGCCATCGATGACTTCGGCACGGGCTACTCCTCCCTGAGCTACCTCAAGCGCCTGCCGCTGGACATCCTCAAGATCGACCAGTCCTTCGTCCGCGGCTTGCCCGACGACCCCCACGACGTGGCCATCGTGCGAGCAATCATTGCCCTGGGCCGCAGCATGCAATTCACCATCATCGCCGAGGGCGTCGAAACCCTGGCCCAACAGCAATTCCTGGCTGAAGAAGGCTGCGAACAGATCCAGGGCTACATCGTCAGCCTGCCCCTGTGCGCCGACGAATTCGCCGCGACGTTTCTGCGTATGACCGTATCGGATTTTTCGGATAGCACAGCCGAGAAACCGTCGCTATAATCCGCGGCCTACTGAGGGCCTATAGCTCAGTCGGTTAGAGCAGAGGACTCATAATCCTTTGGTCCACGGTTCTTATGTGGTATGCATGTCGGTGTGGCATTTGAACCTCATTTCTGGTAGTTTTGCATCATCTCAGCGCCACTGTAGCTCAATTGGTTAGAGCAACCGACTCATAATCGGTGGGTCGCGGGTTCGATTCCCGCCGGTGGCCCCATCTCCTTGTATATCAAGCACTTCATGAATTCTGCACAACTTCTCTGACAACGCTGTCGGAGTTTTTCGTGTGCTAAAAAATCCTCATTTCAAGACTTTTGCTTGACATGGCAAGTGCAACACCGAAAGCTAGATGGGTGTTGTATTTGGAAATGCGCTCGTGAAAAATTTCATTTTGGTCGAGGCACCGCTCACAAGCGAAGCTAAACACCTATTGCTTCACCTTGACCCGGATATGCCCGACGAGCTGCGGGAATTCAAGCCTTTTACCCACTACACCATCTGGCTGGCACGTAGGGGTTATGCCCCCAACACAGCGAAGCTTTATGCCGAGCACGTGGGACGGTTTGTGGATTACGTGTATGAAGCATCAAAAACCCAGTTCGCGGCGGATGTCGACGTCACAATTGAGACCGTCATCAACAGCTACCAGGCGTATCTGCTGTTCGGTAAGGGCGCTGCGAACCCGATAGCATTGAAATTGGCTGACAGCCTAGGGAAGGAGAAGCTCACAGGCCAAAACTCCCTAGCGCAGACCATCGAATCGTCGATTAAATGGTTTCTTGATGTATCGGAAACTAAGAACAGAATAGCGCCAGACCAGTTATTCAGCGCGTTCTACACAAAGCGAGCTGAGTACCGCAGCCAGTATGAGATTTCGGCGCACAAGGCCAATTCTTGGTTGGCCGCAGTCATTCGTGACTCGATTAAGTCGGTGATGCCTAAGCGCAAGGGAGACAAACTATTTCCCCAGGCAGCACGCAGGGACAGGAAGAACGACCAAAAACCGTTCAAGACGGTAGCATTTCCCATCGAACGATCCGTGGATCTCATCAGGCAGTCAAAGCCAGCGAAGTCCAAAACTTTCTATAGAGATATGACCCTCTATTCCCTACTCGCGGCAACAGGCGCTCGTTCGAGCGAGGCCCTGCAGGTGAGGATGCCCGATATCGACGATGATGAGTTCGCAGTTTTCCTCCGCGACCCTTTTGCACGCAAAACGCCTGGAATTACAGAGGATGAGTACCAGTTCCTTGCCTGGAAGGGACGGGTGACCGAAATGACGTTCATGATCGAACCCTTTGCCGGGATGTTCTGGGAAAACCTTGAGAAGTATTTGACCCGTGAGTACAACTCGAGCGTCGACCATGACTTCCTCTTTCAAAACCTCGATGGCAGGCCATTCTTCGCTAGCGACCGAAGCAGTCGAGACAAAACCTTCAAGAGCTACGCCCAAAAAGCAGGGGTAGAGGACGTCACAGGCATTAGCGCTCACTCGCTGCGACATATGTACGGAACCTACACTCTTAATTACTTGCCAGTTCCCGGACAGAGCATTCCAGGACTGCCTCTAGCGTATGTAAAAATCCTAATGGGTCACGCGAGTGCCTCTTCTACCATGAAGTACGCCAAGCACGACACTGACATAATTGAAGCCTATATCCAACACGCCAATCAGTACGTATCACAACGTGGCGAAGCATCTTTCAAGACGATTCGAGCAGACTTCCACTACCGGCAGTTAGAGTTACTCGAGGAAGAAGCCAAGCGTATTGAAGGAGAAAAAAATGATTAATCTCACCAAAGATATTCTCATTATCAAGTCAGGAGAGGACTTGGAGAGATCGATCAAGGAGGCTATTGCCAAAGCTAAGGCATGTGTTTCAAAGGTACTTTTTGAGTCCAAGCACATCGCTCCTAGCAAAATCTCAAGCGGCTCCGTTAATGAGTATTACCAGGCCTCCGTCCTACGTTTCTTTAACGACCACTTGGATCCGGTTAACGCCCCGGTATACGATGAAGATTGGGTACACAATCTCCATACCTGCACGAAGAAAACTCCGGACGCGAAAATTGCCAAGCAGGTGGTTCCGAAGACCGCACACGACTGGATTAACAAGTCTTCACTGGAAAGGCTTGCTAAAGATTCAATATTGATTTTGCATTTTCTCTGGCAGGAAAAAGCCGTACTTCTTCCGTTAGATACCAAGAAGCCCACTGGCAGCAACGAAACTAAGAAGAAGCATTTCGAGTTTGCTGCAGCTGACTACACTGAAGTTCTCGCCTTGGTCAGCAAGCCTTTCGTTCCTCATGTCACATACAAGAACATTCTTGATATAACTACTGTTATGAAGCCGAGTGCCATCAAGAATTTCGAGTGGTATGCGTGGCGGATGATTCGCGCCACCGACTGGCACCAAATTGAAGACATCAGGCCGGTTGACATCTCTGATCTTATTGAACATCTAATTAAAACACGCCGTGGCGAAATCGACTGGTTCATGTATCCAATTGCCCCTGCGGCTTTTCTGAGCTACGTCCAGAAGCTATACCCTGAAAGGTGCCAGCAAGCCACTACCCCTCCAAAAAATGATAAGACAGCCAGTAAAAAGGCATTAATCTCTGGTGAATTCAACATCCCTGCTGAACACCAAAAAAGCGTCGATCTCTGGTTGAAATATCAAGGCAAGTTTATTCAACTGCTAAAAACCAAAGGAATGAAGACTTTTAGGCACTATGAAAGCAGCTTCACGGTGCTCAACACGTTCCTATTTAGTGAATATCCTGGAAGAACTGGTCTACTTCCACCAGGGCCTCGAGATCTCAATCGTACACACATCGAAGGAGACGGCCAGGTTGGTTTTCTAAGTTATCTTCGCAAGGGTCGGTCGGGCACAGCCGTTCAAAAGTCCCTGTATCACTTGGAAGCTTTGTTTGACTACCTGATAGTCAACTCTAGCGCCGATGAGGAATTATCTGGCTTCGTTAATCCGATTTCCCACATCGATTATCCAATTGTAAGCAGAAGCTTTGGCACCAACAAGCCAGCTTTCGAATCCGAGCACTTTCCCATTCTGCTGCAATACTGTTACGCAATTGAATCTTTCTCAACGCACCTTGCCGACAGGGTTCATGAAGAGCAGATCAATCTGTATGACAAAAAATTCAGGGCAGATATACCCACAAAGAACTGGAACGAAGCCCAGAAAGTTATTCAAACTGAAAAACTCGGGTACGTACCGGTTGTTTTCTATCGCAACCCAGACTTTGACGCCAGTCAGCCAAAGTCAGATATCAACCGCCCGATGAAATATGAAGCTCTACACCTTCTCCCTAGGTTCGTAGTGCCCATTATCGAACACAGTGTCGAAAGGAATGGGCAATGGGTTTTCTATCCCCAACTGAACTACATTCGACACAACATCGTAGCGCTGGAAACCGGCGTTCGAAGCATTCACATTCGGTGGCTGGAAAAGCTAACCTATGATATGCACATTGATCGATCTAGACCGCTACCGCCTCTTTGTAAGTTGCGAATCAACACAGACAAGGCAAATGGCGCTTGGGATTCCACTGTTTCCAGAAACGTAATTTATGTTTTAGACCGCCAAAAGGCCATGATTAAATGGTTCAACGATCCGTCAATGGATGTCCCTGTTTGGTACGACTACCATGAAGAAAGCCCATTTGGAAAAATCACCTCCCTGTTCCCTAAGGGCGAAACTCCTGGTGTACTGACAGGAGAAGCCTATGGCAAATACTTCAAGAGGCTTGTCTATTCTTTTGATTTGTTCTGCCGATTCCAGCTGGGAATTAATACTACGAACGCGATGCCAGAAGCTGTGGGTGACCTAGAGTCAATTGATGCGCCTCTCGATTACTTGGCGGCACTGAAACTCGAAGCACAAGCCTGTAAGCTCATCGAGCATACTCCGCACTCTTGTCGAGTTTCAGTAGTATCCGAATACATCAGGGTATTGCCGCCACATATCATAGGCGCGTTCATCACGGGGCAAGCCACTGAAGAACACGTCATGTATTACGCGAAAGTCGACCCTGCATACCTGAAGTCGGTAGCCCAGTTTCAGAAGATGAGTGTCGAGCAGGGCTGGCTCATTGATCGTCCAGCAATGTCCAATATTAAAGCCGAAGATGTCTCCTCAAAGCTCCAGCAGGCTTTCCGTCGAGACAAGGAAAAGTCTCTGATTGATTTCGGCGCCATCTCCTTTGACCGCGAGATGAAGGACGATGTCGTGTCAGGCGTCAGGGCCGCAAAACAGCGCCCAATTGATTCGCTGGCTTTCATGCCCACACACATCTGCCCGTACGGCAATCACTGTCCAGCGGACGTGGTGAAAGACCTGGGTGCCATCCCTGGACTGAGTACGCCATGCGGTGGTTGCTACTACTCAGTCAAAACTGTCGACCATCTGCCTAGGATTCACGGCCATATCCGAGCTTTAACTGATGAATGCAGCGAGCTAGAGGCGTACATCGCAGAGGCCAAAAGGAATGGTGCATCGCTAGAAAGCCTTGTACAGAAAGCCAACCGTCGCAAATCCCTGGCTACGGAGATCATCTCCTGGAGCGTCACAGCACACTGTCTCGAACAAATGTATAGCGAGATTAAAACGCGTGAAAGTTTCTTGGTAGAGAAGCCTGAAATCGTGTCAGAACATCTGGAACGTCTGGAGCTGAAAGAGCACTCGCTCTCCAATCTCATCGCCCGCACTGCTGAAGCCAAGTCACATGCAGAGTATTTCACTCCACAACTGAACCAGCAGCTCAAGGTAGCCAGGAACAAGCTGCTGGCGTTCACAGGAGACTTCAACCGCATGCTGGAAGAAGCCCCGACTGGTTTCACGTTAATCGATGAATTCAGGGGACTGATTCGATCTGCCTGTGAAGTCCTCGGCATTTCGCTACACGAACTGAGCGATGCAATGACCAAGCCCATGGCTTTGAATCGCCCTGATTCGATTCTGAAGCTAATTTCGAGCCCTGGGAGTGTCCCAGCATGAGCAAGGGTGCAAAACCTGGCCAAAATCGCTTTGCAGGCTCCCAGAAGAGAAATCGCGAGTTCAGGATCAGCCGGATAAAGGATGACGTTGTCCCGAGACTGAAGACGTTTGTGGGGAAGACATCTTTTGACGGCATTACCCCTTTTTCCAGGTTTTGTGCAGAGCTTTACAACGCCGATCTGCCCGTAAACGAGAAGAAGATAGGCTATCGCACACTGGTTCAAAGCACCGATTATTGGGCATTGATCGGCCCACTGTTCCATAGATATTGGGACTCCGCCGGCAACATGGAATCCACGAAGAACAAGCTAGTCGAGAAGCTATCAGCGCATCGGGCAGATGGGCTCCAAGCAGAGACAGAAAGGCTGAAGAAAGAAATAGAGGCTCTCAAATCAGCACTTCGTACTCACGGGGCCACCCTGGCTCCCATTTCGGATTCAAAGCACAGCGATCAAGCCTTCATGACGAAGTTTGATAAGACCTGCCGTGCCCTTATGCTGGTGCTCAAAGCGAGCGACGGCATGTTCGTTGTTGACATGAAGGCCGGAAAAATCACCTGCACATTTGATGATCTCGAACCTGCTGAAGGGCTTGTTCCAAAAGATATTGCCGAACCCTTCGTCCTTTGGATGAAAGCCAAGGAAAGCACTAATGGCGACCGGTGATCAAAAGCGCTCTCCGTACGACCGCTACAGGGACTATGTGCTGCAGCTTGAACAGGCTGGAAAAAAGTTTCCTGTGAATCAGTTTGGCGCCGTCAACTTCAGCAAAATCGCTGATGAATGTGGTAATCGTAGGCAGTGGTTTTCTGAAAGCGCCAAGAAGATCTTTTGCTCACAGGGCAAAACCCTTGAGCAGGTCATCGCGAAGGACATTCGCCGCATAGGCAGTGAGTTTGTTGCGGCCAAAGATCCTGAGTCTCTGGCGATTGATATGGCGGATTCGAAAAGTCGCGAAGCGAATCGGTTGCGAGTAATGCTTGAGCAAAAGTCGAAGGAAAACGAACTGCTCCGCGAGCAAGTTGAGCAACTCTCTGCCGAGTTGCGGTTGCTTCGCACATCTGCACAGGAAATCAGTAGCCAGCAGGACTTGATGATCGACTCCGGGCGGTCATTCATCCTATGAGCAATCTGTCGAGCGTGATCCAGGTGAGCTCGGTGAAGCCAGGCAGTTTTGGCGGTGCAGTCTTTTCCGGGCGCATCATTGGCCAAAACAAAATTTACACATGCAGAGCAAGCTATAAAGTCATCACCCGCATTCCTCAACCCGGTGAATGCTGGCAGTTCAAAGGCTCGATCACAGGGCATGATCAGTACAGGGATTTCGTTCTGATCGAAAGCTGTCACATCGTAAACCTGCCCATAGCGGCATATGTGGAACGATTGCTGATAAAGCATCCTGCATTTCGCGGGCTGTCATTCGGCAAAGCGAAAGTCTCGAAACTGGTCAGGGCATTTGGCGCAGAAAACCTTGCTCAGGCATTGACTGCAGGCAGAGTCAGCCACCTGGCGGAACTGATTAATCCTGATCTCGCCCAAAAGGTCGTGGATGCCTGGAGGACACTGCAGGATGAGATTTCAACAATTGAATTTCTCATGGAGCACGACTTCGATCCTGGGCTCGCCAAAAGCGTTCTCAAGGTTTGCCAGACGGATACGGTAGAGCGCCTGAAGCTTAATCCGTACAGCCTCATTGCGTTTCAAGGCATCCACCCAAACATGTGGAAAATCGTAGACGCCGCAGCAGCCAAGCTAGGCATACCTCGTGATGACCCACGCAGGCTGGCCGGCCTTGTGGAGAATTTGCTCTATGTGCGCTTGGATCAGGGCCATACCGCATACGAAATAGAAGAGCTAAAAGCCGCCCTGATGCCGAAGCTTCCATCCGCCAGACTGGTAGACCAAGCTATCGAATGCGCCCTACAAAGGCGTGCTGTATGCGTTAAGAAGGATCAAGGGACGACGCTTATCCAGCCACTGGGAGCGGCCCTTGTCGAAAGTAAACTCGAGCAGCGAGTCGCGAGTCTACTGTCCGCTCAGGCCTCATTGCTTCACGGTTCTCCGCAGGAACTGGAGCAAGCGATTGAAGATTACTGCGCACACGGTGAGAGCGTGCCTGGACACTCACTCACCCGAGACCAGAAAAGCGCAGTGCTGATGGCGCTTACTAATCGCATCAGCACGCTGACTGGATTTGGCGGTACGGGCAAGACAACGGTGCTGAAAGCCATCGTTGATATAGCCTCCCAGCACCGCCCTGTGCATGTCTTAGCACTGAGCGGAAAAGCCAAGGAGCGCGCCAAGGAGTCTGTTGGCCGAGACACCTACACGATCCACAGTTTCTTGATCAAAATCAGCACTGCAAGCTCAGGGCTCAGCACTGGAGGCGACCCTCTGGTAATTATCGATGAATCCAGCATGGTAGACATCGCCTTGATGCTGAAACTGCTGAATGCCTTTGCGAAGAAAGAACTGTCTCTCTTGCTAGTAGGCGATACCGGTCAGCTATCTCCGGTTGGTTATGGAATCTTCTTCCATGCACTGGCCAAATCGAAGGCGATACCGTCAACCCACCTGATCAAGGTTCACAGGTCTACCGGCAACAGTCATCTTCAGAACATCGCCATGAAGATTAGATCTGGTCACCTGGACACCTTGCCATTCTGGAATGGCGAGCGCGATGGGGTTTATCTGATCCCCTGCACAAACACGCAGGACATGCTGACACACCTCGCGAAGATCAAGCAGATCATCCCTGACGCTCAGATCCTGACGCCACACATGTCTGATCGCATGCCGGATTCCGGGCACAAGATAAACAAACATCTGCAAAGCGCCCTCCAACATACAGACGAGACGCAGGGTATCTGGATGGGCAAATACTGGCTGCGAGTTAACGACCCCGTCATCGTCACTCAGAATAGCTACGAGCATAATCTGTTCAACGGCAACACCGGGATCATGACTGGCGTTACGTCAATCGATGGCCAGACTTCAGGTGTGTTTTTCTTCAATGGGCTCGAAGTGACCCTCTCTAGGATGGACTTGTTCGGGCTGGGAATGAAGCTTGCCTACGCCATATCCATTCATAAGGCGCAAGGCAGCGAGTACGAGACGTCGATCCTTTGCACTCTGAGTCAAAGCGAATTTGTGGAACGAAGCATGCTTTACACAGCCGTCTCACGATCTAAGCGGCTGGCCTTGATCCTAAGCACGCATGACATCATGCAGCAGGGGGTAGCTCGCCCGAACCGAAGTGACACCCTCTGTGTGGGCTTCTCGGTTTGAATATCAAACAGGTCGTTAGCCCTACAATATTGTGGGCAGGGCCTTCGCTTCAGGCGGCTTACCTTGCTTGTATGATCGCGGGATCCGCGCCCAATGCCTCAAGGTAGGAGAATGTCATTGAAGCTGTTCACAAGCCTTTGGAATCTCATCAACCCCGACAGTCGCCCTGACTGGGAGAAAGCGCGAGAACGCGAGTTCATCTTGGCAGCGAACAGCCTAAAAACCCTTTCGGTCACCGACCGGGGCGGCATGTCTATCGACCCCGAAGAGCTGCGCGACCAGATAGTCGCGTCGCGTGAGCAGTTGAAGCATCTTGTCCGCAGGCCAGAAGCGCCTAACCGATCATTCAGAGCAGCGGAAGATGTCCAGGTGGAACCGTTAGTGAGTTCCACCGTAGAGGCTCCGGCGAGCGCCATGGACTGTATTGAGGTGGTGGCATGGCGTCGGTTGCAGACCGGCGCTGCTGTGCGCTACGTGTGCCTCCAGTGTACAAGTTCGGAGCGATTCGCTGTCGCTACAGCCAGTCTGTTCACAGAGGCCATAGAGAGTCTCCCGACTTGGGTCGATGGTAATACCAACAGGCAAGTTGCAAATACACTTCAGAGCGGTGGACTCCATTGGTACGCGACTTTGAGTGAGGCGATGAATGCTTGGGATGCGGAGCTTTAATGACCCTGAGCGTTCAGTTGGGGCGTGCCCCTGCGGGGAGGGGCTGTCGTAAACCGAGCCTTGGCGCGAGCGCCAGCATCTCGGCCCTTCGGGCTTCCATCCCACACGACTGCGCGCTCCGCTTGCCATGCTTATCCAGCCGTGTGATCACCTTCCTTCAGTTCGAGCGGACAACCAGGCTGAGCTAGATCCAAAGCTCACTGGGTTCTACCCCTTTGAAAGTTCAAGCTTCAAAGAAAGCACGGTAGGCGTTCATCAAAGCAGTTGCGTCATTCAAAGCTCGGTGGTGCCTGGTTGTCGGCAGTAGGCGATAAATGTCACTTGCCGCCTCCCTACCCACCAACACCTCCAAAGGCTTCAACTCGAAGGTAGGTATCAGATCTGCTGCCTCATAAAGGACGTCGAACCAAAACACGTCTTGAGTTGAGTCGCTGCAAAGCACCTGCCCTGAAAACAGCTGATTCATTCGTTCCGCCACGGTCTTGGGGGTATCACCTTCCTGAAGCAAATGATCCTGAGTGAGACCATGCATGTCTTGCGCATCGAACGACCAGTGCGTCCAATAGCGGGCGGGCTTAATCAGCGAGCTGTAGACGCTCTCATTCGACACGACGGCGACTTCGATAGGATAGCTATCCGGGGCTATACCTGAGGCTTCGAAATCGATAAAAAAAGAAGGCCGTTCCACTCTGTAGCTCCTGTTTTGAGGGTGCGACTTCACCACGCTACACCGACTGCTTGTGTTTGCGCCGCCATCGCTCGAACCAGCCGTTTTAGGTGGTAGCAGCCTGTGCAACTCGGTGATTTTGCAGATGCTGCATCTCATGCTGCCATTCAGTAAGAAATTTATCCCAGTCTGCGGCGTAGGGCCCTTCAGGAATTCTGGTTGATCCGATGCTTGCTTGGTGGAAACGCTCTCTCCAGGGTTGCGGAATAGTCTGCTCCAAGATGATGTCGGTTCCGGAGTTATGACGAATCACCGAGACAGAGTTACGAACATCTATGAGTTCGAGTGGCTTATCGCTACAGGAGGTGTCACTTCGCTCTTGGTCGTCGAGATCATTGAGGATGGCAAGGAGGTCGGGTGCATTTGAATCACCGGGCTGGAGGGTGGCAAGCGCCCACAGAACCCTTCGCCTAGTTCTCTCACGCTCGCGGAGTAAATCGCAGGTCATTTAAGCCTCCTTTTGACAAGGCTGGGCGGTGGTTCTGGCGTGCCGCCTTAGGCGGGTGGCTGGCGTGAACCGAGCCGTGGCGAGCCACGGCTCGGCCCTACGGGCTTTCATCCAGCACGCCTGCGCGCTCCGCTTGCCCGATACTCGCAAGGAAAGGAAAGTCTGGCGCAGCGATCCGGAAGCCGGGGCGGGTGTAAGCGTACCCTACGTACAGGACTATTACTTGTGGAGCTTACTGAAGCGACTCGATAGCGCTGCGGCTTCGGTAGTTTCCCAAGCTTCAGGATCAGACGTAGCGTTGAACATCAACAATGCCCTCCACAGGAAAAAGGCGGCAACCAAGCTCGACTCAATTACTGCAAATACCGTAGTGGTATACATATAATCTGAATTTTCTCCAAATAAGAAAAGCACTGGAAATATCGAAGCTATCCAGCCGGCGACGAAAGTTAAGCAGAATGCGATGGCCGCAGTGACCGTCAGGAAAAGCGGGACTTGATATCTATACTGGGTTGCAAATGATTTCTCGCCGTTTTGCTTCGCTACGCCGTACAAGATGCCTGTGTTTTTTTCCTTATTATTACTTTTTTTAAAAAGTCCGTACAAAGTTACACTCTCGCCGACTTCTAACTCTTCGTAAAGCTTGTTCGACACTTGCAGATTTGGGATAACTGCACCATCAATGCTGACTTTAGCTTTATGTCCACCGTTCATTCGATCAACAGATCGAACGTAGTCAACTTTTCCTGAAACTTTCACGCAATCGAACTTCATCACTCACTATCCCTGCCTTCGCTCAAAAATGTGGATCTGGTTCTTGCCAAGACGTCGCTCAGTGACTATTGCAGGCGGGCTCACGCGGGCCATAAACGTCGGACTTGATGAGCGCGTCTCCAATCGAGACGTCCCCGGGCGTGTCTAAGGTGCTGCTCTCATGACCAATCCATCACCAATCCAGACATAGCGCCGCTAGGATAAAACGACTGCCTGGCAAGCCATATGTCACGATAATATCACTATGGTCTGTTTATCGAAACACGCTTGCCGTGGCTCTATCCTCAGTTTTGAGGATCCGACCCATGCATCTGAAAGAAGCGCTGGCAGGAGCATTGCGTGGAGCTCGTGCTCATCAGGGGTTGAGTTACGAAGAGTTGGCGGGGGCAACGCACAGAACGTACGTGGGGAAGCTTGAGCAGGCCCGAGCGAACGCGACGTTGGAGAAACTGGACGAGATCGCTGACTATCTAGGCCTCGACCTTTTGACTATGGTCACTCTCGTCATTGCTGCGCAGGGTGACGAACTTCCATCCGAGGCTTTGCAACGTACTGCCATGCGAATCAGGGAATTCGAGATGTCTGGAGGGTGGCAGTTGGTCGAGGAGCAATTCAGTGACGGAAAGCTCATTAAGCGCTCCCAAGGCAAGCCAAAGCGGCCCGTTAATGCGGAATACATTCGAGCCTTGAAAGCGCAAGGTCTTGACCGGAAAACAATCGCTGAAAAACTCGGAATTGCACGGACTACCGTTCAGAAGTATTGGAATACATAAACCTCTAGGTTATCGCGATCCCTCTTTCTCTACGTGATGTCTTTCGTGCTCATGGCTGCGGTGTATCCTTGGGCAAGGTAGGCGCTTGTGGTGTTGCCCATAACGTAGAGAGCAGGTTCGGATGGCTGAAATAGTGGGGGTATTTGGTCGGTGAAGCACGTCAGACTGATTCGCCACGGGGAAAGCGCCGCGAACGCTGGAGAAGCCAGTTCGGATCATGCGAGCATCCCGCTAACGCCAAAGGGTGTGGAACAAGCGCACTTGGTGGCCAGGGCATTCGCCCAGGCCCCAGATCTGATCGTTGCCTCGCCGTTCTCCCGAGCGCAAGCAACTGCAATGCAGACAGTGGCTGCTTTCCCTTCAGTGCCGTTTGAAATATGGCCCATTCACGAGTTCACCTACCTTGAACCTGCACGGTGTATCAACACGACCGTTGCCCAGAGACGAGCTTGGGTGGAGGAATACTGGGCCAAGTCAGACCCAGCGTTCACGGATGGTGAAGGCGCCGAGTCATTCCTGGACTTTATATCTAGAGCTCAGTCTTTCTTAGATAGAATTGCAAAGCATCCTGCCCAGGACGTCGCCGTGTTTTCACACGGGCAACTCATCAATGCGGTGGCTTGGCTGATTGAGTGCAGGCCACAGAAGATTGACGGTCAAGCTATGGCCGAATGGCGAGAGTACGAGATCACTAATCACGTGCCTAACTGCTCTGGTTACAAGCTTACCAAGCACCCAGACGATGCCGGCTGGAGAGTAAGTCCTGGGGAGTTGCGAATTGGCGTAACTCAACGCGTACCAGGCAGATCCTACCAAGCGGTTCGCGATCCCGAGCGCCTGGTGATTGAGGAGCGGGCCCAGGCCCTATCGGCTGCAGGCTACCCGCTGCCAGACGATGATCCGGCTATGTACGCTGAGCAAAGGCTGCTCGAGGCAAGAGAGGCTGCAGGTTTATTACCCTCGCACTCTCCTGGCAGAAAACTGTAGCGGGAGTGCGAAGAGGGAAGGACGTTAGCGAGAGGTGTCACCTGGCTGGAGACACCTCCTCCCCGTTCAACGACGAAAAATACGATTCATCAAGATCAACGCTGCAGCACCAATCGCGAGGGCGGCGACTGGTTTTTCTTTAACGAACGTGGATACGCTATTCAGTGTATCGCCATAGGTTTTATTCAGCTGACCAGATGCTTGATGTCCCGCACCTTCAGCTTCCATCTTCGAATCACCAATCAGTTTTCCGACCGCGCTCTGCGCCTTGCCGGCCAGCTTTTCTGCTACACCTTCTACCTGTTCGCTCTTCATGATTCATCAGACCTTCGCGTGTGAGTGGGGAGTTCCATACAGCCCTGGTCGAGTGGCTACCAGCACGACTTTAGGGGCGTGCGCCTGATGATTAGTTCAATGATGATGAGCTGTAGGGACTGTCAGGAAAGCGTCTACTCGATACCCATGACTTGCGATGATGCATTTTTTAAGGAGGCAACATAAATGCCCAGTGAATACTCGCTCTCAGACGTTCTGGAAAGGATGTACCAAAACCAGCTGGCCCTTGAGGCTGCGCTCATGGAGCTGACCCTCCAGGTGGAAGCCCAGGGACATGCGGAAGTCGGCGAGAACGTCCGTGGTGCGCTTTACACAATTGGTGAGAACGCGGGGCACATAAAACAGGGCTTGGCCCGGCTCAAAAAGCTCCCATGAGGCAGCCGCTCTTTGATTTTGATCTCAAGCGTGTGTCACGTGAGCACTACATTACCGGCAAAGCTGCGATCAATTTTCCACATCCTGAAAGCACGACGGGCGGGTGGCATTTTCTGTCGTATTTCGACCGGGAGGCTGGGGTCGTCAAGGTATCGTTGGCGGGCATTCACTATCCAGATACCACCGACTTTTTTGGCGATGCGGGCGTAACTGACGTAACTGACCAACTGTTTCAGCGTGGTTGGTCGGAAGGGGGGCGAAAACTCTTTATGGCTGATCACTACCGAGCCGTAGCCGACATGATTGCGAAATGGGCACTCAGCGAAACGAAACATTGCAGCGTTGAAATTGACGAGTGGTTTCCGGCGTCAAATGATAAAAAGCGGTTGGTAGACCTTATTACTAATGGGATGCCGAAGATCTGCCATCGTGCAAAATCGGAGAAAGCTGAAATCTGGTTAAACTCGCAAACGAGCCGTTCTATTTGCAGGTAAACCAGGCATCGCCAGCAGCCCTCTTACACATTGCTTCAAGCTGATTTCCGGTCGCCGATGGTGAGTGAAGGAGGGGGTGTGGCAAGGACAATCACCCGCCCTGACTTGCAGGACTTACAGTTAGTTGGCTATTCGATTGAGGTTCTGTCAGTGGCACCCAGCGCAACCCCAGCCCCTTGATCAAATAGCGATTAGTCCGGTCAAAGTCCTGATCGTCCGAGACGGTGAAGCTGCCTGAGCGGAAGGATATGAGATTCATCTCCAACAAAAGAGTAATGGCCGGGCTGATGGCCGACCGAGGCACACCTGTCAGATCCATAATCCTGTCGTAGCTGACGATTGTAAGCCCATCGCGCCCTGTTAAATCTGCTTCAGAACGACGATCTTTGTTCCGAAGAGCGAGAAGCAGGATGTAGATTTTCAGTGCCATTAGGGACAGCAAGCTGTTGAGCTTGAAAGCTCGGAGCTTGAAAAGGTGTTTTCTGCTAACCGCAGGAGCATCACCCTCTTTTCCTCTTACGCGGTAGAGCCAGCTCTTCGGAATCTTTGCGTAGCCTTCATCCTCAAGCCAACGGCAGACGTAAAGCAGCGAGCCGTCACGAGCCTTTGAGCTGTCGCTCCGGATGAGCCCATTGGCCAGAAGAATTCGCAAAGACCTGGCGATCACCAGCCGGGAATGCCCCAGCAAAATTCCAAGCTCTTCATAAGTGGTCTTCACGAGACCTGAACGAAAGTCTGCGCGGGTGCAAATAGCTATGTAGGTTTTGAGCGAAGCAATCGAAGCATTCGTATGCAGCGCGCTAACCATATTTCGAGCGTCCCTGTGCTTGAACTCTCGTAACCCCCCGGCCATTGCCCAGCGATTTGGCATCTTGGCCCAGCTCATCTTCATTTCGACCTCCTCAACAAAGCGAAGCTGAGTACAAGGGCAATGCACAAGGCAAGGTTCAGCGGGTCTGCCGTCAGTGCCTGCTGAATCATCAAGATCATGTCGTTCATCTGGAAACCACTCCTTCGAGAATTAGTGGTTCGAAAGTACGATCTTCCAAACAATGTATCTAGATATAGGCGGATTGACTACTCAACTGAGCGAATGCCTATTTTTATTGGTTCATTGGGCTTCTACGCTCAAATCCATCAGTTCATCTGATATCTAACTATTTCAATCAGAATTGACATTCTGATGTTCAAAGTATTAAAAATGATTAACTCATTTTTCCGGAGGGTGAACGAATGATCCCAGTTACGGCGTTGCAGCTGCCTTTTCATCTGGCCATCCCTGGTGCCAGGGTTCAGCTAGTCGAGCAATCTGATGGATTTGTCATGAAGGTCTATCACAGTGGTGTCACTCACATACTGCACGCCCAGCGTCAGCACGTGCGCCTGTTCATATCGTTGAACAGGGCTGCGGCTTTCCTGAGTCGTCATAACATCCATATCTTTTCCGTCGCCACATCGAGTGCCACGCCCGCTGCCATTGAGAGCGACCTCGTACGCGAATTCGCTGTGACAACCACTTCGATCCCTACAACAATAAGCAAGCCTGGCCCATACCCGATCAAAAACGCGAGCACCATTCTTAAACACAGTGGTTCAGCCTCAGACGACGATCTTGCGGATCACTTCCTCCAAGAGCTTGAGGACTACAAGGACTCTCTTTAGCCCCACGTCGGTTAAAAGAGGCAGAGGTGATTAGTCATCACAACTGATACGCAGGACGCCCTTCCTGACTAGACCTCCAAAATCACTCTCCTCCACAGCTTCGCAGCAAGGCTCTGGGTCGTTGGAAGCAGGCGACAGTCTCAAACGTCGCCATCCGTCCCAGCTGTATCTACGAGCAAGAGAAACTGCTATACGAGGTCATCTGGTGGCTATAGGTTTGTTGCAAATAGTCCGGTTCTGTTTTGTGGAGCCGTGACGAACCTGACCCTATAAGTTAGGCAGTTTTCTCTCATTTTGACTTTCTCAGCTCAGGGCTAGACATGCACACCATAAGGAAAGTGGTAATTCAGAATTTCAAGAAATTCAAATCTCTCACGCTCGATTTCGAAGCTGGGAAGAATGTGTTGATCGGCAACAACGAGGCAGGAAAAAGCAGTATTTTGCTTGCCCTAGACCTCGCGCTCGGCGGGAGTCGCAACCGCATTGAAGCTCTGGGTGCAGAAGCTCTGCTCAACAAGGATTCGGTTGACACTTTCCTTGCTGGGGAGAAGAGCCTGGAGAAACTACCTGAGCTGATAGTCGACGTTTTCCTAGAGGAAGGTGACGACGAAGGCCTGTATGGAACCAACAACTCCCACCAGCGCCAGACTGACGGCGTGCGCATGATCCTTGCGGTGATGGCCGAGTATGGCGAAGCGGTGCAAGCCATCTTGGCTGATGATCAACCGAACTTCCCATTCGAATATTATGCGGTGCGGTTTGAAACGTTCGCCGGCAGGCCCTACGCAGCATTCAACCGCCCCATTAAGCACATGATGCTAGACGGTTCACGTATTGATGGCGATCACGCGTCTCGTGAATACACCCGAGCCGTTTACGCTTTCAACGCCCCCGTTGAAGACCGCTATAAACTTGAAAACCTGTACCGCCAAGGCAAGCAGGCTTTTACAGGACAACATCTCGCAGCGCTCAACGCTGACCTACCCGCGTATCAGTTTGACGTACGGAGTAGCGTCCGGTCGAACCTGGAAACTGACCTAATCATCACGGAAGACAATATTCCGCTTGAGAACCACGGCAAAGGAAGGCAGTGCTTCATCAAGACTGAATTTGCGCTGAGCAAGCACAAGCAAGGCGGCTTGGATGTAATGCTCTTGGAGGAGCCTGAGAACCACCTCAGCCATTCCTCCATGAAAGCACTTGTCGCCAAGCTAGCGGAGAACGAGAGCACCCAGCTTTTCATTGCAACCCACAGCAGCCATATCTGCTCAAGGCTTGATCTTAGGCATGCCCTTTTGATCGGCCCGAATGCAGCTGCTGGCTCACTTAAAGCCCTATCACCTGACACCGCAGAATTCTTCATGAAGGCCCCGGACAACAACGTCCTGGAGTTCGCGCTCTCGAAGAAGGTGATATTGGTTGAAGGTGATGCCGAATTCATCCTGGTGGAAGAGTTCTATAAGCAATGTACAAATGGGCGTCTACCGCATGTCGATGACGTTCACATAATCTCTATTGGGGGCACCAGCTTCAAAAGGTACATGGAGCTCGCTAACCTGCTCGGAATTCGAGTCGCAGCCATACGAGACAATGACAAGGATTATCAGAAAAACTGCGTAGAAAACTACGTCGACTTCGCTTCGGATAATGCCAAAGTCTTTGCCGACAAAGACAATGACCGTTCAACCTTCGAAATAGGGTTGCACAACGACAACGAGGAAACCTGCAAGGCCGTCTTCGGCCCAGGACGAAAAACTCTCTCCCCCTTGGAATACATGCTGGCAAACAAGGCAGAAGCCGCGTTTGAGCTGCTCAAGGGAAAGCCAGGCGAGCTCACCGTTCCTGCCTACATCGCGGAGGCAATCCAATGGATAAACGAGTGATGTTCGCCGTGGCAGGGTCAGGGAAGACCACCCTGCTAGTGAAGCGTCTGAGCCTAGAAAAGCGCGCACTGATAATCACCTACACGGAGAACAACTATCGCCATTTGCGCGATAGCATCATCAAACGGTTTGGCCATGTCCCAAAAAACATCAACCTGCTGAGTTATTTCACGTTCCTTTATAGCTTCTGCTATCGCCCTCTGCTGCAAGTGCATATGCAGACGCGGGGAATCAGCTTTCGAGCTCCGCACGCCCGTACGTTAAAGCTCAAACGGGACAATATGGCGTATTACGCCACTACAAGCGGCAGCGTTTACCACAATCGCCTCGCAAAGCTCCTAGAGACCGTTAATGCAATTCCTGACGTGATGGCGCGAATGGAGCGCTTTTACGATGAGTTTTATGTCGACGAAGTTCAAGACCTAGCAGGTCATGATTTCAACCTGCTAATGGCATTAGCGAAAGCCAAGGTTGAAATGCTATTTGTAGGTGACTTCTACCAGCATACGTTCGACACCAGTCGTGATGGAAACGTGAACAGCTCGCTACACGCCGACATTGGGAAATACGAAAAGCTTTTTCAAAAGGCGGGTGTGACTATCGACAAGGAAACACTGAGCCGAAGCTGGAGGTGTGGTGTCACCGTATGTGATTTTATTCGAACACATCTGCAGATTGATATGCAGTCACAGCATACCTACGAAACCGAAATCATTCCTCTGGCCAATCAAGTGGATGCTAACGCCGTACACGCCGATAGCAACGTGGTGAAGCTGTTCTATCAGGAGCATTACAAGTACGGGTGCCTGTCTAACAACTGGGGCGCCAGTAAGGGTTTGGATCACTACAACGATGTGTGCGTTGTGCTAGGTACTACTCACTGGAAGATCTATCAGACGTCCTCGCTCGCCGCGCTCCCCCCACAGACAAAAAACAAGCTTTATGTTGCGTTCTCACGGACTCGCGGAAGGCTGTACCTAGCGCCCGAAAAACTTTTCAAACCATTTAAAACGGACTAGGTCGTAGCCATGGGTGGTGATGTCTGGCGTAAGACCTTGTCCAGAAAGTATGCTCAGTATGAAGGGGAACCGCTGGGCATGACACCTAGCGTGATCAGTCGAAAGACTGGCCCTGCTCCATCTCCCCAATCCAGCTGTATGTGCCGTTTAGCCAAACGAAGACGCTGTTGAGCACCTCGCGCAAGTGCCGGATGTTGATATGCGTAACGTCTGGGAGATGGTCTTTACCACTGTTGGTCGTCGCATACCGAAACGCCATCGAGTCTGGGTCGACGTTGTCCAACTGGCGAATGAATTCGTGAACAGCAGTAGCGTTGACGTCAGAGCGCTCTAGCCCCAAGTCCTTGAGCAGATGCCGCAACTCCGACCACAGAGGCATCAACGGATGCTTATCGTAGTTCTTGGGCTCTTTGCCTGTCAGAGCGCGAGCACTCTTTAGCATCAGCTTGAACTGCAGCTCCAAGGAATGGCGGTACAGAAAAAGCAAAGGATAAATGCCGCTGTCCAATGGCACCTGACGATTCGCCATCGCCTCCACAAGACCGTCGGCGGCATCTTTGTATGCAAAAGCATAGAGGTCGGCACGAAAGTGAGACCAGTTCAGCATCGCGTTGTACTGCCAATCCTCACCCTGGATAAACAGCTGCTGGCCGGAGAAGTCTGCCGGCCACTGGATGGCCTCAAGCTCCGGTTCGAGCATCGGTAGCGATTCCTCATCCATATCGTCTCCTCACACTGGCCAGTCCAGGGTGTAGAACTTTACGAATCTGGGTGGACTACTGGCAACCTGTAAGTGGTTTTCTAGCGTGGACTACTGTGCGAGAAAGCGTGATCCAAGGCTGAGGTCACATTGTCCTTTTTGCTGGATACTGACATCGAAAAATGGCTCTGATCCATGCTGGGCACGGTTTGGTGCCTAATTGAGCCTCAGAGGGTACGTTATCGCGGTAGCCAGGTAGTCATTGAGGTAGGTGACTACCAGGACTTCACAAAGGCACTCGACAGATTTGAGCAGGCTGCGGATGAGGCTGAGGAAATGGCGTCATCTCTAGACCAGGCAAGACTGAATAGTGAGATGAAAAAGGTCGCGGAGACGGTTTCCAAGGATCAAGGTTTCATTTCCCTTCGTGACAAGCGAAAGCGGGCGATGTACGTCCTAAAGCATTACCGACAGGAGATTCCTGAGTCTCCATATCTTGAGCGACCCGATCAGGGATCAGAACCTATTGATCGGAACGTTGTTCTCGTTGCAGGGCAGGCCGCTGATATTCTTGAGTTTGAGACCTGAACAGGGTCAACCGCCAACGTACCACAGCCGGTTAACTGTGCTCTTGGGCAGTTCTAATTGCCGGCAAACCTCCGCTTGAGAAAGGCCTTCCGCCTTGAGATCGCGCACCGCTTTGAGTCTTTCTGCGGCAGCGATTCTCTGGGGCGTAGTGAGCTTTTGGGGTTCGGCAGGTAGCTGCTCATCAAGAACACCAAGCTGCATGAGTTCTTTCATTGTGTCATTCAGAACTGAGCGCGCGGTCTTGCCTTCATCGGCTGCGGCCACCAGTGTGAGAAAGGAGAGTGGCATTAGGCCTAGCGCTTTAGCTAAGTCGGCACTGAGATCGACGGTAGCCGATGTCGTCGATGCTTCCAAGCGGCTTATGTGTGCTTGGTCAGTATGATGCTGGAGGTCTGCTTGCGACAACCCATGTCGAACCCTCAGCCACTGTAGCGTTGCCGCATATGCCTTCCGCAAAGACATCCAGCGCACCTCTCCACAAAAGGAGACGGTATGCCCCGTTTGATGAGTTCCACACAAATGTATATAGTCATTGCGATGGGACGACAGGTGCGCCACCTTTGCGATCTGTACGTGCGCAGAGCCCTATTTTCTTTGTCGCCAAGAGGATCATCAATTTATGACTAATTCTTCTGAGCACGAGCTGCTGCGGGAAGGGGAAATCTCCTCTGCTGGCACGTCGCTGTCTCATGCAGAAGTGGAAGTATTGGTCGCGGGGCGCTTCGGTCGTAAGCCTTTTTGCACCGTCGAGGACTGGGTCATCTTCCACGTCGACGAGTCCCCAGAGTCGCTCGCGAAAGTACGAGCTACCGGTCTGGAACCGCTGTTCATGTATGCCCATTGCGTCATCCATGACGGTCATGGCCGGTTTCCGCCAGGGGGCTGGGTGCGCTCGACCCTGTGTAAATCGTTCGACGGTATTTGCCTGTTCGAGACGCGAAACACGGTGTACGTGCTCGTGGGAAAAGGGCGCGAGATGACTGCCTCGCTGAAGACAATATTTGGCTTATGTTAATCGCAGGCGCACTTCGCGGGCCTGCTCAACACGAGATACACGATGTTCAGGATTAGCATGCAAGACCAGGCCGGCCCGGTGGGAATGTTCGGGGATGGTCTCGCTCACTTTCACGCCATGTCGCGATCCTTGGTTACCCATTGGTATCACGTGAGCCTCAAGCGCCGGCATGAGGGGCGATTCGTAGCTTATGAAGAGATGCTGAACGATGAGCCTCGCTTGGTAGAGCTGCTGGTCTCCCAAGACGAGAGCATGGTCATTCAAGATGTCCAGGTCGTTACCCCGGCATGGATGAACAAAGGGTCAGGCTGGAAGATGGAAATGCTGAAATCACTTTCCATGGGGTTCAACCAGGCAGAAGTGCCAATCTGTGTTCTGCAGGTCGAGAGTGGTGATGTGTACGTCAATACCCATCAACGCGACCTGGATGTCGATGCCTTGGTTGGGGTCAGGGAGCTATATCGGCGCAGTGCTCCAACCGCCGGCGTGGCCTCAGCGTCGGAGGCTCTGTAGCTATGGACGACATCAATACCGTCGCAGTCGATTTACACGAAAAGCGCTACTCGGACTTCGACCTTCTTCGCATCGCCAAAGCAGTGAATCAAGACTACGACGGGCTGGTCACGGCCTACCTAGTGAATGTCCATATTCATGCATGCAGTGCCGTTGGCGTAGTTTTCAGTCACATTTGCCCTGGGCCGTACCAACGATTTGCAGATGGTAGGCTGATTCGGACATCGGACATTCAGTCCGTTACGAAGGAGGGAAAGTTTTGGGTTATCAACACGGTCAACTCCAAGTACGTGATTGCGACGTTTAGGCGTGATGTCGGGCGCCGCAGCTTGCGTGAGTTCTTACGTATAGCAGGCGCCAGGTATCTGCCAACGCCTGATCGACTGCAATAAATCCTGCATCGTTGTTGTACGGTAGCCCTTTGCGATGTTCTGCTGCGGCAAAAGGCTTTAAGGCGATCAGCCAGTACACGGAACTATCTCAGAGTCGGTCTCTGCCGGAGTGTAGGGCCGAACCGCGTGGACAGATACCGCTTGGCGTACCCGCTGATGAATTTATAACCTTCATCGATAGTCAGAGATGCTGTCTTGATTTCCTTCGCCTGCTGCTTGAATCCATGCCGCGACTCAAAGCCACTGATCGAAAAATTGTTAGCAGTCAGCTCAAAGCTTTTCTGAATCTTTTTGTCTACAGGCACAGTTAAACCGTACTTCGCCGTATAGGACTCAATTGTTTCGAGAATCTTGTAATAGGTAGTCCAACCGCCCTTTTGCTCAAACAGCTTGACCAAGTGGTAAGCGTCTTGGTACTCGCAAGCAAGCGATACAAGGTGAAAAACTAACGCGCTATCTTCGCGTTCCCTGCCTCGCGTCGCTGAGGCTGGGAGAGCACCGAGAAGGCCATGCAAATTACGCTTTTCGACGTAGTTTACGCTCCGGCCCTCACGCAAGAGGCGCGCAATCCGGAAGGGGTGTCGCTGGTTCCACAGCAAAGCCATTGCTCCGTTGAACAGCGACAGAAGCTCGTGCGCTACCTGCCAGGCCACATCAGGGTCATCTTCGATATCGCCGAAATGTGAGGAACTGAAGCTGAAGTGGTCATTTGTGCAGTCGAGGTAGTCGTCGACTCCTCCCCACACCCAAAAATGCCCGTTGTTATCGTTCTCGCGAGAAAGCTGATGCAAGTACATCGGAATGCCGCTGGTAAGTTCGACTTCCCATTCAATTGTGGAGCTCATTTAGGGTCGTAACCTCAGAATCCTGGAATTGGCAGCCTGCTGCCATGCTTAAAAGGCAGTGAATCTAAGACAGGCTGCTGCAGGTCTGCAATAGGGATGCGTTCTCTCACAACCAACCCTGCCACCGAATTAGCTAAAACGGAATTGGTCGTCAAACTGGATCTACGCCTTTCTAGACACCGGCGGGACGGTCAAAGACGACACTACAAATAGATCAATGATGTCCTCTGCGCTGGTCAGGATACCCCCTCCCTCGGCTCACTCACGAGAACATGCCGGCGATAATCCTGGCGTCGAGCAAGGCGTGGTGAGGCAGCTCTTCACCCTCGCTAGTCGGAGAAAGCGTCGTCGCATCGGTAGGAAAATTGCGAACGATTCTGGGCCATCGTCCGTCCTCATATGCCAGGTCGCAAAAAAGCTCCCAATCGTACTGAGGGGCATCCGTGACGATCTCGACCTCATTTTTGAACAACGTCAGAAACTTGAGCAGAGACAACCTGGCTTCAGCTGTGGGTAGCGAGTAGCTCCCTCCCCACAGCTGCGGAAGGACGACTTGTACGACGAAATCGCTACAGTCTTCTTCTCGCCATGAGTCGAGCAATTCCACGTAGAATTCGCGCCCATCCTCAGCCACCAATGCGAGTGATATCAGCTTCGCTTCTGCTGATAGCCGGGTAAACTCGCAATCAAGAAAGAGCCTCATGTTAGAACTCCGCAATGGCTAGGGCTCGCCTGGATATGGCGCAGGAAGGTCAGCTATGGGAAATGGCCCTCGAGCATCTTGGCTCAGACGGACTCCTCCAAGCGGTCATCGAAATGTGGAGCCGCGCCGCGCCTCCGCCCAGACCGTTGGTAGAGCACCTGTCCATCAATCAGGTGAGTCAGGACGTCTTGAGCATACTGAAAATTGCCCAGCAGCGGGTAGGTGCCATCGTGCCAGGTCGAACGCATGATGCAGGCACAGTCACGCTATACGCTCGTCACGCTAGCAACTTAGTTGATGGGCTCATTACACTGCTGCCAAAGGCACAGCTTTCGCGAGCCTTGCGAGGCTCTTGTATTGAAATCGAATTGGGGATTTGACGTCCCCGCAGGCTCCACGAACACAGGTCAGCAACAATCCTATTAGAGCTTTCCCAGCGAAATGCGTCCCTTTGAGATGTTCTATGAACTCTGATTTAACTGAAGAAGAAATGCGTCGTGCCCTTTTCGGCACACCTCAGCCAGAGGAGCAAGTTTCTACCCCGCTAGTGCCGGAGCCTGTGGAAGAAGTTGTGCTCACCAAACCGGTGGTCGCTCCAGCAGCGAAGAAGAAAGTGGCAAAAGCACTTACGCCTAGGCTGCGGGTCACGCTTCGGGTTGGTAACGAGTTTGAAGGGAAAATGGTCGAGTTGATTCACGAGGCTGATACGTTGAGCTCGTTGCTTGCTGAGCAAGAGGCTGTGAAGGCGGCTAGGAAGAAATACAAGTATGTTGAGGTGGTATCGGTTAAATCGATGTAGACGCGCCAACTGACCTAGTTGCGCAAAGGGTCGGCCCGTACCTTGATAATTGATCAAGCATCTTGCCTCGCCAAAGGCGCCTTAAGATCGCCCGCATGTATGGCTCTTGATGCTATTGACGCAGATGCTATAGGATCAGATCAGGAGATGGCATTCCTCCTTTAACCGCCTTCGTGCTGATGATGCCTACGTGAACCCTGGACAGGGTGCGTAGGTGTATCCGCTTCCTGTCCCCAATCTAGGACAGGATTATGATCCTACTACCCCAGTCGTCACTCCCGCGTTGTGCTTACCTGGTATCTACTTGGCCTAGGTCTGACGAGGTGAGCCCGCCATGCTGAAATCACTTGTAGTTATCGCCGTTGGCGCGTCACTTGGTGCCTGGTTGCGCTGGCTCTTGGGCATGAAGCTAAACGCTCTGTTTCCGACGATTCCCCCAGGCACAGTGGTTGCAAACATGGTTGGGGGCTACATCATTGGCCTAGCCATCGCGTTTTTGGCCGCATCTCCCACCCTGAGTCCTGAGTGGCGTCTGCTGATCATCACGGGTTTCTGTGGCGGGCTTACAACCTTTTCCACGTTTTCGGCAGAAACAGTTGCCCTGATCCAGGAAGACAGGCTGCTGTGGGCGCTCGGTTCGGTTTCATTGCACGTCGTGGGCTCGCTGGCGATGACGGCTGCCGGGCTTCTGTCCTATCAAATGATCGGTACGCGTTGAGGAGATGAAAATGAAAGGTTTTCTGGTGATTTTCTTTACCCAACAGAACCGTCGTTATCAGGGAAAGATGCTCGGCGACTGGATCGTAGATTTGGCGAAAGAAATGGGACTACGTGGTGCGACCCTATCTACGGGTATCGAGGGTTTTGGGCATACCGGTCGGCTACACTCCTCCCATTTTTTTGAACTGGCGGATCAGCCTACCGAGATTCGCATGGCTATCACCGAGGACGAATCTGAACGGTTGTTCGTACGATTGGAGCTTGAGGAAATCTCGGTGTTTTACATAAAGACTCCAATTGAAATGGGCTTCGTCGGCAAAAAAACCACCTAGTCCGGCATCCTTTTACCAAGCAAGGCTTCAGGAGATCTTCCTGTGCTTACTGCCTCCGTAACATGATTTTACATTTTGAGCGGAGCTAGCTAAGATCGACGGATTGGAGATGGCATTCCTCCATTAACCAACCGTTGCGCCCGTAGCAGCTGATGATGCCTACAGAAACCTGATCAATCAGGTCTGTAGGCGTTCGCGCTCAGATTCCCTTTTTGGTCAGGCCCACTTACTTTTTTGTGGCTGGCCAAATGTCTAAATTTCGACGACCTGAACAACTCGACTTACTGCCCTATATAGCGAAATGGCTTGCGCTTGCTGGTCTTGTAGCTCTTTTGGCAGGCTCTGCTTCTGCGTTATTCCTCCTTTCTTTGGATCATGCCACCCAGTGGCGAGAAACCCATCCCTGGGTAATCTGGCTCCTGCCAGTGGCCGGCTTTGCTGTGGGACTTGCATATCACTTGATAGGCAAACCCGTTGATGCCGGAAACAACCTGATCATCGATGAGATCCATGATCCTAAGAAGATCGTGCCTTTGCGCATGGTGCCGATGGTGCTGATCGGAACCGTGGTTTCCCACCTTTTTGGTGCATCTGTGGGACGTGAGGGGACGGCGGTGCAAATGGGCGGTGCCCTTGCCGATCAACTGACGCATGTCTTCCGTCTGCGCCGCGAAGACCGTCGGGTGATTCTCATGGCCGGCATTAGCGCTGGCTTTGCGTCCGTCTTCGGCACACCCCTCGCTGGAGCTTTGTTCGGACTTGAAGTGTTGGCCATTGGACGTATGCGTTACGACGCGCTTTTTCCATGCGTAGTTGCGGCAATCGTTGCTGACCAGGTGGGGCAAGCCTGGGGGGTGGTTCACACGCATTACGTCATTGGCGAAGTGGTTCCAGTACAGCTCTGGAGCGTCATGGCTGTCGTAGCCGCTGGGATTGTCTTTGGCCTTACCGGTCTGCTATTCGCGACAGCGACCCACAAGCTCGGTGCTTTGGTTAAGCGGCTTATCACCTATTCACCATTAAGACCCTTCGCCGGCGGCCTGCTGATCGCAGTCGCCGTGTGGGCGCTCGGTAGTAACCATTACATCGACGTCGATAAGTACATCGGACTGGGTATTCCGAGCATCGTCCAATCCTTTCAAATGCCAATGGCCCCTTGGGATTGGCTTGGAAAGATGGTGTTCACCGTTGTCTCCTTGGGCACTGGATTCAAAGGCGGTGAAGTGACACCGCTGTTTTACATCGGTGCCACCTTGGGGAATTCGCTGGCTCCCCTCTTGCACCTTCCCTTCGGCATGCTGGCTGGTATCGGCTTTGTCGCCGTCTTTGCCGGTGCAGCTAATACGCCACTGGCAACCATCGTCATGGCCATGGAGCTCTTCGGGCCCGAAATTGCTCCGCTTGCAGCCATTGCCTGTATCGCCAGTTACCTCGTATCCGGACACACCGGGATCTATCACGCCCAGCGCGTCGGCCACAGCAAGCATCACCGTCCTCTTCCGGAGGAAATCCGGCTCTCTGATATCAAGCAATTTCATGCTGAAAGTGAATCCGCCAGCGAGCGGAAAGTGACTCTTGTGGGGGAAGAGAAATGACCGAACATCACCAAGATCGCCTGACAGCTTTGCAACTCTATTTTCCTGGCGCTAGCCGGGCTCGGGTTACCAGCTTCTGGCACCACCTAAGCGCACCTGCACTAGCCCAGCACCTCCTTAAAGTTGCTCAAAAAGCAAAAATTGAGCAGGTCATGCTCAAGACGATTTCTGCAGGTTATTTGCCAGGCCATCGCATCTCCCATCATCACCCGGAGCTTGGCGATATGCGTCATCCCCAGTGTCTGGAATTACTGGATACAGAGGGCAAGCTGCGCACCTTCCTGCGCGACCACGCTGACGAGTTGCGCAAGGTGCGAGCAGTTCTCCTCTTATGCGAGTTACCGCTCGGTGACGCCCTGTAATTCAGTCGCTCTCGCCACATTAGAGGATGTTGCCATGAATGGCTTTCAACTGACGTTTTTCACTGAGCAGAGTACCAACTACCAGCACCTTACACTGGGAGAGTGGTTGGTCGAGTTCGCCAAGCGAGAGGGAGTGCTGGGTGCGACGTTAGTGAGCGGTACGGAGGGGCTGGATCATTTGGGACATTTGCATACCGCGCATTTCCTCAGCGGTGCTGATCATCCGGTCACAGTGACGATATCCACTGATGAAATTGGGTGCGACAGGTTGCTGGAGGCATTGGCCAAGGAGTCGTTTTCACTGAGCTATATCAAATTGCCCATCGAATACGGTCGAGTGGGCAAGGCGAAAAACTAAAAAACGCACCTTGTTGGACAACCAATAAAAAGGATAAACGCCATGTACCGAGTTTATAACCTACGTCCACAGCCAGCCCCTGCTAACTGGGCTCGTGACAACAAGCCGCTTCTCGTAGGACTGGTTTTTTGGTCGCTTTTCCTGGCGGGCATTGCAGGCAGCCAAAAAGTATCGAGCGATGGTTGGTACATCGTCATCTCGCTCGAAGGTGCCTTAGTAACGATGCGCATGCCCAGTGAGAAGTCCTGCAAGGCCGACGTGACCCACACCTGCCTGCCGGGCTACGAGCTGAGAGCACAGCAAAATTGAGCGTCATGAGCGCGATGTCCATGTGTAACCCAAAGATGAGACTGCGAAATGGGGCTCAGCGACGCCGGCTCATTAAAACCACTTTAGAAAATTGGGAGACCACATGAGCGCAGTGATGCTGAGCATCGTATTCGGGCTTGTGATGGGCAGGTTTCTTACAGGATCCGTGTATGAATTCGCCGTGCTTTTCATCGTAAGCATTGGAGTGTCGTTGCTGACTTTTCATCTGCTAGATCAAAGGCGGGCTAGGCTGCAAGCCCAGACTGCGTACTGCTGCTCTGTGATGGTTGCGTCAAACCAAATGCTGGAGCTTTTCAAGATGGCCAAGGGAGGGCAGTTCATGCCCTTGGTGGGAGAGATTCCTGAGCTAATTATTGGAGGCTTCTTGGTTCCCGCAATTGCGGTGTCGGCAGTGCAGCTGTTCAGGATACTCATGGAGAGCTGACATCCGACATAGAGGCCTCTCAACGGATTCACATGGTTAATGACGTTCCCGAATCGTTACTTGGAGAAGATCTATGAAAACGAAAATCCAGGCCATTCATGCACGTGAAATTCTCGATTCGCGCGGTAACCCTACCGTTGAAGTCGACGTCACCTTGGAGGGCGGAGCCCTGGGCCGGGCATCGGTTCCATCCGGTGCGTCTACAGGCGCTCACGAAGCAGTTGAGTTGCGCGACCATGATTCCAAGCGGTACTCCGGCAAAGGTGTGCTAAGGGCCGTTAGCAATGTGAATACCGAGATATTTGCGTCTCTCAGAGGCCAGGATGCGGTTGACCAGGAACAGATTGATCATCTGATGATTAAGCTGGATGGAACATCTGACAAATCCAGGCTTGGAGCAAACGCTATCTTGGGCGTAAGCCTCGCCGTTGCCAGAGCGGCGGCTTCTGCGTTGAACGTGCCCTTGTTCCAATATTTGGGCGGCGAGCAAGCGGCAAGAATGCCCGTTCCAATGTTCAATATTCTCAATGGCGGTGTGCACGCCAACTGGCAAGGCCCTGACTTTCAGGAGTTCATGATTGCACCTGCAGGGGCTGGCAGTTTCAAGGAAGCCTTGCGCTGGGGCGCTGAGGTTTATCACGAGCTGAAAGCGGTGCTTAAGGATGCCGGTTACTCAACGGCGGTCGGAGATGAGGGTGGTTTCGCACCGGCTCTCAAGAAAAACTCAGATGCCATTGAGCTGATTATTAAGGCAATTGAAAGGGCCGGTTATACCCCTGGATCTCAGATCGAGATCGCTATCGATCCGGCATCCAGCGGATTCTATGAAAACGGTCTTTACCATCTGCGCTCTGAGGGTCGTAAGGTCGATGCTCAAGAGCTGATTAGTCTCTATTCCTCCTGGGTCGACAAGTACCCGATTGCGGTACTGGAAGATGGCCTTGCGGAAGACGATTGGTCAGGCTGGAAGCTATTGAATGCTGCTCTGGGTGACCGGATCGAGTTGGTTGGAGATGACCTATTTGTCACCAATGTCGAACGGATTCAGCGAGGCATCACAGAAAACGTCGCCAATGCCGTACTGATCAAACCCAATCAAATCGGAACCCTGGCTGAGACCAAGGCCGCCATCGAAATGGCCTATGGGGCAAATTGGGGGGCGATGGTTTCTCATCGCAGCGGGGAGACGGTGGACAGCTTCATCGCTGATCTGACTGTCGCGATGGGGACTGGCCATCTCAAGACAGGAGCTCCATGCCGGGGGGAGCGGGTCGAGAAATACAATCAGTTTCTGCGAATAGAAGAGCATCTTGGCAGCCGTGCGTTTTATGCAGGAGATGATGCATTCGTGCGCTGACATCCTATAGCCGGTAAACCTGTTGGACTGGTTACCGTAACAAAACCGAACCACGTGTAGCTGTTGGCAAAAACGTCAGCGGCATTGGCCTTTCCTAGACGCTTGGAGATATGAGCATGAGCTACGCAGACATCCCTGCTGGTAACGCCATCCCCGATGACTTCTTCACCGTTATCGAGATTCCTGCAAACCACTCGCCGATCAAGTACGAGGTGGACAAGCCGAGTGGACAAATTTTCGTAGACCGCTTCCTCAGCACGCCCATGTTCTATCCGGCCAACTACGGGTTCATTCCAAATACGTTGAGCGATGACGGAGACCCGTTGGACGTCTTGGTGATTTGCCCTTACCCGGTATCGCCTGGCGTTGTCATTCGTAGTCGCCCGGTTGGTGTGATGTACATGACGGACGAAGCTGGAGCGGATGCCAAGGTGATCGCGGTGCCTCATGAAAAACTCAGCTCTATGTACAGCAACGTAAAGGAATGCTCTGACCTCCCTGCGTTACTCCTCGCACAGATCCAGCACTTCTTCGAAAACTACAAGGCATTAGAGCCGGGTAAGTGGGTGAAGATGGGCCGCTGGGGGAGCGCGGATGAAGCGCGGGAAGAGATTCGCAAGTCGGTAGCGGCGTACATTCCGAAATAAGTCATCCGCAAGATTGACTGCGTCAGCCAGGAGTAGGTGCTGAGGGGAAAGTGATCTGTGATTGGCCTCTCAGTCGCTTGCAACATCAATGTTCAGGGAAATACACGCATGGAAAAATGGGTGGCTTATGCCTTCATCTCAATGTTTTTTGCCGGGTTTACTTCTGTGATCGCCAAGATGGGACTCGCAGGCATTTCAGCTGAGCTTGGTCTAACAGTTCGCACCCTGTTCGTGTGTGCCTTTGTACTCGTATTCGCGACCTGGGCTGTTCCGACACAGGAAGTGGCCAACATCACAAGCCGAAATCTGTATTGGCTGGGACTGTCTGGCGTTACCACTGCCTTGTCATGGATCTTCTACTACAAGGCACTGAAAGTAGGGGATGTCGCCACGGTTGCACTGATCGATAAAGGTAGCGTGGTCGTTGCCATGCTGCTCGCCGGTCTTGTGCTTAGAGAGGTCATTACGTTGCGCATGATTGCAGGCGCGGGCCTGATCGTGGCGGGGCTGCTGGTCATAGCCAAGAAGCCCTGACATGGATGAAAAGTGAATGCTCAGCGATGTCGCTAAAACATTGGCGGTCTTAATCAGCACCGATCCAAATGGAGATTGCGACGATTTCAAGAATGCCCACGACTTCATATTTCGAACATGTTCAAAGCTAAACTAAAAAGGGTAATGTTCAACTTTCGAATCAGGGACGACATACATGGCTTTGAAAATCCGTACGGCAGTGGTGGCAGATGCTGTTGCCATCCAGCGCATTTACGCCCCCATCGTTTCTAAAACAGCGATCTCGTTCGAAGAGACTCCGCCAAGCGCTGAGGAAATCGCTCAGCGAATAGAGACAACGCTTCAGATATATCCCTACCTGGTGGCCGAAGAAGGTGGGGAGATCAAGGGCTACGCCTATGCCAGCCAGCATCGCGCACGTCCGGCCTACCGCTGGGCGGTGGACGTGACGGTTTACATAGCTGAATCGGCTCGCCGACAGGGCGTTGGCCGTGAGCTCTATGAGACTTTGCTTCCGATCCTTGAAAAACAATGCTTTCGCGCAGCTTACGCCGGAATTGCTCAGCCCAATGAAGGCAGTGTGGGTCTGCACGAGTCGCTGGGATTCGTCCATATCGGCACATATCCGGAGGTAGGCTTCAAACTTGGGAGATGGCACGACGTCGGCTACTGGCGGCTCGGGCTGTGCCAGACAACACCTCCACAGGAGCCAATTCTCTTCCCTGAGCTTGAAGTCACATCACAGTAGGCGCACTCGATTTGCGTCGCGAGCGATCAGGCTTCGCTTGTAAGATAGCTTTGGACTTGGTTGACTACATCTCGAGCGGTACGGGTTACTCCGATCAATGTGGCGGAAGCAAGCCCCGTCCAATCGCCGTAGCCCACCAGCCACAGATTAGGTGAAGCAACACTCCGGTTTTCATTCACGGCGACTTTACCGTCATCGTCAACGATACCCAGGTTGCCCAGGTGGTTGAGCGCTGGAGAAAATCCAGTGCACCAGATGACAGCATCAATTTTCGTCTCGGCTCCCGATGGCCACACAACACCTGTTGAGGTGAAATGCGTGAATGGCCGTACCGCGTTCAACACGCCGCGTTCGCGAGCTTCCTTTACCGGTGGCACCATCACAATGTCTCCCAGCCCTCCAACGGGCTGTTGAGGCTCCATCCCTTCTTGTTGCGCCTTCAATTTAGCAGTTGCCCGCTCGAACAGGACGCGGCCATCGACCTCATCTGGAAGATACTTTGGCGCTTGCTGAGTCACCCAAGTTGCGTGAGCTACTTTCGAAACTTCGGCGTAAATCTGGGCACCCGAGTTACCACCGCCGACGACCAGCACTGTTTTTCCCTCGAACTCACTCGGCCCAACGTAATGAGCGGAATGGATCTGCTGCCCCTCGAAAAGCTCCTGTCGTGGATAGGTTGGAATAATCGGACTGCTCCACGTGCCTGTTGCACTGATGACCGCTTTGGCATCCCAGAAAGTATCCCCGGAAAAAACGCGTAACCCGCCTTCGATGTTCTCGACGTGGGTCACCCGCGTGGAACGGATGATGGGGAAGTCATATCGGCGTTCGTACTGAGTTAGATACTCGACAACATCGCCCCGCCCAGGAGTCCCCTCGGGTACTGCTGGCATGGGCCAGCCGGCAATTGAGCTCCAAGCAGACGGCGAGAATAGTCTCAGAGAATCCCACCCATGCCGCCAGGCCCCTCCCGGTGCAGACTCGGCGTCGAGTAATACGTAGGAAAGGCCTGTACGCCTCAAAAAATAGGCTACGGTGAGTGCGGATTGGCCACCGCCAATGACCACTACATCAAATTTCGAGTTTTGATTCACCAGCATCCCTCCAGGCCCATCTGCTTTACATCGGTTTAAACCCTGCGGCCATTCTCATCAATGACGACTTGTCCGTCTTCTTTGACGAAGCTGCCGCGCTGCTCTTGCGGCAGAAGGTCGAGGACTGCCTCTAACGGACGACACAAGCGTGTACCCAAGGGCGTCACGACGATGGGGCGATTGATCAGGATGGGATGAGCCATCATGGCACCGATGAGCTGGTCATCAGTAAGTGACGTATCGCCGAGTCCTAGCTCCTCGTAGGGAGTGCCTTTAATACGAAGCAGGGCCCGCACCTCGATACCCATATCTTTGATCAGCCTGACAAGCGTGGTGCGGTCAGGTGGGGTCTGTAGGTACTCGATAACCGTCGGCTCTTCTCCGCTGTTGCGGATCAGCTCCAAGGTATTGCGAGAGGTGCCACATTGCGGGTTGTGATAGATCGTGATCTGACTCATACCGTTTCCTCGCGGTGAGTTAAATGGAGCGCTGGTTGACGCGCTTGGACAGCTCTTCAGCTGACTCTTTACGCTCGGAGTAGCGATCAACCAAGTAGTCCTGGCGACCCCGCAACAGCAGCGTGAACTTCATCAGCTCTTCCATCACGTCCACCAGTCGGTCGTAGTACGAGGACGGTTTCATACGGCCTGCCTCGTCGAACTCGGTGAACGCCTTGGCCACCGAAGATTGATTTGGGGTGGTGAACATGCGCATCCACCGCCCCAATACCCGTAGTTGGTTGACCACGTTGAAAGATTGCGAGCCGCCACAAACCTGCATTACTGCAAGGGTCTTTCCTTGCGTAGGTCGAACAGCACCAATCGCAAGCGGAACCCAGTCGATCTGGGCCTTGAATACTGCGCTCATGGAGCCGTGCCTTTCAGGCGAACACCACACCTGTCCTTCAGACCATTGCATGAGTTCGCGCAACTCCGCGACCTTAGGATGTGTATCCGGAGCATCGTCCGGCAGCGGCAAACCCGAGGGATCGAAGATTTTGGTATCGGCGCCAAACTCCTCCAACAAGCGTGCTGCTTCCTGAGTCACCAATCGGCTGAAAGAGCGCTCTCGCGTCGATCCATACAGAAGCAAGATTCGAGGCTTATGGAGTGACGGTGTACGCGGCTCCAGTTGCTCCAACGACGGAATGTCGATCAGGTCGGCGTGTACGTTCGGCAATGTATCTTGCATAAAAACTCCTACGGCGGCGCCAGGTTGGGCACCGCCTCGGTTGATCTTTAAAGCGAACCGATGCGATTCAGTTCAGCTTTCAACTGTTCAGCGCTGATGGTCTTCAGTGGCAGCGCAAGAAATGCGCTCACGCGCTCGTGAATTTTGGCCAGTGTGGTTTCGAACGCTGCGCTAATGTCTGCTTCCGACCCGGTCGCGACGGACGGATCAGCCAGCCCCCAATGCGCCTTTAAGGCTGGGCCGAAGAAGATAGGGCATGCCTCACCCGCTGCCCGGTCACAGACAGTGATCACGATGTCTGGAGGTGAGCCTTCAAAAGCATCCGAAGCCTTGCTGCTCAAGCCCGCCGTGGAGATACCCGCCGCCTCCAGCGTTTGCAATGCCCGTTGATTCACCCGGCCACTGGGAAAGCTTCCTGAGCTGATCGCTTCTACACCCTCGGGCGCCAAGTGGTTGAAAAGCGCCTCGGACAGAATGCTGCGGCAGCTGTTGTGGGTGCACATGAACAAGACTTTCATCAGGCGATTCCTTGATTCAGAAACTGAGGCGCAGTGCCAGGGCGGACAATGTGGCGACGAGGATCGGCACGGTCAGCACGATCCCGGTCTTGAAGTAGTAACCCCAGCTGATCGTTATGTTTTTCCGTGCGAGCACGTGCAGCCACAACAGAGTTGCCAAGCTCCCAATTGGGGTGATCTTCGGGCCCAAGTCGCAGCCGATGATGTTGGCGTAAATCATCGCTTGCTGGACTACACCATCGACTTCGGCGGCATGAATGGATAAGGCGCCTACCAGAACGGTGGGCATGTTGTTCATGATCGAAGACAGCAACGCTGTTAGCAGCCCTGTACCAAGGGACGCGCCCCAAACGCCATAACCGGCGAACACGTTCAGGATCTGCGCGATGTGGTCGGTCAGGCCGGCGTTCTTCAGGCCATAAACAACCAGATACATACCCAAAGAAAAAATCACCACCTGCCATGGCGCCTCTTTGAGCACCTTGCTTGTGTTGATGGCGTGACCACGAGCCGCGATGACGTAAAGAATGAATGCACAGACCGCTGCAATGGCGCTGATTGGCACCCCCAATGGCTCAATGACAAAGAAGCCGATCAGCAGTAGTGCCAGCACCCACCAACCGGCTACAAAAGTCGCCCGGTCGTGGATTGCCTCGTCCGGATTGTCCAGTTGGTTGAGGTCATAGGTCTTTGGTAAATCTTTGCGGAAAAACCACAGCAACATGACTAATGTCGCCGCCACGCTGACGATGTTTACCGGCACCATGATCGAAGCATATTCGTTGAAGCCGATATCGAAGTAGTCGGCAGAAACGATGTTGACCAGGTTGGAAACCACCAGCGGTAAGCTCGCCGTATCGGCGATAAAACCGGCTGCCATAACGAATGCCAACGTAGCAGCAGGAGAAAAACGCAGCGCCAGCAACATCGCGATCACAATGGGTGTGAGGATCAATGCTGCTCCGTCATTAGCGAACAGGGCAGACACCGCTGCGCCCAGCAGGACGATAAATGCGAACAGCTTGCGGGTGCTCCCGCCTCCCCATCGGGCCACATGCAGCGCAGCCCATTTGAAAAGGCCTGCCTCATCAAGCAACAGACTAATGATAATGACCGCGATGAACGTTCCGGTAGCGTTCCAGACTATGCGCCATACCTCCGGTATGTCTGCGAGCGTAACGACACCTGCCAGCAACGCCACGATGGCACCGAATATCGCACTCCAGCCAACCCCAAGCCCCTTGGGTTGCCAGATGACAAGGACGATGGTGGCAATAAAGATCAATACGGCAATCAGCATTTCATTAATCCGGTTGGGCGTGAATCAGCTACACACGGCTTGGTTGATCGGACGGTCGTTCATGCCGCAGAGGCGCTTAGCCTCGGTTTCCAGCCATTGCTGATTGGCGTCTACCACTTCCTTCAAAACTGCCGTCACCCACTCGGGCAAATCAGGATTCAGTCGGTAATACACCCATTGGCCTTGGCGACGATCCAACAGCAAACCGGCGGAGCGCAGCAGCGCCAAATGACGAGAAATCTTCGGCTGACTCAGGTCAAGTGCTGCCGTCAGCTCGCATACACACAGCTCACCTTCACTCACGACAAGCAGCGAAATTTTTGCTCGGGTGTCATCCGCTAGGCACTTGAATAAGGTGGTGGGGTTCATGGGTTCTGTCATAGATCCTCCAGGTGTTTGGTCTTGACCAAAACGAAGAGCTTGATGCGCTCGTGGATGTCGTGGAGCGTGTGGCGAAATGCGCCAGGATCATCGCTAGCTACTGGGTCAGGAAAATCCCAGGCAATGACTTCACCTGCACTGGGCATTGGTAGGCACTCGCTTGCGGATTTATCACAAAGAGTGATTACGTAATCGAATCGATCAGCTTGAAACTCGCTGATGGACTTGCTGTGCAGGCCCGTAGCATCGACTCCAACTGCCTCCAATGCTTGAGTCGTGCGCGGATCAACCTCTGACGGTTCAGATCCTGCGCTGAAGGCCGAAGCGCGGGTCGGTGTGCCGCAGCAAAGCCTCTGCAAGCAGGGAGCGGGCTGAGTTGGCAACGCACACGAAAAGCACTTTGATAGCAGGGCTCATGGTGGAACTCGATGTATATGGAAAATCGAATATACGCTTTGGCGAATATTCGGTAAAGCGAATATGATGTCTGCTGTTTCGGCATGTGCCCTAACGTTCCATGCGTGTCGGCATAACGGAGATGAGAGGATGGAGGGGGATATGATGATCCAGGCAACGGAAATAGCTGGAGGGCAGTCGCAGCGATTTCGCGATGCGCTGAAATTTGCTGACCTTCCAGCAGACGATATTGATCTTCCAGGCCGAACCTTTTTTGAGTTCACACGGGATGGTGAGACTGTTGGATGGGGAGGGTTTGAAACGCATGGGACAGATGGATTGCTGCGCTCCATGGTCGTAGAACCGGCGTACAGATCGAAAGGGGTTGGGGCTGAAGTGCTTCGAGTCATTGAAGCAATAGCTGCCGAGCAGGGAATCGCTCGATTTCATTTGCTGACAACAACTGCACCAGGCTTTTTTGAACAACAGGGCTATGCAGTAAATCAACGAGGCTCAGCGCCACCTCTGATTTCTCAAACGGAGCAGTTCAGGGGGCTTTGCCCTGGCTCGGCTTGCTACATGTACAAGGTCTTAACTTCGAAAGGTGCGATGACTGTTGCGCCTTACGTTTTACGAGACTGAAGGAGTGACTTATTCATCGTTTGAAATGTACCTCCAGCGCAAGCGGAGCGCGCAGGCCCTAGGATGGGCCGAAGGCTTGAGGATGGAAGCCCGCAGGGCCAAAACCCAGCGCAGTCGGGGTTTGGTTCACGACAGCCGTACCCCAACTGGGTCAAGCCCCTAGCGGATTCAATGTAAGTCGCCATCGAACTACTGAGCCAGGAACCTTTGTCAGGCTTCCACTTGCCCATCCAACACGTCAAAATACGATTTTGACGTGCCTACAGGATGTTCAATGCAGACGATCATCGTTCGCTATTTTGAAACTGTGATCGACCCAGCATCAGGCCGTGAAGTGCCTAACCTGCTGGGAACTGAATCCTACGAAGATATTCGCGAAGCACTCATCCCCGGCCTACCCACCCCGCGCCCAGGTAAGAAGGCCCCCCCGATCTTCGTCACTAAGTGCTTTTCTACCTCCCAGCACCATCGTTGGGAATTGGTATCGGTAACCAGTACGCCCGCGAACGGGGTAGCACCGGCTATTTTTACGATTTTTATCAGGCCGGTAGACGTTTCCAGCGAGGTTTTCCTTTACCAGACGCTCAAGAAGGACAAAAACCAGACGCTGAAGAGACTGCTATGGCCTGGAACATTGGTTGAGGTCGATTATGGCTTTGTCCAGCACACAGGGCGGACTGACGCGAGCACAAAGACTAATAAGCGTTACTGCGACACGCTTCTTGCTGGTGAGATGTACAAGCGTCGATTGGCTGTAGTGGTGAAGGTTGTGTCGCCAAACCTTGTTCAGGTTGCTCCTGTGACATCCGTCACTCCATCGCCGGATGACAAATCGATCTTCCAGATATCTCAGGCCACGCTGGATAAAATGCCGCGCTATAAATTTAGTGGCAAGTCCAGCTATGTCCTGTGCGGCAGAACAGAATCCGTTTCTATTCAGCGTCTTTTGCCTCCATTGAGCTACGGAACGAGCATCCCCATTCGCAACGTGCGCTACACGGTTAAGCTGGCGCGGAGCGAAGAGAAGCTTTTCAAAGAGGCTCTGCTGCACGCTGTGGGTGCTACCAACTATGTCCCCTACCACCAGTTCCTTCAGGAGCAGATCAAAGCTGATCAGCTCCAGCAGGATGTTGACCGCCTCAATCGGGAGCTGGAGGCGTCCATAGCTGCCCTGGACGCGGTCACCACAGCGGGCAACCTCGCAAAACGTTGGGCATCAGAGTGGGAGCTGGACTATGATGAAGGCCTTGAGGTTCAGCGAGAGTTGGATCGCGCCTGAGTCGAGCAACGTTAAATTGAAGTCCTGTCAATCTGGTTGACACGCGTGGCACCTTTTCTATATAATTTACCCACATGGTCGAGCTAAGAGTGCAGGACTCCACCTCGGCGACACGGCTAATACCGTCTCCTGTGAAAGTAAAATGTTCAAAGAAACCGCCCCTCAAAGGCGGTTTTTTTGTGCCCATTGTTTACTGCTCGGAGCCCTGAGATGGAGGGTTACTCTTGAGTCCGGTTTTGCGCCAACGCCTTAGTGGTGGTGCTTCTGCCGGTCGTGGGCAGGATGCCCCGCTGATGGCGAGGCAGCTTCTGTTTACCAGCCCAGAATTTCTTCGACCTGTTCGGTGAGTTCTGCCCGGTCGGTAACCTTGCTCAGATCATCGCTATGAAGTGCATTTTCGGCAGCATGGACATGTACAAGCTTCTCTTTGCCGTGCTTGTTCATAAGCTGCTCCAAGAAATAAAGGACTTCGTAGCCTTCGTCCTTGTCTACCTGCTGACGATCTTTAATACCTGCATAAGGCGAGTCGCCTTCATCTCGAGTCCAAGTGTAGGTATAGACATCGGTTTGAAGGTTTGAGCGTTTCAGTATTACAGCCATGTGAACTCCATTTGCGTGATACAGCTGATGTGGAATTGAGCGCTCCGTGCATCCAAAGGCCCCGCCTGGTAGGCGAGCATGATGGTGCTTGGGCGAGCTAATCGTGCCCCAGCTTTTGCGTAGTGTCACGGGATTAGTGGCTTCTTGCCAGCACACTTCAGATTGCTGCTAGGAGTTGGTCTTGTGAGGGCGATTGGGGATGAGGTGAAACCGTGCCTGGCATCTTAAGGATCAGAGTAGTGGGTCGCATGTCCCGTGCTGACTTTCCTATGACCCAAGTATTTAAAGGTCGGTCGTCGTCCGCGTGGAAAACTGATGTGGCATCAGCGCTAAAAGGCATCTCGAAGGTATAGGCGACTTGGTCTACGATACCTTCCGGTTCAAGCCACTCTCAGGCGCTAAAATAGTTGGCCCATAGATCATAACTTCAGAACCTTTCTTTTTTTGTTGAGCGGTATAGCTCAAGAAATATTCGTCCTGGCGATAATTGGTGTAGATATTTTTTATCTCGCTCACGTTATCGTATGAAACGATCCAAGGCTTGTCGATACTGCCCAGCGCGTTAGCGATCTGTACGTGATCGTCGTGCACGTAGAAGTTGCGATAGAGACCAGAGCCCTTGATGTAATAGGGAGGATCGAGATAGGTGAGGGATTTCTTTGGAAGAGCTGGGGTTATATTATTGATGAAGCCAAGAGCATCTTCATTGTAGATTTTGATTCGATTCTTATACTTTCCAATTAATTCTATACGCTTAATAAGTTCAGGCTTATTGAAGCGAACATCCAACTTCCACTTTCCTGCTTGCTCTTTCCCACCAATAACGCCGGCTTTCAAGATGCCCGAGCGATTAGTGCGATTGAGGAAGAAGGTAGCCATGGCAAGATCCACAACTGAACAATCTTCTGGATTATCAAGTATGGCCTTAAATCTATGCCAGTTTTCCATGGTGACAGGCGTGTCAACGATAGCCTTGCTGATATCATCTGTATGATGGACTACCGAATGCCAGAACGCGTAGATAGCCGGATCTAGATCATTGATATGTATAACTGAGGCATACTCGTGGAACATGAGTTCCAGAGCAACACCAGCTCCGCCTGCATAGGGTTCTGCATAATGACCGTCATGTAAGCCATTCACTTCAAACACTTGCTTTATGAAGTGAGCAAATTTTCCCTTGCCACCAGGGTAGCGTAGCGGTGTAGAAAATACCCTAGAAGCGCCCATGAATCTTATCCCAGCTCGTCAAGCTGTCCATGAGAACACATGCTAGGGCATTTTCCAATGCTTAGCGCCAGATGGCTTCAAGCATAGGCTGGTATTCTTCCGCAATGTCCTTCAGCTCGGATGGTAGGGGGGCGCTATGAGTCCCGTGCACGAACAGGTTGAAGTGATCAACCGATCCTGGCTGGTCATAGGAGCTGGCACGCTTGAAAATGGCCTTTGCCGCTGGGGCCGCTATTTTCTTTTCGGCTTCCAGATGTTTAACCACCGACTGAACCTTCATGACCAACTTGTCACCGCTTCCTCCACCGCGAAGTTCATTGTTAGTGTCCCAACGCAAAACTGTTTTACCTGCGTCCTTCTGCATTCTCGCGTATTCATCGCAAGTTGTTTCAATAAACACGCGAAAAGTTATTGCAACTGCGTTAGGGCACTCATCAACTCGCAGGACTGCTCTCAGCTCGTTATATATTGCGTTGATACGCGAGTTGGAAATCTTCAGCGACCAAGGGGTCAAATATTTCCTCGCTCGTGCTTGTGGTTTTGCGCGAATTCCCGGAGAAGCTGGAGGTTCAGGTTTTATATTTTCGGTGCCGTCCGGCTTGCCCGGCTTAGTCCCGCCCGATTGAGGGCCACTAGCTACACCTGGTCGAGTGCCGTTGCCACCACCTGGCTGCGCGTTAGTACCTTTTTCATCGTCAGAGTCACCGTTGCCGCCAGCGCTGTGACCGCCCCCTGTGCCCCCACCATTCGTCGTGTCCGGCTGAGCCGGTCTGACCTTTACCTTTGCGGCTTCAGCCAAACTGTCGGGAAGTATTTCAGGTGGAATATGCCCAAGGGTAACTACCTGGTTCTCATACTTACGCACGTCGTTCACGTTGTATCCATGGGATACAAACATATCGAGCATGAACTCCAGCGCGGGCGCAATCTGATCGAGTGGCAGCTGTGGTGTCAGGGTCTTATTTTCGACTTTTAACCGGAAGGTGTTCTGCCCGAGCGTAGACGAGAAGATCCGCGTAAGGGTCGT